>PXRQ01000062.1 GCA_003022005.1 Halobacteriales archaeon QS_5_70_15
GTCTACGCCCTCGGCGTCGAGCCGGTCGGCGTCTCCCACGAGTGCGACCACCCGCCGGACGCGGCCAACCTGCCGAGCGTCGTCGAGACGCACGTCGACCCGGAGGCCACCAGTGCCGAGATCAACGAGCAGGTCGCCCGGGCCGAGCGGGCCGGCGGCGTCTACGAACTCGACACGGGGACGCTCGCCGCCCTCGACCCGGACGTGGTCGTCTCGCAGGGTATCTGCGACGTCTGTGCCGTCGACCGCGTGCTCGTCCGCGAGGCCGTCGAGGAGCTGGGGCTGGACTGCGAGGTCGTCACGACGGATCCGCACGCCGTCGGCGACGTGTTCGACGACATCGAGCGCATCGGCGCCGCCCTCGACCGGGAGGCCCGCGCCGCCGACCTGGTCGCGGACCTGCGCGAGCGGGTTGCCCGCGTCCGCGCGACGACCGACGACATCCCCGCCGCCGAGCGGCCCCGTGTCGCGGTGCTCGACTGGCTCGACCCCGTGATGGTCGCGGGGCACTGGGTCCCCGAACTGGTCGAGTGGGCCGGCGGCACGTACGGTATGGCCGAGCACGGGGCCGAATCACGGCCCCGGGAGTTCGCCGCGGTCCGCGAGTACGACCCCGAGGTGCTGGTGGCAGCGCCCTGTGGGTTCGAACTGGACCAGACGTTCGACAACCTCGACGACCTCACCGCCCGCGAGGGATTCGCGGAACTGACCGCGGTCCGGGAGGACCGGACGTTCGCGATGGACGGCCACCACTACGTCAACCGGCCGGGGCCGCGGCTGGTGGAGACGCTGGAGTTTCTCGCCCGGGTGATCCACCCGGACTGCTTCGAGGAGCCGCCGACCGACGCCGTCCGGCCGCTCGCGCGGACCGTCGCGTAGATGCTCCGGCTTCCGGCGGCCGTCAGGACGAGCATGGTCGCGCACGCACGCGAGGGCGCACCCGCGGAGGTGTGTGGCGTGCTCGCGGGCACGCACAACGACCAGTCGACGGCCAGCGCCGCCGCGCGCGCGACCAACGCGGCCGCCGCGCCACGGTCCCGGTACGAACTCGACCCTGGCGAACAGCTGACGCTGATGCGGGATCTGGAGGCCAACGGGCACGAGGTGGTCGGCTTCTACCACTCGCACCCCCGCGGGCCGCCGGCCCCGAGCGACGTGGACGCCCACGAGGCGACGTGGGTCGGCTACTCGTACGTCATCGTCTCGCTGGGCGGCGACGAGCCGGTGGTGCGCTCCTGGCGATGGACGGGCGAGCGGTTCGAGCGAGAAGCGGTCAGAGTACAGGATTGATTGCTGAGATAGCGTATTACACGGGTATATCGGGGAGAACTGGAGAATCGCACGAGTACGACGATAACATCGCCCTCAGTCGGCGGCAATGGAGCAGGTATGCTCGTAGGAGACCTCGTGGACGGACTCGACGCCGCCGGGTTGGCAGATCGGGCAGTCGGGGCGGGGTTCGACCTGTATCTCGCGGAAGCTCATGTCCTCGGCGTCGTAGAACAGCATCCGGCCGTCGAGCGTCTCCCCGTGGTCGAGCACGAGCTTGACCGCCTCGGTCGCCATCACGCAGCCCACGGTCCCGGGCAGGACACCGAGGACGCCGGCGGTGGCGCAGTCGGGGACGGTCCCCGGCTCGGGGGCCTCGGGGAAGAGGCAACGGTAGCAGGGGCCGCTGTCCCCGTCCCCGGTCGGCACCGTGGCCTCGAAGGTGGTCATCTGCCCCTCGAACCGGAGGATGGCGCCGTGGACGAACGGCACCCCCGCGAGCGTGCAGGCGTCGTTGACGAGGTAGCGGGTGGCGAAGTTGTCCGAGCCGTCGACGACGAGGTCGTAGTCCCCGATGAGGTCCTCGATGTCGTCGGCCGTGACGCGCGTCTCGTGTGTCTCGACCGCGATGTCCGGGTTCTGGCGAGCGACGAAGTCGCGGGCGGACTCGACCTTCGGCCGGCCCACGTCGGGGTCGCCGTGGATCACCTGCCGCTGGAGGTTCGAGCGCTCGACGACGTCGTCGTCGGCGATGCCGAGCGTCCCGACGCCCGCGGCCGCGAGGTACTGGACGACCGGCGAGCCGAGGCCGCCGGCGCCGATACAGAGGACGCGGGCGTCGAGCAGTCGGCCCTGCCCCGCCGGGCCCACCTCGTCCATAATGACGTGCCGGGAGTATCGGTCGAGTTGCTCCGGCGTGAGGTCGAGTGACATATCGGCCGTACGGCCAGCGAGCGAATAAGCCCCCCGGCCGGGACAGTCGGTGGAGGTGGTGTGAGGCGAGCGCGGCGGACGACCTCACCCCGGGGGCTCGCACCCCGTCGTCGAGACGGTCGCGCCCCCCGTGCTGTCGGCCCGGGCAGCGTCAGCCGACGACGGCGACGGGTTCCGACGAGGTACCGGCAAGCGCGCGCGAGCGGTTGCCAACCCCATCCGAGCACGAAAGACTTATTACCGGTAACGTCTCCTACCTGACAAGGCCCCCAGAACGGGGCGCGAAGAGGTATCTACATTTAGCTCTAGGCCCTACTCTTATATGGGGGCCACACATAGACCGCAGTGCAGTATGTCAGCACCACCGTCGGGAAGCCTCGAACAACTCGCTCTCGGCATCGGAACACTGGGAATGGCCCTCGGGACCATCGCGTTCATCGCGATGGGCTCCGGGGAGACGAACGAACGGAAACAGGAGTTCTTCATAATCACGACGTTCATCGCGGGCATCGCGGCCGTGTCGTACTTCTCGATGTACCAGGGCTTCGGCGTGCTCTCCGTCGAGTTGGCGGACGGGACCACCCTCGACCGGATCTACTGGGCCAGGTACACCGACTGGCTGTTCACCACGCCGTTGCTCCTGCTCGACCTCGGCCTGCTCGCCGGGGCCGACCGGAACACGCTGGCGACGCTCATCGGGCTCGACGTCGGCATGATCGTCACCGGGCTCGTCGGCGCGCTGGCCACGGGCGGCGGGAGCAGCCTCAGTCCTGGCGCCACCCGGATCGCCTGGTGGGGCATCAGCTGCGGCTTCTTCGTCGTCCTGCTGTACTACCTGGTCTCGACCCTCAGCGGGGTCGCAGCCCAGCGTTCGGGCGACGTCGCGAGCCTCTTCGGCACGCTCCGCAACCTGGTCATCGTCCTCTGGACGGCGTACCCCATCGTGTGGATCATCGGCACGGAGGGGACGCTCAACCTCATCGGACTCGGCGTCGAGACGGTACTGTTCATGGTTCTCGACCTGTCCGCGAAGGTCGGCTTCGGCTTCATCCTGCTCCGGAGCCGCGACGTGCTCGACCAGGCTGCCTCGGCCTCCGAGGCCGCGGCTGCCGACTGACGCCTTCCCGACGGCCCCGTTGGTGGGGTCGTCGCGCCCGCCACGCATCGTCCGGCGACCGCCGCCGGATTGATACGACCACCGCGACATTCTTCGTGAAACCTCGATGCCCACCCTGACGTATCTCCAGTTCCACCTCGTGTTCCTCGGCCTGCCGCTGCTGGCGCTGGCGGTCGCCGCGGCCCGCGGGGTCACCCTGCTGGGGCCGCGGACGGCGACCCCGGCGGTCCGGCTCGCCGGGCGCGCGGTCGACGCACGCGCCCTCGGGGTCCTCGTCATGGCCGTCCTGGCGCTGGTGTACACCACGCCGTGGGACAGCTACCTCATCCAGCGCGGCGCGTGGCGGTACGGCGAGGGGACCGTCCTCGCCCGCCTGTTCGCCGTCCCGCTCGGGGAGTACCTGTTCTTCGTCGCCCAGCCGGTGCTGACGGCGCTCTGGCTCTACCGGCTCCCGATGGATGTCGGTCCGCTCCGGATCGCGCTCGCACAGCGGGCGCTCGGCGTGGGCCTCGGTGGCGCGGTCTCGCTGTCCGGGTGGTGGCTCGCCTCGAGCGACCCCGGGTTCTACCTCGGGACGCTGTTCGTCTGGGCCGGTCCCGTCCTCGCGCTCCAGTGGGGGTTCGGCTGGACCTACCTGCTCGACCGCTGGCGGACGGTCCTGGCCGGCGTGGGGGTCCCGACGCTCTACCTCTGGCTCGTCGACCGGTTCGCCATCGGCGACGGTATCTGGTACATCTCCGACCGGTACACGACCGGCCTCGAGGTGCCGCTCCTCGGCCTGCCGATAGAGGAGGCCGCGTTCTTCCTCCTGACCAACCTGTTCGTCGTCCAGGGGCTCGTCCTCTGGGAGTGGGTGGTCCGGCGATGGGCCTGAGCACGGCCGGTCACGGTCACACGCGCGAGACCCTCCGGTCGGTGGCCGTCCGCCCCGCGTGGGCCGTCCACGTCGCGCTTCTGGTCCCCTTCCTGCTGGGCGTGTCCGTGCCCCTGGAGGTCCAGTACCTCCCGCTCGCGGTCTCGGTCGCGGTCCTCGGGCTGCCACACGGGGCCGTCGACCACCTCGCGCTCGAGCGTTCCCGGGGGGAGCCGCCCACCTACCGGGGGATGCTCCTCGTCGGCTCGCTCTACGCGCTCCTCGGGGGTGCGTACCTCGCGCTGTGGCTCCTCGCCCCGGTCGCCTCGTTCGTCCTGTTCGTCGGTATCACCTGGGTCCACTGGGGACAGGGCGACGTCTACGCGCTGGTCGCCGTCGAGGGGGTCGATCACCTCCGGACGCCGGTTCAGCGCGCGCTCGCGGCCGCCGTCCGCGGCGGCCTCCCGATGCTCGTTCCGCTCCTCTCGTATCCCGAACAGTACCGCGAGGTCGCGGCGCTGCTGGTCGGCCGGTTCGGGGTCACCGCCGCCGCCGCCGACCTCGCGCCGCTGTTCGGGACCGGGACGCGGCTGGTGCTCGGGGCCGGGTTCGCCGCGCTCACCATCGCCGCGCTCGCGCTCGGCGTCCGCCGGGGGGCGGGCCTCGACGACCCGGGCTGGCGGGTCGACGCGCTCGAGACCGGGCTGCTGTGGGCGTACTTCCTCGTCGTCCCGCCGGTGCTCGCCATCGGGGTGTACTTCTGCCTGTGGCACTCCGTGCGGCACATCGCCCGACTCGCGCTGGTCGACCCGCGTGCCGCCGGGGCGCTCGGCCGCGGGGACTGGACGGCGGCGCTCGCCCGGTTCGCCCGCGACGCCGCTCCCCTCACAGCGGTTTCGCTCGCCTTCCTCGGGGCGTTCTACCTCCTCGTCCCCGCGCGACCGACGGACCTCCCCGAGACGGTCGGGCTCTACCTCGTCCTGATCGCCGTCCTCACGCTCCCCCACGTCGTCGTGGTGTCGCTGATGGACCGCGCGGAGGGGGTCTGGTCGGTCTGACGGCTGGGGCCCCTTCGTACGGACCGTCGTAATCTCTCGCCGGCAGTCGTAGACACAGCCCCCGCGATCCCCGGTGAAATACGCCGCATCAGTCCTCCTCGACGCCCAGCGCCGCGCCGTTGATGCAGAACCGCTTGCCGGTCGGGTCGGGACCGTCGTCGAAGACGTGGCCGAGGTGGCCGCCGCAGGTCGCACAGAGCACCTCCGTCCGGACCATCCCGTGGGAGGTGTCCCGCTCGAACTCCACCGCGCCCTCCTCCGCGTCGTAGAAGGAGGGCCAGCCGGTGTTCGAGCCGAACTTGGTGTCCGAGTCGAACAGCTCGGCCCCGCAGCCGGCACAGGTGAACGTCCCGTCGCCGTCGTAGTCGATGAGCTCGGAGGAGAACCGGGGCTCGGTCCCCTTCTCCCGGAGGACGCGGTACTCCTCGTCGGTCAGCAGCTCCCGCCACTCCTCGTCGGTCTCGGGCAGCTCGCGCGATTCCTGACTCATACCCGCCCGTAGGTCTCGCAGGCCCTTGGCCCTTCGCCCGCCGGCCACCCGACACGACCGACAGGGATCCCGGGTACGGACATAACGACCGACGCGGATCCCGGGCACCGACAGCGTGAAGGCACCCGCGGGGCAGGTGGGGCCATGCGCAGCGAGGCGGAGATACGCGAGCGGATCGCTCATCTCGAGGCGGAGTACGACGACCACGACCCGCCGACCTCCCCGCTCGAGGAGGAGGCCGAGGTAGCGATCCTCCGGGCCATCGAGGAGCTCGAGTGGGTGCTCGAGGAGTACGAGGCCGAGTCCGGCTTCACGACGTAGCGGCCGCGGGACCGTCGGGACCCCGTCCCCCGCCGGCACCGACCGACCGGACAGTCCCCGTCGGGTGTGGACGGGGGTTTCAAGACGGTCCGGCCCTTGCGGTCAGATATGCTGGACGGGGCGACGTACGGGCTAGTGGGCGCGCTCGTGCTCCTGCACCTCCTCACGCTCGCGTGCGCCTACTGGTGGCGGATGGGCGAGAGCGAGGGCGCCGGGGAGGCTGCCGAGGGGAAGGCTCCGGCCCCCTCCAGCCCCGTACCGGGCGAGTTCGACGCCGACACGGCCACCGTCTCGTGCGAGGCCTGTGGGACCGAGAACGCCGCGGAGTACGCCTTCTGTCGGGCGTGCGTGACCCAGCTCCCGACGGGGACGCCGACCGTCGACGGGGGCGCGGGGACGTTCCGGGGCGGCTCCGCGTAGTGCCGGACGCGGCCGCCCCGGCACGGGGCGACGGCTCGGGCCGTGGGGGTTCGGCCCCCGCGTGTCGACTATCGACGCGAGCCACCGCTTAAGCGCCCCCATCCCGACCCGGCGCGTATGCCGGAGCTCAGCGTCACCGAGGAACAGTTAGAGCGGATCGAGTCCCTGCGGGGGGACCTCGAGACGACGTTCGTCGACGGCTACGGTCACATCAGGCGGCGCGACGCCGTCGACTACCTGCTCGACACGTACACGCCGCCGGCCGAGGAGCGGGTCCGGCGGACGCTCGACCGACGGGTGCGCGACGAGGGGGAGATCGACTACTCCGCCCTCCAGTCGGTCGCGAGGAACACCGAGGGGGTGAAGGGCTCCGGGACGCCGGCCGAGGAGATGTACGCGGCGGTGTTCGAGGCGAAGCTCCGGGAGGCGGAGGGCGGTGGCACGGTCGGGCTCGGGGCCGGTCGCGTTCGTGCGGGTGGCGCCGCGGCCCCCGGCGAGGCCGGGGACGCCACGGCCGACGCCGATGCCGACGGGGCCGACGCCGACGCGAGCGAGGATGACGACGGCGCGGTCGACGCCGTGCGGGACGCGGCCGGCGTGGACGCGACCGGCAGCGACGAGGACGACACGGCTGTCGACCCGGACGATGAGGGTGACGCGGCTGCCGGCCCGGACGACGTGGGTGCCGACGCGGTCGAAGTGGACGACGCCGGCGACGCGACCGACGACCGGACTGGCGGCCCCCCGGGGGACGCAGGTACCGGAGAATCGCCGGGCGACGCCCGGGAGACGGGGGACCAGTCGGCCGGTTCGGCGGCCTCGAACGGTGGTGGCTCCCAGCTCGGGGCGATGATGAACCTCCTGGAGACCCACGACGACAAGTGGCGGAAGGCCGAGAGCGGCGACGCCCCCTACGAGGTCGACCTGCCGGACGGCGGGACCGAGACCGCCCGGACGAAGGACGACGTCAAACGGGTCCTCTTCACCAACTACTGACCCGGTCGCCGGCGGGCTCCGGCCGACGCGGCTCAGTTCATCCGCATCCCGCCGTTCACGTCCAGCACCGTGCCGGTCACGTAGTTCGACATGTCCGAGGCGAGGTAGACGACCCCCTCCGCGATGTCCTCGGGCTGGCCGAGGCGGTTCAGCGGCGCCATGTCCGGGCTGTAGTCCTCGCCCTCGGTCATCGGGGTCACGACGGGCCCCGGCGCGACGGCGTTGACGTACACCCCGTGGGGGGCGGCGTTCTTCCCGAGCCACCGGACGAGCCCGTGTATCCCGGCCTTCGAGGAGGCGTAGCCGGCGTCGGAGATGACCCCGCCGACCCGCCCGGAGACCGAACTCACGCAGACGACCTTCCCGTACCCCCGCTCGACCATGTGTTCGTAGAACGCCTGGCTGACGAGGAACGTCCCGGTAAGGTTGATGCCGATGACCCGGTTCCACTGCTCCAGGGTCATCTCCGGGAAGTCGTACCGGTGGACGACCCCGGCGACGTTGGCGAGTACCTCCACGCTGTCGGCGACCCCGAACGCCGCGTCGCGCAGCGCGTTCACGTCCTCCGGGTCCGAGACGTCACAGGCGACGGTCTCGCAGTCGCCGCCGTGCTTCTCGACGGCCTCGATGGCCGCGTCGAGCCGGTCCTCGTCGACGTCCGTCGCCACGACATCGGCGCCGTGGCGCGCGAGCGCCTCGCAGGTCGCCGTCCCGATGCCGCCCGCCGCCCCCGTGACCACCGCAGTCTGTCCCTCCAGGTCGATGGGTCCGCTGACCGGTGCGGTCATGCACGGGCGGTCCAGTCGGGACGACAATAAACTACGGCTCCCGCCGCCGGACTACAGTTCGATCACGAGCGATCCGTCCTCGGCCACCCGGCCCGTCGTCCCGGGCGGGAGCATCGCCGTGCTCCCAGTGTCCTCGAGGATCGCCGGTCCCTCGACGGTCCCGCCGACCGCGAGGGCGGGCCGGAACAGCACCGCCGCGTCCGTGTAACCCGTCCCCTCGAAGTAGACCTCGCGCTCCCCGCGGTCGGCGTCGGCCTCTCCGAGGTCGGGCTCGTCGGCCATCGGCGGGGTCGGGACCGTCCCGGTGACCCGGAGGGTGACCGCCTCGACGGGCTCCTCGCGTATCGCGTGGCCGTAGAGCCGGGCGTGCTCGTCGTGGAACCGCTCGACGACCCCCTCGAGCGCCTCGGCGTCGAGCGGGCCGTCGCCGGCCGGGACGGTGAGTTCGTACGACTGGCCGACGTAGCGCATGTCCGCGGCACGCTCGAGTTCGACCTCCTCCGCGTCGAACCCCATCTCGTCGAACCGCCCGCTCACCGTCCCCTCCAGCTCCGCGAACCCCGCCTCCATCGCCTCGCTGTCGAGCCGACCGCCGCGGTACGCCCGCGACTCGTCCGCCCGGACGTCCGCGAGCAGGAGCCCCCGGGCCGAGAGCGTTCCCGGCGTCCGGGGGAGGACGATCGTGTCGATGTCCATCCGCTCGGCGACCGCGGGGGCCTGCATCGGCCCCGCGCCGCCGAACGCGACGAGCGCGAACTCCGCGGGGTCCCGTCCGCGCTCGACGGTCACCCGCCGTATCTCGCGGGCCATCTTGGCGTTCGCCACCTTCAGGACGTCGAGCGCGGCCGCCTCGACGGACTCGTCGAGCGGGTCGGCGACGGCCTCCTCGAATCGCTCTCCCGTTCGATCCACCACGAGGTCCATCTCCCCGGCGACGAACGCGTCCGCCGAGAGCCGCCCGAGCAGGAGGTTCGCGTCGGTGACCGTCGGCTCGGTCCCGCCCCGGGCGTAGCAGATCGGCCCGGGGTCGGCACCGGCGCTCTTCGGCCCCACCCGGAGTCCGCCCCCCTCGTCGATCCACGCGATGGAGCCGCCGCCGGCCCCGACCGTGTTGATGTCGATCAGCGGCGTCTTGATCGGGAGGTCGTTGATCTCCCCCTCCGTCGAGCGGACGAGTTCGCCCCCCTCGACGACGCTCACGTCGGCGCTCGTCCCGCCCATGTCCAGCCCGAGGGCGGCGTCGTAGCCGAGACCGGTGCTCACGTCCCGGCAGGCCACCGCGCCCGCGGCCGGCCCGGAGAGCACCGTCCGGAGCGCGAACCGGGTCGCCTGCTCCGGGCTGAAGATCCCGCCCCCGGAGTGCATCACGTTCAGCGGGACGTCGATGCCCCGCCCGGCGACGCCCGACCCCAGCCGGTCGAGGTAGTCCGCGATGTTGCGCTTGACCGCCTCGTTGAGGACGGCCGTGACGGTCCGGTCGTACTCGCGGGGCTCGGGGTAGACCGCCGAGGAGAGCGCGTACGGGAGATCGGCGTCGTGAGCCTCGATCAGTTCGCCGACGCGACGCTCGTGCTCGTCGTTCAGGTGCGAGAACAGCATCGAGACGACGACCGACTCCGCACCCGCCTCGACGAGGTCGTCGATGGCCTCCTCCACGGCCGACGCCTCGAGCTCGTCCACCACCGACCCGTCGTGGGCGACCCGGCCGGGCACGCCGAGCCGCCGCCGCCGGGGGATCAGCGCCGGCGGCTTCTCCTGCTGGAGGTCGTACAGCTCGGGTCGGGTCTGGTCGCCGATCTCGAGGACGTCGCGGAGCCCCTCGTTGGTGAGGAGTCCCAGCGGCGGGACCTCCCCCTCGAGAACGGCGTTCGTCCCGACGGTCGTCCCGTGGCTCAGGAACTCGACCCGCGAGGGGTCGACCCCCGTCTCCTCGAGGATGGCGTCGATGCCGTTCAGCACCCCGCGGTCGAACTCGGGGGGCGTCGAGGGGGTCTTGGTGGTGTGGACCCGGCCCGTCTCCTCGTCGTAGAGCACGACGTCGGTGAACGTCCCGCCGGTGTCGACGCCGATGCGGACGCTCACGCCCGGTCACCTCCTTTCTCTTCGTCGACCGGTCCGGCACCGCCGTCACCCTCCGAACCGCCTTCGTCGCCGCCGTCCGGTGTCGCCTCCCGCCGCGCGGCCGTGGGCTCGGCCGTCCCCGCTTCGAGGTCGACCTCGACCCCGTACGCCTCGCGGGCCTTCTCTACACTCACTTTCCCGTCGCGGACGTCCGCGAGCACCGCCTCGGGGTCCCGCTCGGCCGGGGGGCCGTACCCGCCGCCGCCGGGGGTCCGGACGCTCACGACCTCGCCGACGTCGAGTTCGGTCGTCGACTTCGAGGCCAGCGGCTCGGCCCCGCCGTCGGGGTCCAGGACGAACCGGGAGGCGCTGGCGCTGTGCCCGCCGAACAGCCCCCACGGCGCCGATTTCGTCCGGTCGGTCAGCAGCGAGAAGGTCGCCTCCTCGCCGTAGAACTCGTAGTCCCGCCGGATCCCGAGCCCGCCGCGCTGGCGGCCGGCGCCCTCCGAGTCCTCGATCAGTTCGTACCGGCGGATGTAGACCGGCACCTCCGATTCGAGTTCCTCGATGGGACTGTTGGGCGTGTTCTGGAAGTGGGTCTGGACGGCGTCCATCCCGTCCTTCTCCGCGCGGGCGCCGTACCCCCCGGCGACGGTCTCGTAGTAGACGTATCGCCCGTCGTCGCGGGGGTCCCGCCCCCCGAACGCGATGTTCATGACGACCCCCTTCGTGGCGGCAACGGTCTCCCCGGGCACCGCGTCCGCGAGGGCCTTCGCCACGAGGTCGCCCGCCCGCATGGCGATCTCCCAGCCGGCCGCGACCGGCGCGTTGTCCGTCGGGTTGACCATCGTCCCCTCCGGCGTGACGGTCTCGATCGGCCGGTAGAAGCCGTCGTTCTTCGGGAGGTCCTCGCCGACGAACGCCATCACGACCGACATCGCGCCGGCGAACGCCATCGCCGGCGTGCAGTTGAGCGGCCCGCGGTTCTGTTTCGCGGTGCCGGTGTAGTCGATGGTCAGCTCGTCGCCGTCGACCTCGATGGCCAGCGCCAGACCGGCGGGCTCGTCGACGATCCCGTCGCCGTCCATCTCGTCCGCCGCGGCGTACCGGCCGTCCGGGAGCGCCTCGATCGCCGCGCGGACCCGCCGCTCGGTGTAGTCGAGCAGTTCGTCGAGCGACTCCTCGACACGGTCGAGCCCGTAGCGGTCACAGAGCGCCGAGTAGCGCTCCTCGCCGATGCGGTCGGCCGCGAGCTGGGCCTGGTAGTCCCCCCGGCGCATCCCCTCCTCGCGGACGTTCCGCAGGAGGAAGGAGAGCACCTCCTCGCGGTATGCCCAGTCCTCGACGGCGTGGACCCCCGGGATGATGATCCCCTCGCCGTAGAGCTCGGTCGAGTCGTTCGGGATCCCGCCGGGGGTGCCGCCCCCGATGTCGACGTGGTGGGCGGAGTTGGCCGCGTAGCCGACGATCTCGCCGTCGTGGAACACCGGCGCGATGAGCATCACGTCCGGGAGGTGGACCGCTCCCCTGTAGGGATCGTTGATGAGGATCCCGTCGCCCGGGGAGAACTCGAACCCCTCGTCGCGGAGCCGCCGGACGTTCCGCGGGACGACCGAGACGAGCGAGCCGATGTGCTGTGGCGCGAGGTCGTGCTGGGCGACGTGCCTGAGTTCGGAATCGAAGAGCGCGCAGGTGTGGTCCCGCCGGATCTTGATGTTCGTCGAGTAGGCGGTCCGCTGGAGCGTCGCGCCCATCTCCTCGACGACGCTCTCCAGCGAGTGTCGGAATATCTCCAGCTCACCGGTCGAAACCATACCCCTCGTGCCGTCCCCGGTCGCATAAACGTGCGGGAAGGGCGCTCGGGGGTCCCGTCGCGGGTGGCGGTCGGCCCTCGCCCGAGGGGGAGGGTACTTTACCCGCCCGCCCGGTGTTCCCGGTATGTCGACCCGGACCACGGACGTCCTCGAGGGCGAGACCATCGTCGACACGGACGTCCACCTGAGCGTCCCCGAGGAGGAGCTTGCGACCTACGTCGACCGGCCGTACCGGGACTGGCTCACGGCCCCCGACGTCCAGCTCAAGAGCCCCGAGTGGGACCCGACGCTCGGGGGCAAGATCGAGTCACGGAGCCTGCTCAGCCCCGACCAGTTGGAGCGGGACGTCGTCGGGACCCTCCACGTCGACCACCCGATACTGAACGTTTTCCGCAACCTGTCGCGGCTCTCGCAGACCGACGCCGCCCTCGAGCTGATGCGGGGCTGTAACGACTACCTGTTCGACCGGTTCCTCGACCGGGGCGAGTACCTCGGGCTCGCGACCGTCGCGACCCAGAAGCCGGCCCGTGCCGCAGAGGAGATAGACCGGGTGGGGGACGACGACCGGGTCGTGGGGGTCTTCCTGCCGACGACCGGTCCGATGCCACCCCTCGGCGACCCCGAGTACGACGTCCTCTACGAGGCGATGTCGGACCGCGGACTGACACCGGTGTTCCACGGGGCGACCAATAGCGGGTTCGACGTCGGGTTCCCGGAGTACGACCGGGCGTTCGAGAAGTTCATCACGGCCCACGTCAACGCCCACCTCTGGAGCCAGGCGATGACGCTCACCAGCCTGATCGTCCACGGCGTGCCCGAGAAGTTCCCCGAACTCGACTTCGTGTTCCTCGAGGCCGGTATCGGGTGGGTCCCCTACATGATGTTCCGGCTGAACAAGGAGGCCGCGATGCGCCGCAGCGAGGTCCCGCTGCTCGAGAGACAGCCCGAGGAGTACATCAGAGAGCGGATGTACTTCGCCAGCCAGCCCCTCGGCGAGCCGATGGACGGCGAGCACATGGGGTCGCTGCTCGACATGGTCGGGGTGGACTCGCTCCTGTTCGCGTCGGACTACCCCCACTGGGACTTCGATCACCCCTCGGAACTCGACGCCCACCTGCGAGCGCGGTTCTCACCCGAGGAACGATCGCAGGTCCTCCACGGGAACGCGGCTCGCGTGTTCGACCTCTCGCTCTAGCCCGCCCGGAATCACGACCGGACGCCGCCGTCCGGGCGGCGCGGTCCGACCGCTCACCCCGGCGGACCGTCCCACTCTGCGCCGTTGTCCTGCGGGCGGAACCCGAGGACCGCCCGGCCGTGTTCCAGGTCCATCCACCGGCCGTCGTTGTCGCTGACCGCCCAGAAGACGTCGAAGTCCACCGACTCGTCCTGCAGGCACAGGTCCACGAGCTGCGTGAGGTCGCGGTGGGACAGCCAGGTGCACTTGAACCGGTCGGCGACGAACTCGTAGTCCTCGTCGCCCCGCTCCCACAGCCCCGCCTCGACGCCCTGTTCGGAGAGGCCGTAGGGGTGGTCGTCCCCGTCGGGGCGGACGCTCGTGATCCGGAGCGAGTAGAACCGCTTCGGGTACTCCCGCGTGAGCGTCGCGAACGCGGGGTGGGCCTCGGAGAGCGGGTTCGTCGATCCCTCGATGTAGAGCCGGCCGAGCCCCTCGCCGAACACCTTCGAGAGGCCGTAGAACGAGTCCGGCCGGACCGGGTCGGTGTGGTGGACGACCGGCCGGTCGAACTCGGGGTCGTACAGTTCGGGCGCGAGGTCGTTCTCGTACAGCCCGACGGTGTGGATGGAGGACGCGAACAGGAAGTCCTCGACGCCGGCGTCCGCGGCCGCCTCGAGGGCGTTGTACGTCCCGATGAAGTTGGTTTCCAAGACCTCGTCCCACCCGGAGCTGACGTCGACCACCGCGGCGAGGTGGATCACCGCGTCCTGGCCCTCCATGTGCGGCCGCAGGTCGTCGTAGTCGGTGACGTCCGCCACCACGGTCTCC
This sequence comes from Halobacteriales archaeon QS_5_70_15, assembly GCA_003022005.1. The sequence goes on from PXRQ01000062.1 coordinate 14,126, forward strand.
CGGTCGGGGTGTTCCTCGACGTCGAGCCAGGTGAACTCGTACTCGTCCCGGTCGCCGAGTTCGTTCGCGATCGCGCTTCCGACGGTGCCGTTCGCACCGGTCACGAGGATTCGCATTGCCGGCCCCTCTCGGCGTCCCCCGATATAGCTTCGGGACCCCGGCGACCGCCGGTCGACGGTCGTCGATGGCACGGACCGGGCGGGACTGCGGGGAGTCCGTCCCGGGTCGAAAGGGTTCAATCCCTCGGCCCCCTACGGGAGCGCGATGACCCGGTCACTCCTGATCTATGACGGGAGCAACGCGCTGTTCCGGGCGGTCGCCGAACTCCTCGCCGGTCGGGCCGACGGGCTCGTCCCCGTGGCGTGGGGGTCCGAGCCGGTCCAGGCGTTCCTCGAGGCACAGTTCGACGACCGCCCCTTCGCGTTCATACTCGTCGACGGTTCCTCCGTCCACGTCGGCGAGGCGGCCGTCGACCGGATGCTCCGGGACCGGGGGGTCGACCCCGCCGTCGCGTCCGCGCTCGAGCGGCTCTACCCGCCGGTCGCCGCCCCGTTCGGCCGGGCGGTCCACGGGCGCGAGCCCGCCGACCTCCACGGGACGTTCCCCCTGACGGACGCGGCCCGCGTCCACCTCGAGCCCCTCCGGCAGGGGTACGATATCCCCGTCGAGTCCGTGTGAGCGCGGGCGGGGCCGCCGCGTGCTCGGACTGTTATTGTTAATTCTGCTTCCGTGTGCCCGGACCCGACCTCCGGGCGACCCCGACACGCATTAAGCCCCCGCAGCCGTCGGTCCCCCGATGAGCCGCCATCCCGGCTTCCACTCGCTCCGCGAGGAGACGGCGACCACGCTCGCGGTCGACGGCGACCTCCCGGGCTGGCTGACGGGGAGCCTGCTCCGGAACGGCCCCGGCGCGTTCTCGTTCCACGGGGGCAGCGCCGTCGACCACTGGTTCGACGGGCTGGCGATGGTCCACCGCTTCACGTTCGATCCGGGGACCCGCGCACCCGGGGGTGGTGACCTCGGCGACGTCGACACCGCGGACGCCGTCCACTACCGCAACCGCTTCCTCCGGACCGACGCGTACGAGGCCGCCCGCGCCGGCGAGTTCGAGGGCGGGTTCGCCACCGGCGAGACCACGCTCCGCGGCCGGCTCGCCGCGTTCCTCTCGGACCCGTACGACAACACGAACATCGTCGTCGAGCGGATCGGCGGGGACTATCTCGCGCTCACGGAGTCGCCGCGGTGGGTCGAACTCGACCCGAACACGCTCGACGTCGCGGGACACGTCCGGTACGGCGGCGACGCCCCGGCGGGCCAGCTGGCCTGCGCCCACATGAAACGCGACCCGGCGACGGGGACGCTCGTGAACGTCGAGACCGAGTTCGGCCGGACCAGCGAGTACCACGTCCACGCGATGACCGCCCCCGACGAGCGCCGCCACGTCGGGAGCGTGGGGACCGACGAACCGGCGTACATGCACAGCTTCGCGCTCACGCCCCGGTACGTCGTCCTGACCGAGTTCCCGCTCCGTGTCGACCCGCTCCGGTTCCTCAGACCGGGGCGGCAGCCACCGTTCATCGAGCAGTTCGAGTGGCAGCCAAAGCGCGGGACCCGGGTCGTCGTCCTCGACCGGACGGCCGGCGAGGTGGTCGCCGACCCCGTGACCGACCCCGTCTTCGGCTTCCACCACGTCAACGCCTTCGAGCGCGACGGCGGACGGGAGGTGGTGTTCGACCTCGAGACGGTCCCGGACGCGGCGTCCATCGACTCGCTCTACCTCGACTCGCTCCGCGCGGGCGAACTCGACGCCATCGCCGGCCGGCTCGAGCGGTTCACGGTCGATCTCGGGGGCGCCGTCGGAACGGGGCGCTACCGTCCGGACGAGGCGACCGTCGACCGCGAGACCCTCTTCGCCGACGGGACCGGCCTGCCGACGGCCTCGCCCGCCCGGTGGTGTCGCGAGCACCGATACGTCTACGCGATGCGCATGGACCAGCCGGCCACCGAGTGGGCCCGCGGCGTGATGAAACACGACACCCGGGCCGGCGGGACGACGGTGTTCGCCGACGGCGCGGACTACTTCGGCGAGCCGATATTCGTCCCCGACCCCGACCGGGAGCGGGAGGACGACGGCGTCGTTCTGACGGTCGGCCTCGACGACGACGCCGACCGGTCGCGGCTGTTCGTGCTCGACGGCGACACGCTCGGGGAACGGGCCCGTGTCACGCTTCCCCACGCGATCCCGTTCGACTTCCACGGCCGCTACTTCCCGGAACTGCGGGCCGAGCGAGCGGACTGACCGGCGTGTGTCCCGGAACACCGCTCGCTGTCGCTCGGGCACTCGGATGGGCCCTGCCGGATTCGAACCGGAGCCGCTTCGCTTCCTCCGGTCGCTCGCGGCAGGGTTCGGATCGGCAGGGAATACTGTTCGGCCCTCGCTGTCGCTCGGGCACTCGGATGGGCCCTGCCGGATTCGAACCAGCGACCACTCGGTGTCCCACAGCCCCGAACAGGTCGGAAGACTGATATGAGCCGAGCGCTCTAACCGGACTGAGCTAAGGGCCCCGTTGGATACCGTCCCCGTCGTGCGTTATTGAAACTGTCGGGTTTCGTCCCCCTGTCGCCCCGTCCCCCGTCGGGAACGACGTTCCGGACACGGCGGTCGCTCGCGGACGAAACCGCTCGCGGGAGACGTTCCCGAGAAACGCCGCCTCCAGGGCTCGAACGAGTCGAGGCGGTCCTGCTCGCTCGCTGTGCTCACTGCGCGGGCTGCGTCTCGTCGGCTCGAGCCTTCGGGAGCGTTCGGCTGGATACAGCGTTTGCTCGCGGCTGAGACCGCTCGCAGGAAAGTATCCGGCCGAACGCCGCCTCCAGGGCTCGAACCTGGGACCACCTCGTATCTGCGGCCCGCGGGCATCCCCGCGCGCCCTAACAGCGAGGTGCTCTACCAACTGAGCTAAGGCGGCTCGCACTCCACCGTAGTCGAATCGATTCCATAGGCGTTTCGCTTTCGTGCCGGCGTGTCACGGCGACACGGGGCGACTGTACCGCCCTCGCGGCCGACCATCGACACCCTTTCGGCCGGCACCGGCGAACGGCGGACGATGAGCGACGGGGAGACCGACGCCGACGCGTTCGACCGGGTGGTCGAGGCGGTCCGCGAGCGGGTGACGCCCGACGCGGCCGAGCGCGAACTCTTGGAGGCGGTCGCCGCCGAACTCGAGGCCCGTGCCGAGCGTGCCGTGGTCGACCTCCCGGTCGACGCCGACGTGATCCGCGTGGGCTCTACCGCCCGCGGGACCTGGCTGGCCGGCGACCGCGACGTCGACCTGTTCGTCCGCTTCCCCGCCGACCTCCCGCGCGAGGAGCTGGAGCGCTACGGGCTCGCCGTCGGTCACGAGGTGCTCCCGGACGGCCACGAGGAGTACGCCGAGCACCCGTACGTCGCGGGCGAGTACCGGGGGTTCGACGTCGACTGCGTGCCGTGTCACGACGTCGGGAGCGCGGCCGAGATCCGGTCGGCCGTCGACCGGACGCCGTTCCACAACGCCTACCTCGACGAGCGCCTCGACGCGTCGACTTCGCGGGCTATCTCGTCGAACTCCTCGTGCTGGAACACGGCGGGTTCCGCGGACTGGTCGAGGCGGCCGCCGACTGGCAGCCTCCCGTCCGGTTCGACCCCGAGGGCCACGGGACCCGCGAGTTCGAGGACCCGCTGGTCGTCGTGGATCCGACCGATCCCGAGCGGAACGTCGCCGCCGCGCTCTCGGCCACCAACCTCGCTCGGCTCCAGCACTACTCGCGGGAACTGCTCGGCGATCCCCGGGCGTCGCTGTTCGAGCCCCGCGAGATCGCCCCGCTCTCCCCCGACGAGGTCTCGGCGGCCGTCGCCGACCGCGGGACGACGCCCGTCGCGGTTCGGTTCGACGCCCCCGATATCGTCGACGACCAGCTCTACCCGCAGCTGGACCGGTCGCTCTCGGGGCTGCGCGAGGAACTCGACCGTCGGGGGTTCGACCCCCTCCGGGCGGGGCGGTTCGCCGGGGACTCCGCCGTGCTGCTCGTCGAGTGTGCGGTCGGCGAGCGGCCCCGGATCGAGCGCCACGAGGGACCGCCGGTCGGCGTGCGCGCCCACGCCGAGGGGTTCCACGCGAAGTACGCGGACGACCCGGACGTGTACGGCCCGTTCGTCGAGGAGGGGCGGTACGTCGTCGAGCGCCGGCGCGAGTTCCGCACGCCGGGGGCGTTCTGCGAGGCCGACGCGCTGTTCGACGTCTCGCTCGGGCCGCACGTCGCGTCGGCGCTCGAGTCGGGCTACGAGGTGTACGCCGGCCCGAAGGTGGCGGCGCTGGCCGACGAGTTCGGCGTCGAACTGGCGCGCTACTTCGACCCCGTGCGGTAGCTCTCCCGGAACCCGCTCCGTCGGGTCGCGTCCGGTCGGTCACCTGGACCGTTTCCGGGCGGTCGCCCGAACCGTTCACAGGTCGTGCGCGTCCCGGACCTCCTCGATGACGGCCCTCGCCCGCTCGGAGGGATCGCCGTCCGGCTCGACGGGTTCGCGGCCGTCGAACACCTCGTGGACCATCACGACGCTCTCGGCGAGCGCGTCGAGCCCGTAGCCGCCCTCGAGGACGAACGCGAGCGCGGCGCCGGTCTCCCCGGCGAGCGTCCGCATCCGGTCGGTGAGGACGCCGTACCCCTCCGTCGAGAGGCGCATCCGCGAGATGGGATCGTGCTCGTGGGCGTCGAACCCCGCCGAGACGATCAGGAGGTCGGGATCGAACCGCTCGACCGACGGGACGACGGCGTCGTCGACGGCCGCGAGGTACTCGGCGTCGCCACACCCGCCCGGGAGCGGGACGTTCAGGTTCGTCCGCTCGGGACCCTCGCCCCCCGTCTCGCCGACCTCGCCGGTCCCGGGGTAGAGCCCGCGCTCGTGGACGGAGCTGTAGTGGACGTCCGGGTCGTCGTAGGTGATGTCCTGTGTCCCGTTGCCGTGGTGGACGTCCCAATCGAAGACGGCGACGCGGTCGACCCGGGCGCGTTCGAGGGCGGCGTCGGCGGCCACGGCGGCGTTGTTGAAGAAGCAGAACCCCATCGCGTCGTCGAAGACGGCGTGGTGGCCGGGCGGTCGACCGATCGAGAAGGGGGTGTCCCGGCCGTCCCGGCCGTCGAGGGCGGCCGCCGCCGCCCAGACCGCGAGGCCCGCGGAGGCCCGCGCGGCCTCCCACGTCGACTCCGTCCCGAGGGTGTCGGCGTCCCAGGTGCCCCCGCCCTCCGCGCAGAACGACTCGACCGCCGCGACGTACTCGGGGTCGTGGACGCGCTCGAGCCGCTCGACCCCGACCGAGTCCCCGGTCTCGTACTCGATGCCGTGGAGCCGGGAGAGCCGCCGACGGATGGCCTCGAGCCGGTCGGCCGATTCGGGATGCCGGGGGCCGGTTTCGTGATCGAGACAGATCTCGCGGTAGCCGAACCTCATCACTCGAAGTACTGTTGCAGCTCGTAGTACGCCTCGACGTCCTCGGCCTTCACCGTGCGACGGTCAGCGTGGCGTGCGAGGACGGCCGCCGCCGCGGCCACCCGGTCGGCGTACGCCTCGAGGATACCCGCGAGCGCCACCCTGGCGTCCATCGAGACGCGGTAGCCGTCGTCGATGTCGAGCCGGGCGATGCGGTCGACCGGGGCGATCGGCAGCTCGAGCTCGTCCCCGTCGGCGTCGGTCCCGTCGCCCTCGAAGTCCTCGGCCATCAGCGTCTTGCGCCCGTCCTCGGTCGCCCGTTCGGCGGCCTCGACGGCGAGGTCCGCCCCGTGGTCCTGGATGCGCCGCGCGAGCTCCGCCGCCGCCTCGGCGCTGACACGAAGATCGCCGGCGTTCCGTCGGATGATGGTGTCGATCGGGGCGAACGGCAACTCGACGCTCATAGCGTGTTCGGGAGTCGTTTAGCGCATAAAACCGTCGGTCACCGGGGTTCGACGTCGTCGGCCTCGATGCGGTCCCCGTCCCGTCGTCCCCGTACCGTCACCTCCTGTCCGAGCTCGACGCGCTCGGTCGTCTCCACGATCCGCGTCTCCGCGCCGTCGTCGAGCATCACCGGGTTCCCCGTCTGGACGACCGTCCCGGTGAACTCGACGAGGTCCCCCGACTCCGGTTCGGCCTCGAGCTCCGCCCCGGCGGTCGACCCGGTGCGGGCGTCGTCGTCGCCGCTCCCCCCGGTATCGGCGTCGCCGCCGCCACCACCCGATCCGCCGCCGGCGAACGCGTCCAGCCCCGTCTCCTCGGTGCCGGCGCCGTCCTCCGCGTCAGCCGCCCTCCGGCCGTCGGACTCGCCGGCGGTCGAGCCGGCCTCTCCCGTTCCGGTCCCGCCGCGCTCCGGCGGCTTCGCGGTCGTCCCATCGAGCTTGACGACGGTCGAGCGGAACCCCGCGGACGCCTCCAGCTCGTCCTGCCAGCCGTCCTGGATCTCCACGTCCGCGAGGAACATCTCGTCGCCGGGGCCGAGGTCGCGGTCGGCCTTCTCCCCCCACAGGGCCACCCGGATGTCGCCGGTCTCGTCCGTGACCCGAACGTTCCGGACCTGTCCCTCGCTGCCGTCGTCCCGGTCGAACGTCCGCTTGGGGTCGGCCGAGCGGACCACGCCGGCGATGTCGATCGTCTGCCCGATCTCGACGGTCCCGATGTCGGTCGCCTCGGGGATGAACGTGACCGACTCCTCGATCCCCTCGATGGCGCCCCGGGACCCGACGTGGAGCTCGAGGCTCCCCTCGCGTTCGCGGACGTAGCCGTCCACTACCTCGACGGTCGTCCCCGGGTCGATCTCCTCGGCCCGGGCGGCCCGGTCGTCCCACATCGTCACCCGCACCCGGCCGGTCTCGTCGCCGAGCGTGAGGTTCGAGACCCGCCCCTCGCTGCCGTCGTCCCGCGAGAACGTCCGGACCGAGCCGGTGTCGAGGACGACCCCGCGGAGGTTCACGTCCGACTGGCCGAGCGCGAGCGACTCGACCGTCGACCCGCCAGTCAGATCGACGTCGATCTCCGTCTCCTCGTCGCCCTCGACGCGGTCCGCGGAGACCTCGAGGCCGTTGTAGCCGTCCTTCGGCCGGCCGGCGACGCGGAGCACCATCCCCGGCTCGACCTCCTCCTCGGCCGCGGCGGCGTCCTCGTCCCAGAGCGCGACCCGCACCCGGCCGGTCTCGTCGGCGAGCTCGAGGTTCAGCACCCGTCCCTCCCCGTCGTCGCCGTCGCGCTCGAACGTGCGGAGCTCGCCAACGGAGACGACCTTCCCGACGAACCGGGCCTCCTCCATCCCCGGCTCGATGTCGGCGATCGTCTCGACCTCGCCGTCCTGCAGGTCGTGAACGATGAGCTGTGCGGCCGTCTCCTCGTCGGCGAGACCGCCCATCTGCTCGACCTTCGCCTCGACCGCCTCCCGGAACTCCTCGAGCGGGACGTCCGTGTCGAGGTCCTCGTAGACGTCTTCGATGACCCCCATTGTTAGCGGTACGAGGTCGCCCCCGTGGTTAACCGTTGTCGTGTCGGCACGGGTCCGGTGGTCCCCCCATCGTTGAAGAACCTGCGGGCGGTCGACGGCCGCTCGTCCGGCGGCAGATTCCGGCGGCCGCTCATCCACTAGTGGGTCCCGACGCCCGCTCACGCGGCCACGGGTCCGTCCGCCCCCGCCGCTGGGCTCGTCGCCAACGGTTGCGGCGCCGGCCGGCTCGGGCCCCGAGGTCACCGGCTCGGCGGTGACCAGGACCGGTCCGTCGTTCCCCTCCCACCGTTTGAGGCGACCGCCGACGGTGATCCCGAGGCCGGTCAGATCGCCGGGGGACTCCACGACGCTGACGGCGCGTCCGGTGTCGTCGTCCTCGTAGACGCTCGGGTCGACGGGGCCGGCCGCCGCGGAGCGCGTCGCGTCGTCGACGCTGATGATGGCCGTCTCTGCGGGCGGCCTGCCGACGTGCCTGCGCCACTCGTCGAGCCACCTGTCCGGCCCGCGGGTGTACTCGACGGCGAGCACGCACATGTCCGGGGCCTCGTCCGGAGGCAGGGTGTCGTAGTACGAGGCGCGCGTGTCCGTGTCGAGGCTGTCGGAGAGAACGAGGACGTTCGAGGCGTCGTGCAGGGGATCCGCGGCTGGCTCCGTGGCCTCCTCTTTCCCGGAGTCCCCCGTCTGCATCGTGTGGATGTTTATCCCCTCTCTTAATAAGCTCCCGGGTCGGTCACTCCGGTAGTGGCCGGACGGGCGGCCGGTGACGAACGGCACAGGGAGCCGATCGGCGACGCCGGCCCGACCGTCGGGCGAGCGGCCCTCCGGCCCCGCCCGACCCGGCCACTCCGCAGTCGCTTCCCCGCGCATCGCCCACCACGCCCGGACCGTAACCCTAATACGCGGACCCGCGGTACTGTGGGTGAGTCCTGGTAGGGTAGTGGACTATCCTCTTGGCTTGCGGAGCCAGGGACCGGAGTTCAAATCTCCGTCAGGACGTGCCTGTCGGCACGACACGGCGAGCGAAGCGAGCCGTCAGTGCCGACGGAACGTCGAAGAGATTTGAGCAGACGAGTCGCAGCCCGCGCAGCGAACGCAGTGAGCGAGCAGGACCGTCTCGGCGAGTTCAAATCTCCGTCAGGACGCTCGCTTCGGTCGCGCCCTGACGTACCGCATTTTCGCACACAACATAGACCGAAAAACACTATGTCGCAAGCCAAGAACCAAGATCTGTACGGTAAATCAGACCGCTGTGTGGCGGTTTTCGAGAACTATCAGTCCAAGCAACCGTGCGAAGACTGCATGGACGACTTCCCGTGCTTCGACTGTTTCGAACCGGACGAGGCCACCTAATATGAGGGGCCATCTCATAAGCTATCAAGCCGTCCATCGACCGATGACGTACACTAACACGGCGAAACTCAACGCGCCGGCCAGTGGCTCGGGGCTGATGAGGAGTTTCGAAAACTCGCTGGTGGGGTAGAGGCCAGTATATGAGAGTACATTAACTGGTTCGAATTTGTGTGGTAGTAGATCCAAACTCCCAGAAATGATATTAGTCTGAGCTATCCATTTTCCAGCAAGCAATAGGTTTCCGAATAGGAATGGATAGACCCCGTACCGCCTTAGTTTCAAATTCTTTCGACGAGAAATCTCATCTTCGATTAGTCCATCAATTTCAGCAACGGTTCCAAGAACTCCGCACTGGCCATTTGGAACGCTCGGTAGGTTGTGGGCTAATTGGTGAGGCTCAGGGCCAGGAAGGCCGAGTCCGGGAGATGGCTTCCACCGACGATACCGAGCCTCTGCTTGTGGTCGTGTGAAATATACGATCTCCCTTGCACCTCCCATCCTGTCTTTTCTTGCTATGAGGGCAATCTCGTTTGGTTCACTAATAAGATGTTGGATCACAGAGACAATATCATCAAAGCCCTCCTCTGATGAATAGAGGGCGTCAGAGTGTAATTTCTCCCGGGCGGTTCGGATTGTCGGATTAGAGGTCCATATGTCGAGATATGGAATATACGGTGAGGCCAGTACAACTCCCCCTACGAACGTAAGAAATGCTCCTATCTCGTCAAGTAGAGACCAGACCAGTTTAGCTATCACGGTGGTCTCCATAGTTGATAAATGAAGTTAGAAAATAATGGGACTTACGTATGGGGTGTGACTGGAGCCTGTATTCTTATTCTTCCTCCGAGTGGAACCTGTTGGCACAGCCAATCACATAGATTTCATTACCTTTCAATATAAAACATCACGATCGGGAAATCGCCCGGGAAGTCATCAGATTTCCGAATATAGTCGTCAGCCTCGGAATTCGCGGAACGAAGGGAAGTGAGGTTTGCGAAGCTAGGGACCGGAGTTCAAATCTCCGTCAGGACGTTCCTGACGCCAACGACGGCGAGCACCGCGGCTCCCGGTCGGGTTCGACCGTCCGGCGGCCCTGGGAGGTCGCTCCCGATCGTCGTCAGTCACCGGAGCCGTCCCGGGTCGCCTCCTCGCCCATCGCCGTCGCCAGCGCCCACCCGAAGTCCTCCGCTCGCCACTCGGCCACCTCCTCCGGGTCCGCGTCCGCCGGGGGTCGCTCCGGGCGACTCGCCTCGATCATCGACTCGTCGGTTCCCCCTCCCCCTTATTAACGGCACGCGGGGGTTCACCGCTCGAGTCGCGACGGGCGGGATCGACCCGCTTCCCGAGTGCGGGCTCACGGCCCGGGACCGGCGGCGTCCCCTCCCGTTTTTGCCGATCCGCGGCGAACGGGGGGCATGGACGACCCCGTCCCCGGTTCCGACTCGCACTCGGTGTTCGAGGAGCGACTCCGGGCCGGCGTCGCGCTCTACACCGCCGGGCGCTACCGCGCCGCCCACGACCCGTGGGAGGCGGCGTGGCACGGGGCCATCGGCGACGACGACCCGTTCCTCCACGGCCTCGTCCAGTTCACCGCCGCCGTCCACCACGGCCTCGAGGGCAACCCCGAGGGGGCGACCGGGCTCGCCCGCTCCGCACGGGAGTACCTCGCGGACCTGCCGTCCCCGTACCGCGGCATCGACCTCGACGTCGTCCGGGGGTTCCTCCCCGACGTCGAGCGCGACCCGGAGGCGGCCGCCCGGGAGCCCCCGGAGCTCCGGTTCGAGGGCCGGCCGCTGACGCTCGCGGACCTCGAGTTCCCGGCCGCCCGGCACGCCGCCGCGGCCCTCGCCGAGGATCTCGAGGGGTACGACGAGGCCGTCGTCGAGCGGGCCGGCGAGTACGCGCTCGCGGACCTGGGGGCGGGCCGACCGACGACGCCGTTCGTTGCGCTCCTGCTCGACTTCGTCGATCCCGGCGAGACGAGCCGAGCGCTCGTCTACGCGCGACTCGAGAGCCACGTCGAGAAGCGCGACGCCGAGGCGTCGGACGTCGATGGGCTGTTCGACCCCGAATAGGACGGTCGTGCCGGAACGCCCACGGGTCCGGCGCGTGCCACCGCGGTCGGGAACGACAGCGCCCGGGCTTCCTCCGGCCACTCGGACCAGTGTGTACCTCCCCGCGTCGATGCGCACGACCGAGCCCTCTCCGAGGGGACGGACCGGTCCGTACTGCAATATAACCGTAATGGTCGTTTCGACGGGTGTAGAGCCGTTCGGACGGGAACCTGGCCCTCGTACCCGGCCCGGGACCGTACACGGGCGACTCGATCCGAATTGAATCAAAATATACAAAATATAAAATTAAAATAGAAACACGCGGAACCGGCCCGTATGGATCTGGAGGATCCACCGGTACCCGACCTGACCGAGCAGAACCGACGACAGTTCATGCGGCGGACCGGCGCGGCGGGGGTCGTGGCGGCGCTCGGCCTCTCCGGCCAGGCTTCGGCGGCCATGGAGGACGGCGAGTTCGAGACCGACCCGTATTCGCTGGGGGTGGCCTCGGGCGATCCGCTCCCCGATTCGGTCATCCTGTGGACGCGGTTGGCGCCGAACCCGCTCGAGGCGGGCGGCGGGATGCCCGACGAGTCGGTCGAGGTGAACTGGGAGGTGGCGACCGACGAGGCGATGACCGACGTCGTCCGGACGGGCACGGCGACGGCCGAACCGGCCCACGCCCACACGATCCACGTCGACGTGGGGGGGCTCGAGCCGGCCACGGAGTACTACTACCGGTTCGAGGCCGGCGGGAAACAGAGCGAGGTGGGCCGGACCAGGACCGCCCCGGCCGCCGATGCCAGCCCGGAGGCGTTCCGGTTCGCGTTCGCCTCCTGTCAGGCCTGGCCGGACGGGTTCTACACCGCTTACCGGTACATGGCCGAGGAGGAACTCGACCTCGTCGTCCACCTCGGCGACTACATGTACGAGTACGGGATCGGGGCGAACGGTGGCGCACGGAACACGTCGGTCCCGCAGGCGTTCCGGAGCGAGACCGAGACGCTCGAACGGTACCGGCTCCAGTACGGGCTGTACAAGTCGGATCCGGACCTGCGGGCGGCCCACGCCAGCGCGCCGTGGTTGATCACCCGCGACGACCACGAGGTGGACAACAACTGGGCCGGGGACGTCCCCCAGGACCCGGACAAGCAGACCGTCGAGGCGTTCCTGGTCCGGCGGGCCGCGGCGTTCAAGGCCTACTACGAGCACATGCCGTTCCGGATGGCCCAGAAGCCGGATGGCCCGGATCAGAAGCTCTATCGGAACTACACGTTCGGCGACCTGGTCGAGTTCAACGTGCTCGACACGCGGCTCTACCGGAGCGACCAGGCCTGCGGAGACGCGTTCAACGTCGTAGATTGTCAGGCCCGCTTCGCCGAGGACCGGACCATCCTCGGGGACGAACAGGAGGAGTGGCTGGTGGACAACCTGGAGAACTCGACGGCGACCTGGGACGTCCTCGCCAACCAGCTCCCCTTCGCGAGAATGGACTTCAAACGGGGGGGCGAGGAGGGGTACCGGATGGATCAGTGGGACGGCTACGTAGCGGTCCAGAACACCGTGAAGCGGGCCTTCGAGGACCACGCGGAGAACCCCGTCGTCATCACCGGCGACTTCCACTCCAACTGGGCGAGCGACATCCGAAGTGCCGAGGAAGAGTCGAAGACGATCGGGGCTGAGTTCGTCGGGACGTCCATCTCGTCCGGCGGCGATGGGTCCGAGTTCGACGACTTCAACGGCGACGAGCCGGGCGCCCTCGGCAAGCACGTGATCAGGGAGAACGAGAACGTCGTCTACAACAATGACAAGCGCGGCTACACCCGCTGTACGGTCACCCCCGAGGACTGGACGACCGAGTTCCAGGTCGTCGAGTACGTGACCCGGCCCGGTGCGCCGATGCGGACCGACGCGCGGTTCACCGTCGAGGCCGGGGTTCCCGGCCTGCAGCAGCCGCCTACCACGCTGGACGTCGACTCCATCGCCGTGAGCAACGGCACGGTCGGTACCGCGGAGCTGACCGCACAGTGGCTTCCCGAGGGCCTCTCCGGTGGGTCGGTCACGCTCTCGCTTTCGGAGTCGGACGTCGCGAGCTTCACCGGCGTCTCGGTGCTGGATTCGTTCGGCCTGGGCGAGACGGCGATCAGCGAGGACGGTAACACGGCCAGGTTGCGGTTCGTCGACACCGAGGGGGCCGTCCAGGACCCTCTCGGTCCCGAGGACGTTCCGCTCGCCTCGCTCGACATCCGTGGTGACCGCGCGGGAACGACCGATCTCGAAGTCAACGTCGAGGCGATGGACGACGACACCGGTAACGCCGTCGAGACTCGGACGCGCATGGGCGTGCTCGTGGTCGGGCCGCCGCCGGCGGCCGACAGCGAGGCGCCGACCGACCCTGACGGCGACGGCCGCTACGAGGACCTCAACGGGAACGGTCGGCTGGATTACGACGATGTCAACACGCTGTTCGAAAACATCGACGCCGACAGCGTCCGGCTCAACGAGGCCGCCTACGACTTCAACGAGAACGGGCAGATCGATTACGACGACGTCGTCGATCTCTACGAGGCGGTGAGCTGACTGCGCGTCCCGGCGGGACCGGCCCGACCCGAGGTTCCGGCTCCGGGTCACTCCTCCCGAACGTCGTCCGGATCGGGGTCGTACGCCTCGCCGACGCGGAGGTCGAGCGACCGCGGCCGGGCGCACAGCCGGAGGTCGTCGTGTTCGAGGAGCTCGCCGTCGCGGGAGAACCGTATCGGCTCCTCGGACGCGACCCCCACCTCCGAGGCCCGGAAGTGCTGGACGTTCTCGGTCCCCTCGCCGAGGATGCGGTGGGTGACCGCCTCGGCGACGAGGTTCCCCGCGGGCATCCGCTCGATGACCGCCACGTCGAACAGACCGTCCTCCACGTCGGCCTGGCCGCCCTCCCTGATGAACTTCCGGGCGTTGCCGACGAGGACGGCGATGGCCTCGCCGGACCACGACTCCGTGCCGGCCTCGAGGTCGAGCGAGAGCGGCTCGAACGACGCCGCCTCCTGGAACCCGGTCACGAGAAAGGCGAGCGTTCCGAACCGCTCCTTGAGCCCCGAGGAGGCCGCGGTGCTCGCCTCGGCGGGGATCCCGGCGATACAGGAGACGACGAACGGCTCGCCGTCGGCCATCCCGACGTCCACGGAGCGGACCGGCCCGGTGTCGGCGAGTTCGAGGCCGTGTTCGACGTCCCGGATCCCGACGTTCCCCGCGAGGAGGTTCGCCGTCCCCGTGGGGACGACCGAGAAGGTCACGTTCCCGAGGTGCCCGCCGTCGGCGAGCCCGCGGAGCACCTCGTTCACCGTCCCGTCGCCGCCACAGACCGCCAGCTCCGAGACCCCTTCTTCGGCCGCCTCGAGCCCCAGGCGGACGCCGTCCCTGGCCCCCTCGGTCTCCCAGACGGCGAACCCCTTGCCGCGGGCGCGGCGGCGGACGTACTCGGCGTGGTCGCCCGTCCCGCTGGCGGGGTTCAGGACCAGGGTCCGCGAGCCGACCTGCATGGCCCCACCGAACGGGTCGACGCACTTAGGCGAGTCGGCTTCGGGACCGGGCCGGTCGGAGCGACATCGCCGGCCGACCGGCGCGAACATCACCGGCGGACGGAGCGACGTGACGTGGCGCGCATCGGCCCGCTCGACGTTCCCCGGCGGTCGTCCGGAGGCCCGCCCGCCGTCGACCCGACCGCTTATTCCCCTCGCTTCCCATGCCCCGCCCATGGACGACGAGATATCGACCGCCGAACTCCGCGACCTGCTCGAGTCGGGCTCGGTCCGGGTGGTGGACATCCGGTCGCCGGAGGCGTTCGCGCGGGGACACATCCCCGGGAGCGAGAACCTCCCGTTCGCCGAACTCACCGGGCGGATCGAGGAGTTCACCGACGACGACCGCGTCGTGACCGTCTGCCCGCACGGGAAGGCGAGCGTGCAGGCCGCCCGGCTCATCGGCTCCTACGAGGGGTTCGAGGGCGAGGTGGCGTCGCTCGCCCCCGGCATCGAGGGATGGGCCGAGGAGTGCGACCTGGAGGCGGACGACGGTCCCGAGGCGGGAACCGCCCGAGGGGCGGAGGCCGAGGGCGGTCCCGAGGCGCCCTTCTGATACGGTCGTGCGTGACGGTCTACCGGTGATCGCCGATCCCCGGTCGAGCCCACCGGTAGCGGACTACGCACGGCGGTACGAGGGCCCGAACCGTCGTGTCGGCGGCCCGAGCCGGACGGCGCGGACCCGGCAGTCCGTGCTCGCGGGCTTCGGATGGGTGCACGACACGGCTCCGACGCCGAGCGACCTGTGAGCGGCCGCTCCGCGCCGGCGGGAAGGGACGACGAGCTCGACGTGCGGTCAGGCGACGGTGAACCCCTTGTCGCGGAGGAAGTCCTCCACGCGGCCGGTGTGGTTCCCCTGCAGCTCGATGGAGCCGTCCTCGACGGTCCCCCCACACGCGAACTTCGACTTGAGGTCGCTGGACAGCGAGTCCATGTCGACGTCCTTGGGGTCGAACCCCTCAATGACCGTTACCTCCTTACCGTATCGGCGCTCGTCGATGCGGATACTGATCTCCTGGGACTCCTTCGCGACGTCCTCGCAGACGCAGAGTTCCTCGGGCAGTCCGCACGTCGAGCAGACTTCCGACATTACACCCCGGGACTACAAAACGCGTGGTATTAAACCCTATCGGGAACCCGGGGTCCGGGTCACGGAGCCGTTCCGGGCGCTCCGTGGCGGCTCGTGCCGGCTCGGGTGTCTCCGCACGCTGCCGGAGCCACCGGCCGGAGGACGACCGGGGGGGCGTCCGGTCGTGTCGCGAGCGGAACGTCGGTCCGGATCCGGGCGGGGGCGGCCCGGGTCGAGCCGGGAGCTACTTCACGCCGGGGCGGTCGGAGACGAGGGCGTCGGCGAGCTCGACCGCCTCGTCGGCCTCGGCCTCGGTCACCTCCCCGGCGTAGCGGGCCCGCTCGTAGAGCTCGCCGAGCCGGTCGGCCCGGCGGTCCCGGACGTCCTCGAGGAACTGGCGCGGGGTCTCGCCGGGGCGTCGCGGCCGGCCCCGCTGTGCGGCGACGTGCTCGAGGCGCTTGAAGGCCCGCTCGACGTCCCGCTTCGGCTCGGTCCGGGGCTGGTAGCGGAGCCACACCTCCCGGTAGGCCCGTGCGGTCAGGCCGCTCCGGCGGGCCGCCGCGGCCGCCCCGACGAGGACGACCAGCCCGAGGCCCATCTGCTCGCGGGTGAGATCCGGGACGGGGATGCCGCCGCCCGTCCCGGCGGCGGTCCCGGTCCCGGGTCCGCCCCCGGCGACCTCCTCGCCGGGGAGCTCCTCGGCGTCCGGCGAGAGCCGCGCTCCGACGTTCGGGGTCACGTCCGAGGGGCCGGTGGCCGGCGTCTCGTCCCCCGAGGCCTCCGCAATCGGCGTGAAGGTGTTGTTCGTCGTCTCCGGGATGTCTACGTCGCCCTCGCCGGTCCCGCGGGCGGCGTCGATGCGGTTCCGCTCGGCCTCCTGGCGCGGGCCGGCCGGGGTCGGGTCGAACCGGATCCACCCCACCTCGGGGAAGTAGACCTCGACCCAGGCGTGCGAGTCGAGCCCGCGGGCGACCCAGGTGTCCCGTGCGACCTGCTCGCCGGGCGTGTAGCCGACGACCAGCCGCGCCGGAACGCCCTGGGTACGGAGCATCGAAACCATCGTCGTCGCGTAGTAGGTACAGTAGCCCGCGTCCATCTCGAAGAGGAACGCGTCGGCGATGTTCCCGCTGGGCCGGTCGACGTCGAGCGAGTACTCGCGGTTGTTCTCGAGCCACTGCTCGACGACGCGGGCGATGTCGTACGGGTTCTCCGCGTTGGCCGTGATGCGCGACGTGCGCTCGGCGACCCGTTCTGGCTGGTTCGCCGGGAGCTGGGTGTACCGTTCGACGACCCCGTCGGGGTAGTCCGTCCCCGCGTCGCGGAGCTCGTCCGGGCTCGCGGCGACGACCTGCGACTCGACCGTGTAGCGATCCCCCTGGCTCAGCGAGCCGTCGGGCTGGAGGCCGCCCTCGGCGGTCACCCGCACGCCGACGTCGGTCGACCGGACCTCGCGTGGCTTCCACGCCGCCGGCATGATGGTGAGTCCGCCCTCGGCCTCGTAGGTCTGGACGACGGGGCGCGAACGGCCGACCGGCCGCGGGAGCGACCCATCGAGCGGCCGGTCGCTCCCCGTCCGGACCCACCCCTGCCCGGTGTAGCGGTCGTAGGCGCCCACCCGCCAGTACGAGCGGGCGTCGCTCGTGACCGTGAACCGGACCTCGGGGGAGAGCTCGATGGACCCGAGGATGCCGATGTCGTCGCCGGCGTTGATGAGGCTCGCCTCGACGGTTCCCCCCCCGCTACCCTCTCCGGGGAGGACGGGGCTGCCGCCGCCGCTGCCGCCGACCGCCGGGATGACCGAGAGCGTCAGCGAGAGGGCGATCATCCCCGCGACGACCACCGCGACGGCGTCGGCGGCCCCGGGCGCGGCGCCCCGGGACGCGAGGTCGCCGAAGCCGACAGCGGCGGCCGCGCCGACGACGCCGAACAGCACCGTCGGCGGCGCGGCGTCGCCAGTGAGCACGAACAGGCCGAGCGTCGCCCCGGCGACGCCGACCGCCGCGACGTAGCGCCGGCGCAGCGCGAGGTACCACGTCAGGAACACCGGGGCGGGCGCGGCCGCCTGCGCCCAGACCCCCGCGTTGACGATGCGGAGTACCGACAGCCCGGTCAGCAGCGCGATCGTGTCCCGGACGAACGTGGCCTGCTCGAGCAGCACCCCGTAGCCGAACGGCAGCGTCCGAACGTAGACGTACCCTCCCCCGCCGACCATCGCGACGGCGACGACCAGCGCCGTCGCGAGCGGCAG
>PXRQ01000063.1:0-3017 GCA_003022005.1 Halobacteriales archaeon QS_5_70_15
ACACCGGCGACGACCTCTCGGAGGACGAGCGCGCGGGACTGGAACTCGTCCGGCGGAGCGACGGGATCCACCAGAGCGACTTCTGGAAGGAACTGGAGGTCGATTCCCGGAAGGGGAGCCGCATCCTCGAATCCTTGGAGGAGAAGGGGCTGGTCGAGCGCGAGGAGACCGTCTACGAGGGGCACAACACCTACTACATCGAACCGGTCCGGGACCCGATGGACCTCGATTTCGGGCTGCTGATGGCGGGCGATAGGCTCAGCCCCTTCATCGGCGACGAGGAGGTGAACCCGCACGACGACCGGTTCACGGGGTGGATCATGAACCTCGCCTACGAGGACCGCTGACCGCTTTTTGCACCGCCCTCGGGCCCGAGGCTCTGCCTCCGCTCGCGGACGCGCGGCCGTACGACTGCGTCCGCTCCGTTCGCGACACCGCCCGGTATCTCGAAGGCGTTATCACGCCGGGACCCCTACCGCCCGGGGAATGAGCAGTCCCGAACTCACCGTCGTCGAGTTCCTCCTGACGGCGGAGTTCTACTCGGAGCACACGCAGCTGGACGAGCGTGACCTGCCGCCGCAGTACCGGCGGGTCTTCTGGTCGGACGGGGAAGTCGAGCGACCCCTGGCGACGACTGGGAACACGGCCGCGGCGGCGACCGGCGTGGACCGTCCCTGGGAGGCGGTCTCGGGGCTCATGTTCACCGACCGCGACGACTTCTCCGGCACCATCGAACTGACCGACCGCGAGATGGCGATCGAGTGGTATCTCCGGCGGGCCGACGCCGACCGGGTCTTCGAGAACCCCACCCTCGCGTTCGTGCTCGGCGACGAGGTCGACGTCGACTACGAGCGCTCGCGGGCGGCGAACCGGCCCATCCACGCCGACCGCGTCTGGATCGACTCGCTGCTCGAGGAGATGTTCGACGAGGAGGACGAGGAGATGCTCGACCTCGTCGAGGTCCGGGCCCCCGAGGAGGTCGAGATGACGATGGAGGACCTCGTGCTCACGGAGGACCAGGAGGACGAGATCCGGAAGGTGGTCAAGGCCATCGAGCACCGCGACTACCTCGCGGAGATCGGCCTCCGGGAGATCGGCAAGCTCCTGTTCGTCGGCCCGCCCGGCACGGGGAAGACGAGCGTCGCGCGGGCGCTCGCCCGCGAACTCGAACTCCCGTTCGTCGAGGTGAAGCTGTCGATGATCACGAGCCAGTACCTCGGCGAGACGGCCAAGAACGTCGACAAGACGTTCGAGGTCGCGAAGCGGCTCTCCCCCTGTATCCTCTTCATGGACGAGTTCGACTTCGTGGCCAAGACCCGCTCCTCGGACGAGCACGCCGCGATCAAGCGCGCGGTCAACACCCTCCTCAAGTCGATCGACGAGATCTCGCTCATCCAGGACGACGTGCTGCTGATCGGCGCGACGAACCACCCGGACCAGCTCGACGCCGCCGCCTGGAGGCGGTTCGACGAGATCGTCAACTTCCCGAAACCCGACGCGGGGATGCGCGCCGACATCCTCGAGGTCGTCACCCGACGGATGACGATAGAGGGATTCGACCCCGACGAACTGGCCGACCTCACCGAGGGGCTCACGGGCAGCGACCTCCGGCTCGTCCTCCGTGAGGCGGTGCTCGCCGCGCTGACCGAGGAGCGCACGACGCTCACCCAGGAGGACCTCCGACGCGCCGTCGAGGGGTTCGAGGAGCGGGACAACCTCAAGAACATGGAGGACTTCGACAACTGGCGGGGCAGCCCCGAGGGTTCGGACTCGAAGGGTCACGACCACGACCACGACCATGACCACGATGGTCACGACCACGGCGAGGACGGCGTGCCGGAGGGGGTAGAGGCCCAGGCGGGGGACGGGTAGTCGGTCCGGTCGCCGCACGTCGCTCCACCGTTCTCCCCCCGGTTCCGCTCGATCCCCTGCGGTTCCGCTGGGCCCCCTGTTGTCTCCCGGTCGCTTCTCCCGATCCCCCGTCGTCTCCCGGACGCGGTGGGCCCTTCCGACGAGTCGCTGGAGGAGCAACAATCAGGCCCGTGACCGATCCTCTTCGGAGCGAGGTCCCGCCGCTGTGGGCGACTCGACGGTGCTCTCGCGGGGCCGTTCGTACGGACTGACGGACCGTGACGGTCAGTATCAGAGCGCGTCCCGGATGATGGCCTCGAGGTCATCGCGGTCGATCCGGCGCGGGTTCCCGACGGTCAGCCGTTCGAGTTTGCTCGCCCGCTCGGCGACGTGCCCGACGTCGTCCGGTTCGAGCCCGAGCGAGGAGAGCCCCCCCTCGATGCCGACGTCCGCGGCGAGCCGCTCGACGCCGCGGGCCGCCGCCTCCGCGGCCTCGTGGCGGCCCGTTCCCGTCAGGTCCTCGCCGAGCAGGTCGGCGATCTCGGCGTACCGCTCGGGCGCGCTCGTCGCGTTGAACCGCATCACCTCCGGGAGCGCGAGCGCGATGGTGACCCCGTGGGGCGTGTGGTGGATGGCACCCGCCGCCATCGCGATGGCGTGGGTGGCGCCGAGCCCCGCGTTGGTGAACGCCGCACCCGCCAGCAGGCTACCGAGCGACATCGCGCGGCGCGCCTCGAGGTCCTGCCCGTTGTCGACGGCACGCCGGAGGTTGTTCCCGACGAGTTCGATGGCCCGCCGTGCCAGCACGTCGGTGAGCGTCGAACGGCCGTTGTAGTCCGGCCGCTCCGCCCGGGACTCGGGACGTGGCTTCGCGTCGTACCGCCGGGTGGTGTACGCCTCGACGGCGTGCGAGAGGGCGTCCATCCCCGAGGAGGCGGTCGGCCCCGGCGGCAGGGTTACGGTGAGGGCGGGATCGACGAGCGCGACGTCGGGGCGCTGGTGCCGGCTCGAGATGCCCACCTTCAGGTCCTCGTCGGGCAGCGAGATGACCGACACCGGCGAGGTCTCCGAGCCCGTCCCCGCGGTGGTCGGGAGACAGACGGTCGGGAGGCCGAGGCCGGGGACCGGCTCGCCCGCGCCGGTCGGCGGGGCGACGTAGTCGAGCA
>PXRQ01000063.1:3033-49520 GCA_003022005.1 Halobacteriales archaeon QS_5_70_15
CGACGACGGCGTCGGGGTCGGCCCCGTTCGCCGCCTCGACGGCGTCCTCGAAGGTCGACAGCGAGGGATCGGGTTCCACCCCGTCGAAGACGGCGTGCTCCACGTCGCCGAGCGCCTCGACCACGGTGTCGAGGATCCCCGCGTCGGCGACGCCGCCGTCCGTGACGACGAGGACGGACGACGCGTCGCGCTCGGCGACCACGTCGGACAGCTCCGCCGCCGCGCCGACGCCGAACGTGACGTCGTCGGCGATGCTGAACTCCCACACGGACTCGGGCTGGTATGTCACGATGGCTCCCTCCCCAGGAGAGGCCTCACCCGGTGGCTAATAGTTTGTCCCGCGGACGGAGGGTTTAGGTTCGAGCCCCATGCAGGGTCCGCAGCATGGGACGCATCCGCACGGAGGAGGACGGACGGGTCGTGACGGTGACCATCGAGAGCGAGGGCAAGCGCAACGCGGTCGACTTCGAGATGGTCGAGGCGCTGGCCGAGACCTTCGAGGCGCTGGACGACCGCGACGAACTGATCGTCCCGATCCTGCGGGGCGCCGGCGAGAAGGCGTTCAGCGCCGGGTTCGACCTCTCGGTCGACCGGAGCGACCAGACCGAGGAGCAGAAGGGGCTCTGGTCGCGGATGCTCGACGCCATCGAGGGGTACGACTACCCCGTGATCGCCATGATCAACGGCGACACGTACGGCGGTGCGGTGGCCATCGCGGCGTCCTGTGACCTCCGCGTCGGCGTCGAGGGCGCCCGCTTCGGCGTCACGCCGGCACGGATCGGCCTGGTCTACGGCGGCCGACCAATCGACCGGATCATGTCCCTCGTCGGCCCGGCCAAGACCCGCGAGATGCTGTTCACCGCCGAACCCATCGACGCGACACACGCCGCGGAGGTCGGGTTCCTGAACTACGCCGTCCCGCGCGAGGAGCTCGCGGACCGCACCTACGGGATGGCCGAGACCATCGCGAGCAACGCGCCGTTCTCCCTGCGGCGGATGAAGGAGGTCGTCGCCGCCATCGAGGCCAAGGGGGAGCTCTCGGAGGCCGAACTCGACTGGGTCCAGGGGATGCGGGACGAGGCGTTCGCGAGCGAGGACCACGCCGAGGGCGTCGCGGCGTTCGAGGAGGGCCGCGAGCCGGAGTTCCGGGGGCGCTGACTCCGGGCGATCCGGCTACTCGACGGCGCCGCTCTCGCGGAGCCGCTCGCGCTCCTCCGCCGGGACCCCGAGCCGTTCGAGCAGTTCGTCGGTGTGCTCGCCGAGCCCCGGCGGGCCGCGCTCGAACGCGGTTTCGCTATCCGAGAAGTGCAGCGGGAACCCGCGGACGGTCACCTCGCCGACCTCCTCGGCCTCGTACCGGAGCACGTTCCCGCGTTCGAGCGCCTGCGGGTGCTCGACCACGTCGCTCACGTGGTTGAGCGGCCCGCAGGGGATGTCGATCTCGTCGAAGCGGTCGACCCACTCCTCGGTGGT
Organism: Halobacteriales archaeon QS_5_70_15; assembly: GCA_003022005.1. The sequence goes on from PXRQ01000063.1 coordinate 4,507, forward strand.
CCGCTCGCGGAGTATCGGCCGCATCACCCCCATCACCTCCTCGTAGTGGTCCCGCCGGGCCTTCGCGGAGTCGTACTCGAGCAGCGACTCGTCCTCCAGCACCTCGGCGACGAACATCGCCCAGCGGGACGGGGGGACGAACACCGCGAGGTAGCCGTCGGCGGTCTCGAACAGTTCGTACGGGACCTGGGTCTGGTGGCGGGTGCCGTTCGGCGTCGGGTCCTCACCGGTAATACCGTACTCGGTGAGGTACTCCTCCATGTACGAGACGATGGTGCCGAAGAGGTCCGTCTCGAACTTCTGCCCGCGGCCCGTGGCCTCGCGGTGTCTGAGCGCCGAGAGGATCCCGATCACGGCGTAGAGCCCGGCGCCGATGTCGCCGATGGCCTGGCCGACCTTCACCGGGGGGCCACCCTCGGGCCCGGTGACCGACATGATGCCGCCCTCGGCCTGCATCACGAGGTCCACGCCCTTCTTGTGCTTGAACGGGCCCGTCTCGCCGTAGCCCTTGATCGAGGCGTAGACGAGCCCCGGGTTCACCGCCTCGGCGAGGTAGTCGTAGCCGAGGCCGAGCCGGTCCATCACGCCCGGCGCGAAGTTCTCCACCAGGACGTCCGCTTCCGCGATGAACTCCTCCGCTATCCGCCGGCCGTCCTCGTCCTTCAGGTCGAGCACGACGCTCTTCTTGTTCTTGTGTCTGGAGATGAACTCGAAGCCCATACCGTCCTGCTGTGGGTGGCCGTCGCGGTTCGGGTCCCCGCCGCCGGGGCGCTCGATCTTCACTACCTCCGCCCCGAGTTCGCCCAGCAGTTCGGTACACCACGGCCCCGCGCGGGCGTGGGTGAAGTCGGCGACGACGACGTCCGACAGCGGCGCGCCTGTCATGGCTCCCCGTCCGCCGTGCGGCACCTAAAACCATCGTGGGAAGGGCGGAAGCGTTCGGACGAATCGGTAAATACCCCCCTCGTCCACACCTCGGCGAGTTCACCACCAGCCATCCACACGTACGGTGGCAAACAGAAGGGCGACCCGCCGAACGACCCTCATCCGGTCGTGCGTCGTCCGTTACCGATGATCGCCGATCCCGGCCGGGCGATCGCCGGTACATCGGTACGCACGACCGTCTCAGTCGTCGTCGGCCTCTACCCCCGCCTCGTACGACCCGGCGGCGACGAGTTCCTCCAGCCGCTCGTCGTCGTAGCCGAGGTCCGCGAACACCTCGCGGGTGTGCTCGCCGAGCCTCGGCGGCGGGCTCCGGAACCCGCTCTCGGCGCCCCGGAAGTCGAGCGGGTGCTCGATCACCGGGACTGTCGTGCCGTCGCGCTCGAACTCCCGCATGACGCCGCGGGCCTCGGTCTGTTCGTTGTCGAGCGCCTCGGCGACCCCCTGGACCGGAGCGGCGGGGCTCGAGGGCGTCCATGTTCTCGACCCGGTCGGCGTTCTCCTCGAACCGCTCGTCCTCGGGGAGGTCCTCCCGACCGATGGCCGAGCAGAACCCCCGCCAGAGCTTGGGGTTCAGCGCCGCGACATTGATATAGCCATCGCCGGTCTCGAACGTCTGGTAGGGGGCGAGCACGGGGTCGCGGGTGCCCATCCGTTTCGTCTCCTCGCCGGCGAACGTCTTGCCGGCCTGCTTGGTCAGCCACGGGAGCGCGGCATCGAGCATCCCGAGGTCGATGTACTCGCTCTCCCCGGTGTGCTCGCGGCGCCGGAGCGCACACATGATCCCGAACGCGGCCCACATCGCCGTGATGAGGTCCGTCTGCGGGAGCCCTACCTTGACAGGGTCGCCGCCCTCCTCGCCGGTGACGTCCATGATCCCCGAGAGCCCCTGGACGAGCAGGTCGTAGCCCGGGCGCTCGCGCCACGGCCCGGTCTGTCCGAACGCCGAGATCGCACAGTAGATCACGTCGTCGTTGTACTCGGTGAGGGTGTCGTAGTCGAGGCCGAGCCGTTCTGCCGTCCCCGGCCGGAAGTTCTGGATGAAGACGTCCGCCCCGTCGACGAGGTCGTACAGCGCCTCGAGGCCCGCGTCGCTCTTCAGGTCCAGTTCCACCGAGCGCTTGTCGTAGTTGATCGTCCAGTAGTACGGCGACTCGCCGTCGATGAACGGCGGCCCCGAGTGGCGGATGTCGTCGCCGGCGCCCGGACGCTCGACCTTGATGACGTCGGCGCCCTGGTTCGCGAGCATCAGCGAGCAGAACCCGCCCGTGACGAACGTCGAGAGATCCACGACCGTCAGGTCCTCGAGGACGTACCCGTCTGGTGTCGGCATACCCGGTTCGACGGCGGCGCGGCGATAAAACGGTTCTCCCTCGTGGTGGGCCGGGTACGGATGGGACGGCAGTTGTGTGTCCGCTGGCCGGAACGTCTCGAAAGCCGCCGACACCGTTCAGTCCCACCCGCTCCCGAGACCGATCGGTCGACGCCTCCCGAACACCGCCCCGTCGCCACCCCACCTTTTTGTCCTCGTTGGGGCTACGTTCGGTAGGGATGTACACGACAGACCACCGGTCGGCGTCGCCCCGTCGGCTGTACGGAGGCGCGAGCACTACTCGCCGCACGATGTGCCACACGACAGGGGGGTTCGCGGCATGAGTCTCCCCCCGGTGTACGGCGGTGAGATACTCCACGTCCACCTGGACACCGGCGAGACGCGGACCGAGGCGATCGACGAGGCCGACGCCCGGCGGTTCCTCGGGGGCAACGGCTTCGCCGCGAAGCTGGTCCACGAGCACGTCCCGGCCGACGCGGGGCCGTTCGATCCCGAGAACGCCGTGGTGTTCGCGGTCGGGCCGATGAACCTGACGCCCTTCCAGAGCACCTCGCGGGGCGTCGTGGGGTTCGTCAGCCCGATGACGAACGGCTTCTTCGACAGCACCTTCGGCGGGTCGTTCCCGCGGGCCCAGAAGAGCCTGGGGTTCGAGGCCGTCGTCCTCCACGGGACGGCCCCCGAACTCTCCTACGTCCGGCTCTCCGGGGACGGCGCCGAGGTGGTGCCCGCGCCTCACCTCGAGGGGCGCGAGACCTACGAGACCTGCGAGGCCGTCCGCGAGTCGGAGGGCCAGGGCTTCGACGCGCACGTCATCGCGGCCGGCCCGGCTGGCGAGAACCTCGTCAGGTACGCCTGTCTCCTCCACCAGTCACACGACCGCGAGGGCGTCGCGGGGCGCGGCGGCTCCGGTGCGGTGCTGGGCTCGAAGAACGTGAAGGCGGTCGCGATCCGCGAGGGCGACTTCGAACCGGAGCTCGCCGACGAGTCCGGGCTCCGCGACCTCGCCATCGGGCGGATGGGCGAGCTGATGAGCGAGACGGAGATGCTCCAGAACTACGGCACCGCCGGGCTCGTCGAGCCCGTCAACGAGATGGGCCGGCTCGGCCGCCGGAACAACGCCTCCGAACTCGTCGAGGAGGGGAACGCCGAGGCGATCAGCGGCGAGCGGTTCGAGGCCAAGTACGTCACCGAGGACACGACGTGTGCGAACTGCGCGGTCAAGTGCGGCAAACACGTCTCGGTCGAGTCCCGGGGCATCACGGAGGCGAAGATCCCCGAGTTCGAGAGCCTGTTCGCCACCGCGACGATGACCGACGTGTACGACGCCGACCGGGTCGTCGAGGCGAACGACCTCTGTGACCGGTTCGGGATGGACACGATCAGCTGGGGGGTGACGGTCGCGTTCGCCCGCGAGGCCCACGAGCGGGGGCTGCTCGACGCCGACGCCGACGAGTCGCCCCGCCTCGAGTTCGGCCACGCCGAGGGGCTCGTCGAACTCGCCGAACTGACCGCCCACCGCGACGGCATCGGTGACCGGCTCGCGGAGGGCTCGTTCCGCTTGGCCGACTCCATCGAGTCCGACGAGGACGACCCGGAAAAGTACGTCCACGGGGTGAAGGGCCTCGAACTCGCGGCACACTCCCCGCGGGGGCTCAAGGGGATGAGCATCGGCTACGCCACCTCCACCCGCGGCGGGTCACACCACGACACCCGACCGACCCGCCAGTACGCCGGCGAGCACGACGAGACGACCGAGGGGACCCCCGAGTTCGCGGCCCGCTCGCAGCACTTCACCGCGCTCGGCGACTCGCTCACCCAGTGCCGGTTCGTCAGCGAGGGCGGGTGGGGCAAGGCCATAAACGACCGGTACAGGGACGCCATCAACGCCGCGACCGGGTGGGACCTCACGACCGAGGAGGTCGAGGCCGTCGGCGAGCGGATCTACAACCTCGAGCGGCTGATCAACGTCGAGCGCGGGATCGCCTCCAGGGAGACCGACACGCTTCCCTACCGCGTCCAGCACGAGCCCGTCCCCGAGGGCCCCCACGAGGGGATGTACTGCCCGCCGGAGGAACTGGAGTCGATGCTGACCGAGTACTACGAGTTCCGCGGCTGGGACGAGGACGGCACGCCCACCGCCGAGACGCTCGAGCGCCTCGGCCTCGTGGACCTGACCGACGCCTGACACGGACGCTCCCCCGGCCGTCGGCCCCGACGGTGGCCTTCCGCCGTCCCGGGAGATATAACAGCCGCGACCGTACCGCCGGCCGGATGGTGGACTCCCCGCTCCGGCTCGTCGGCCGCGACGTCCTGTTCGTCCACTGGCCGGTCCCGGTCGAGGCCGTCCGCGGGGCCGTCCCGGCGCCGCTGACCGTCGACACGCTCGCGGGATCCGCGTGGCTGAGCGTCCTCGCTCACGAGGTGTCCGAGACGACGCTCGCCTCGCTCCCCGTCTCGCGCCCGTTCGTGCAGGTGAACTTCCGGACGTACGTGCGGTTCGACGGCGAACCCGGGGTCTACTTCCTCTCGCTCGACACGGGGAACCGGGCGGCCGCCATCGCCGGCGAGCGGCTGTTCGGCCTCCCGTTCGTCCCTGCACGGGGGTCGGTCCGCCGGCGCGACGACGGGACGGTCACGCTCCGGTGTCAGCGGACGGCCGGCGGGGAGCCACGGGCCCGCTTCGACGCTCGGTATCGACCGGCGGGCGAGCCGCGGAGCGACTCGGAAACGGCGGGCGGTGAAACCGTGAGCGGCGAGGCGACGGTGGTCGACCCCGATTCGACCACCGGCCGGCTGATCGAACGCCACCGCTACTTCGTTCCGGGCGGGGAGGCGTCGCGGCTCTCGCGCACTGTCGGGAGAACGGGACGGCTGCGCGGGGGATCGGGCGTGCTCGTCGGCGAGGTGACCCGCGACCCCTGGCGGCTGTCCCCGGTGGACGCGACGGTGCGGACGAACACGCTGTTCGACGCCGCCGGCATCGACCCACCCGACACCGAGCCGACCGTCGAGTACAGCCCCGGCTACGGGTCCCGCGTGGTCGGCCTCGAGGTCGTCCCGTCGGCGGAGGGCGACTGACCGGGGGTCCCGGCAACGACCATTCCTTCATGAAAGTTTATTTGGGCGGGACCCGTCGCCCGGTCCACGATGCGAGGGACGAGCCCCCCGCCGATCGTGCCCGAGATGACAACGACAGCGGACCCACCCGTCACCCCGGATCTCAGCTCCGACGGCGGCGAGCGCCGCTCGCTCCCCGAGCGGACGTTCGGGGCACCCCTCGTACCCGACTGCTCCTGAGACGGCCCACGACGCACCGTTCTCCGACCGTTCCCGTCGACCGAGCGACGGCCACGCCCCGGGTCGCGTACCCGCCCGGTAGCCGCGCTCGTGTCCGCGGCCGGAGACTCACGCCCGTCGCACATGACCCACGGCCCCCTGTTTCTTGACCTGGCGGAACGACCCGGAAGCATGGAGAAGGTCGACCTCGACGACGTGAGCCAGGCACCGCTCTCCGGCGCGGCCGACCGGCGCGACGTCTCGGCGGCGTTGGGTGCCACGGACGTCGCGGTGATCTACTACGAACTGGAGCCAGGCGAGGCGTTCTCCGGCGGGTTCCACGCCCACCTCGATCAGGAGGAGCTGTTCCTCGTGCTCGAGGGCAGGGCCACGTGGGACACGGAAGCGGGCGAGGCCGCGGTCACCGTCGGCGCCGGCGAGGCGGTCCGGTTCGCTCCCGGCGAGTTCCAGCACGGCTACAACGACTCCGGGGACGTGGTTCGTGCGCTGGCGCTCGGCGCACCGCCCGGCATGGACGAGACGGTCGCGCGGTTCAGGTGTCCCGCGTGCGGCGAACGCGGCGATCACGACGTCGACCTCGACGAGGAGCGCGGCATCACGATCACCGAGTGCCGGGCGTGCGGCAACGAGATCCGGACCGACCTCGGCGACTGACCGGGGAGCCGGATCGGGCCGGGCCGGGTCGGGCCGGGTCGGGTCGGGCAGTCGGGGGGACCGGACTACCCCTGCATCTGGGTTCCGGTGCGGAAGCTCGTGAGTTCGTCGATGCGCCCCTCGAGTTCCTCGATCTCCCGTCGCAGTTCGTCGGCCGCGTCGTCCTCGCTGGCCGCGAGCCGCTCTTTCAGTCCCTGTAGACGCGACTCCTTCACCTCCTCGTCGACCTCGGCCTTCCGAACGTACTCGCTCTCCTCGACATCGAAGACCGCCGATTCGGGGACCTCCGTCAGTTCGAGTGCCTCCTTCACTTTGCTCGAGTCGACGCTCGTGACGCGCTCGGGATCGATCCCGGCGTCTTCGAGCACGGCCAGTACCTCCTCGTCGTCCTTGAGCGAACGGTTCCGGCGGGAGGTCCGCTGGACCGACCCGTACTGACCGTGGACCGGCCGGTCGTGGTGGAGTCGGTCGAGAAGCACGTCGGCGACCTCCTGTCGGAACTCGTTCGCGTTCCGCTGGACGTCCGAGCAGAGCGTGTAGACGTTCACCAGCACGTTCGTCTCCAGCTCGGTGAGGTCGGACACGTCGTGGCGTTCGAGCGCGTCGACGAGGAGCAACGCGTCGGAGTAGACATCGATCCCGTCGGGTTCGACGCGCTCGGGCTCGACGGCGGGCGGTTCCTCGTCCGCCTGCTGTGTGCCGGTCGGCTCCTCCCGTTCGGCGATCACGCCCCGCTCCTCGTCGATCTCGAAGCGAGGATGGAGACTCAGTACCGCCGGATACGGGTCCGCATCGGGCGGGAGTCGGTCGAGGTCGAAGCCCCCACTCGAATCCCGGATCCGCCGGTAGAGCGTCTCGAACTGGTCGCGCTGGAGCGGCACCCGTTCCCCCGAGCCGTCGAACGTGACGACGACCCGGTGTTCCTGTACGTCCGCGATCCGGAACCGCTCGTGGGAGAGCGGCGTGACGAGTTCGGCGCCGTCGGCCAAGTCGTCGAGTTCGTCGAGCAGCGTGTGCCAGCTGACGCTGAACGGCATGGGCGTACGTGGGGCCCCAGCGGGCTAAAACCTTCACGCCGGGAACCGTCGACGCCGTGGCGACTGCCGGGTGATGCCCGGGACGGTGCTCCCGACGCGACCCGGAGCCGTATCCCTATATGCCGTCGCGCGCGTACCGACGGTCGGTGGACGAGTTCGTCGAGCGGATACGGGATCGGGGGTACTACCGGGACCAGATCCGGTTCCGGCGGCCGACGCCCGCCCGGGGTCCCGAGACGCGGCCGTGCGAGATGGACGCGGGGCTCGCCGATCGGCTCGCCGGCCGAGGGATCGACGAACTCTACGCACACCGGGTCGACGCCATCGAGGCCGTCCGCGACGGGCGGAACGTCGTACTGGCGACGCCGACGGCCAGCGGGAAGAGCCTCGGGCACACGGTTCCTGCGCTCGAACGCGCACGCGACCACGACGGACGCACGCTGTACGTCGGTCCGCAGGTCGCGCTGATCAACGACCAGGAAGCGACGCTCTCCGGGATCGCCGGGGCCTTCGACGACGTATCGGTCACCCAGTACACGGGTGCGCTCTCCACGGCCGAGCGCCGGCGTGCCCGCGAGGGCGATCCCTCGGTCGTGCTGACGACCCCGGACATGCTTCGCTGCGGCCTGCTCACCCACGCGAACGACCTCTGGCGTGCGTTCTTCGAGTCCCTCGAACTGGTCGTTCTCGACGAGGTCCACGAGTACCGCGGCGTCTTCGGGAGCCACGTCGGGCTCGTCCTCCGCCGACTCTCGCGGCTCTGTGACCGGTTCGACGCGGACCTCCAGCTCGTCTGCTGTTCCGCGACCATCGGCAATCCCCGCGACAACGCGTCGACGATCACCGGTCGGCCCGCCGATTCGTTCGCGCTGGTCGACGGGGATACCAGCGAGACCGGCCCGACCCACTGGTTGTTCTGGCAGCCGCCGACGTACGACGAGGGAGATGCCCCGACGGGGGAGGGTCGGCGCCGCTCCCCCCCACGCCGAGACCATGCGACTGTTCGTCGACCTCCTGGCGGACGGGTACCAGACGGTCGCGTTCACCCGTGCCAGACAGACCGCGGAACGATACGCCACGATCAGCAGCGACCGCCTCGCCGAGCGCAGGGCCGTCGACCGCGCGGAGGGCGTGACCGCCTCCCACGCCGGGCTGCGCGACGACCGCCGGGCCGCCATCGAGACCGCGCTCCACGACGGCGACTGTCCGGGCGTCCGGAGCACGAGCGCGCTGGAACTCGGCGTCGACATCGGCGACCTCGATGCCGTCCTGCTGGACGGCTACCCGGGGACGCGAATGGCGACGTTCCAGCGGGCCGGCCGCGCGGGTCGCGGCACGGCGCCGAGTCTCGTCGCGCTCGTCGCCAGCGATGACCGACTCGACCAGTACGTCATCGGTCACCCTCACGAGCTCTTGGACGGAACGCCCGAACGCGCCGTCGCGGACCCGGCGAACCCGCACCTCCTGCGGCTGCACACTCGTGCCGCGGCCGCAGAGCAGCCCATCACCACTGCGGACGAGGCGTACTTCGGGCCGACGTCGTGAGTGCGCTCGCGGAGGAAGGGTCGCTGACCCGACGGCCGACGGCATCCGGGCTCGAATGGTGACGGACAGCCGCCGGGCGGGAGCCGAACCCCTACGAGCGGGGACTGCGAACCGCCACCGAGCGCACGGTCGTCCCACGAGTTCGCGGCGGCCGTCCGGAGGAACTCGGGGCACTACCGCTCGAGGCCGCCCTCCGGGACGTCCATCCGGGCGCGGTCTACCACCACCAGGGCCGGACCTACGAGGTCCAGTCGCTCGACCTGGACCGCGACGTGGCCTGGCTCGCCCCGGCGGAGAGCGACTATCGAACCCGCGTCCGGTACGAGGAGTCGATGACCGTCGAGGAGGACATCGCCACCAAGCCGCTGTCGACCCGCGAGGACGTCACCGCCCACTTCGCGGACGTGACCCGGCGCAAGCGGGTCACCGGCTTCCAGCGACGCGACCACCGGACGGGCGAGGTCCCGAACGAGGAGTCCCTCGACCTCCCGGAAACGACGCTCTCGACGCGTGCGCTGTACCTGACGCTACCGCCCGGGCTCGAAGGGCTCTTGTGGACGATGTCCGGCTCGTTCGAGGGGGGACTCCACGCCGCCCAGCACGCTCTCGCACTCGCTCGGTTCGATCGAACGCGGACGGTATCCGGATTCGAGCGAGCACTGGGACTGGGGGGCGCTCTACCGCGAGTTCGACGACGAGGGGGTCGACTGGGATCCCGACGTGCGCGACCGACTCCGGGCCGTCGTCGAGGACTGCGGGCTCGCCCGGGAACTACCCGACGACTGGACCTTCGCCGATATCGTCATCTGACGGCGAAACCGAACCACTCGCCAGGAACCTTTATGAGGGATACCGGGTCCAGACCCGTTGGATGGGCGAGACGCGACGCTCCGGTTCGGTCCCCGGGACGATCCGCCGCGACAATCGCGAACGGCGCCCCTGGACGTTCGACGGCTGTGCGGTCGAGACGTGCGACGTGACGCTCTCGACTGGCGACTACGCCGTGCCGTCCCACTGCACTCGGGATCCGGAAACGGACACCTACCGCCCGCGGTTCGCGATCGAGCGTAAGACCGGTCACGACTTCCTCACATCGCTCACCCGGGACAGGGAACGGTTCGAATCCGAGCTACGGCGGGCGGACGACTGGCCCCGGTCCCTCGCCGTGGTCGTCGAGACCTCGTGGGAGGATCTCCTCCGTAACCGGGGCTGCATGCGATGGCGGGACGTCCATCCGAACCAGGTCGCGGGTACGGTCTCGGCGTGGGCTCAGCACCACAACGTGTCGTTTCGCTTCACCGAGACCCGCGGACGGGCCGAACTGTGCGCGTTCCTGCTCCTCGTCCGTCACAGTCTGACCGAACGGCTTCCGGGGACCTGACGTTCGGGCGGTCGAGGTCGGGAGGGTATCCGTCCGCTCCGGTCCGTCCGGTGTTTAAGTGCTTCTGGCGACAAGTCGCCAGTACGAGGGGATACGGCAAGCGGCGCGGCCGTTCTCGGCGCTCGGAACCGACAGGCGAGCCCCGGCTACGGCTCGGGAGCGAACCAAGCGAGGGCGGCGCCGACCGCGCCCAGCGCGCCGGCGGCGGCGAACGCGGCACCGAACCCGGCCGCGCCGATCAGGGCGCCGCCGGCGATGGGGGCGAGGAACGCCCCGGCGAGGCCGACGCTCGTCAGGACTGCGACGGCGGTCGCGGCGACCTCCGGGTCGACGAGCTCCCTGACGTACGCGAAAACGAGCCCGAGCCCCAGCTGGATGGCGAACCCCGCGAGCAGGAGCGCGCCGACCAGGACGGGGACCGACCGGAGGGCCGTGAACCCCGCGACCACGGGGGGGGCGACGAGGAACGACCAGAGCAGGACCGGCCCTCGCCGCCCGCCGAGCAGCCGGTCGGAGACGAGCCCGCCCGACACCCGCGAGACGACGCCGACCGCCGGGAACAGCGCCGTCAGCAGACCGCTGAGCGCGGGCGACAGCGCCAGCTCCTCGGTGAGGTACGAGGGCGCCCAGCTGTTGACGAACAGGAACAGCAAGTAGGCGAGGAAGGCGATGCCGCCGACCAGCCACACCGTCCGGTCCGTGACGACCGACCGGAACTCGGCGAGCGTCGGCGGGTCGGCGCCGCTCACCCGCCCGCGCCCCCGGCTGGTCGGCCAGAACAGCGCCAGCCCGAGGACCGCGCTCGTGGCGAAGACGGGGAACACCGCCGGCCACCCGAGCGCGTCGGCGATGACCGGCGCCGCGGCCTGCCCGGCAGCGAACCCGATGGGGCCGCTGGCGGTGAACACGGCGACGGCGGTCGCCTGCCGCTCGGCGGCGAACGCCCGGCCTACGACGTCGATGCCGGCGTTCCACACCACCGTGTACGCCAGCCCGCCGAGAACGCGAGAGGCCAAAAGCGAGAGGAACGCCCCCGACCGCGCGGCCTGCCACCCCCAGACGCCGGCGACGACCAGCCCCGTGACGGCGACGGCGACGGCGTGGCGCGAGTTCGTCCGGTCGAGGACCACGCCCACCGGAACGCTCGTGACCACCGCCGTCCCGAACATCACGCTCACGACCAGCCCGGCCGCGGAGGGGCCGACGCCGAGCGACTCGCGGATCAGCGGCGTGACGCTCGCCGGGGCGAGTTCGTACGCGCCCAGCGAGGTGGTCATCAGCACGCCGCCGGCGAGCAGGCCGAGCTCCGCCCGCCCGGCCCCGAGGACCGTCGCGCCCGCCTCCGCCGACTCGTGACCCGACACGGCGGGGAGGCTCGCCCGCCCGGTGTATCAACGTATCGTGTCGGGATCACGAGAGTCCGCCGCACCGCTGGGCGCGAGCGACCCGTCCGGGCGGGGCGTTTACGGCCCTCGCCGCCCCACCGACGGGTTTAGCCGAAGGGGACCACCGGTGTCGGCGCTGCGGGAAGCGGCTCGTGGCCGGCCTCGTCGCCAGTCCGAAGCGGGCCTGCTGTCTCGACGACACACCCGTCGTCGGGGGCTGTCCCGGACACGGCCCGGTGGGTCCGGAGAACGCCGTCGCCGACGGGTCGGAGTAGCCCCCTGATCGACGGACGATCCGGTCACCGTTTAAGTAGTTGGCGTCGGTCGACGCCGCATGGACACGACACCCGACCACCCGTTCGACCTCCTCGAGACCACCGTCGGGGAGGTCCACGCGGCCATCGAAGCGGGGGAGACGACCGCCGAGTCGCTCGTCGACCGCTACCTCGCGCGCATCGACGCCCACGACGACGACCTGAACGCGATCCTGACGGTCAACCCCGACGCCCGGGAGCGCGCACGGGAACTCGACGGGGCCTTCGAGGCGGACGGGTTCGTCGGCCCGCTCCACGGCGTCCCCGTCGTACTGAAGGACAACAAGGACACGGACGACATGCCGACGACGGCGGGGTGTGCGGCGCTCGCCGAGTCGGTCCCCCCCGACGACGCGTTCCTCGTCGAGCAGCTGCGCGACGCGGGGGCGGTGATCCTCGCGAAGGCGAACCTCCAGGAGTTCGCGTTCGGCGTCGACACGATCAGTTCCCTCGGCGGCGAGACGCGAAACGCCTACTCGCTCGAGCACCGTCCGTCGGGGTCGAGCGGCGGCACCGCGGCGGCCGTCGCGGCCAACCTCGGGCTGGTCGGCACGGGGTCGGACACCTGTTCGTCCGTCCGCTCGCCCCCCGCGTTCAACGCGCTCGTCGGGGTCCGACCCACGCGGGGGCTCCTCAGTCGCACCGGCGTGATCCCGCTGAGCGAGACGCAGGATACGGCCGGTCCCATCACCCGGACCGTCGCCGACGCCGCACGGATGCTTGACGTCATGGCCGGCTGCGATCCCGAGGACCCGGTCACCGCACGGGGCGTCGGGGAGGTGCCCGAGGGGGGATACGTCTCGCACCTCGACGAGGACGGCCTGGACGGGGCGCGGATCGGCGTCGTGCGGTCGTTCTTCGGGCTCGCGGACCCCGAGAGCGCCCCCGAGTCGGCAGCCGAGGCGGTCACCCCGGTGATCAACGACGCCATCAAGGAGATGGCGGCGGCGGGCGCGACGGTCGTCGACCCCGTCGAGGTCGAGGACCTCGAGACGCTGGAGTCCGCGCGGGTCCTCCAGTACGAGTTCGCCCGGGACTTCGACCGGTACCTCGCGACGCTCGAGGCCCCCCCGTACGACTCGCTCGCGGCGATCATCGAGTCGGGGACGGTCGCCGACCCGATCGAAGAGCGGATACGCGGGAGCGAGATCCTGGACGTCGACTACGAGCGGCTGGACGGGAACCTGGGCTACCTCCGGCGGCTCGACCGCCGGCGACAGCTCCGGATCGACACCGAGCGCCGGATGGTCGAGCGGGACCTCGACGCGCTCCTGTACCCACCCTCGTCGGTCCCTCCCGTGAGGATCCCCGAGCACCAGCCGTTCGCCGAACTCCGGTGCGAGCTGTCGGCGCACACGGGCCTGCCCTCGCTCGTCGTTCCCGCGGGCTACACGGACGACGGGCTCCCCGTGGGCGTGGAGCTCCTGGGCCGCGAGTTCGACGAACCCCGCCTGTTCGAACTCGCGTACGCCTACGAGCAGACGACGGGGCACCGCCGTCCCCCCGAGGGGTTCGGGGAGCCGGCGTAGGCACGTACCGGGTCGCCGTCGGGGAGCCGTCGAGAGCACCCCCGCCGTCGGGGGACCGACCAACGCACCCGGAACGGCTCCACGGACGTCGATTTCACGGGGTCGTGGCGGGACAAGCGTCAAACCCGCGGGCACGATACCAGCACGTATGGCACGCAGTGGCGCAAGCAAATCCCTCGAGTGTCGGTGTACGCGCTGCAAGTACAACAACAACGGGACCTGCGGCTACCAGGGACGGGTCCTGATCGACCAGAACGGCGAGTGCGATACGATGGAGACGGGGTTCGGCGGACCCCCCGGCCCGTACGGGGAGAGTGGCGGGGAGTAGGAAGCCGTAGGCCGACGCCCGACACGGGCCGTACGGTCCGGGGCGAGGGTAACTCATACGGTCGTGCGTCGTCTTTTACCGTCGATACCCGACCCTCTCCGGGTTATCGCCGGTACATCGTTACGCACGACCGTATCAAACGGCCGCTTGAGGTTCCCGGAAGCGTTTACCGGTCCCCGCCGTGGGTCGACCCACATGGACCGAAGAGCGTCCCTCCGGGCGAGCGCCGCGGTTACCCTCCCGCTCACGCTTCCCGGCGTCGCCGGCGCGGCCACCCGCTCCCGCCAGCCCTCGGGGATCGTCTGGTCCCACCGCGACCGGAACCCCGGCACTCAGCGGCTGTTCGACGTCCTCCGGGGTCCGGACGGCGGGTTCACCGCCTGCGGATACGGGACCCCGAGCGGGGATCCCCGGACCCTCGTCCGCGTCACCGACCGGTGGGGGAGGCCGGAGAGCCAGCGCAGGGGCCCCGAGTGGGGCGACAGGGGGCACGAACTGGTCCCCCTCGACGGCGGGAGCCTGCTGGCCGGGACCGACGGGGACTCGTCGATGCTCGGCCGGTTCGCGGACCCGTCCTCGCTGGTCGCCGTCGGGACCCGGATCGATGGTCCGGGGGGGGTCGGCGACCGTCTGGGAGCCCGACGGGACGCAGGTCCGGGACACGGGACTCGAGATGCCCGGGGACGGTCCGGCCGCGGCCGTCGCCACCGGCGGGGCCGTGACCCTCGCGGGGACGGGCGAGGAGGGCTGGTGGCTCCAGCGCCGGCGGCCGGACTGGGGCGTCGGCTGGACCCGGACGTACGACGCCGGCGGGAGCGGCCGGGGGGTCGACGACCTCGTGGCAGGGGAGGACGGCTACGGACTGCTCGCCCACGACGCCGACGGGGTCGTCCTCCTCCGGGCGGGCGCGGGCGGCGAGGAGCGCTGGCGCGGCCGGTACGCGCCGTACGCCGGCAGCGACGGGGACGGGGACGAACCGGCCGACCGCGGGAACGCGATGGTCCCCGTCGCCGCCGACGAGTTCGTCCTCGCCGGGACGACCGCCCCGAGCGAGGAGGGCCGCGACTGTTGGCTGGCGCGGGTGGGCGAGCCCGGCGCGGCCACGCCGGCCGACGTGCCCGACCCGACACCGACGCCACCCCCGACGACGATGCCGTCCCGGACGACCGCGCCGCCGACCGGTCCACCACCTACCGAATCCGTATCGCCGAGTCCGACCCCCGACACCGGGACGCGGACGCCGGCGTCGCCGACCGTCTCGGACGGCCCCGGGTCCGGCGTCCTGACCGCGCTCGCGGGACTCTCGGGCTGGCTCGCGGTCCGTCGTTCGGACGACTGATACGGGCGGTCGTGGTCTCGTACCGACCCCGTCCCGGCGAGGTGGAGCCTCCGGTGCCGACGACCGGGCGAGACAGCGAGCGTCCGACCGGAACCGGCCGCCGTCGAGTCACGGCCGTCGAACCCCCGTGTACCGACTCCCGCGGGACCCACGCGGGATCGGCCGGAAGCGTGCGTCGGTCGACGGCGGACGCCTCGTCGAGTCGAGGGTCCGTGTCGGCCACCCGTACCGGTGTGGACGAGGCGCGGGCGGACGCGGCGTCGGAGGCCGTTTACGTCGTCCGGGCGGCATGAGAGTCTCCCCACCGCCGAGCTCCCGGAGCTTCCCTGCTGACCGTCTCGGCCGTCCCGGAGCGACTGGCCGGCTCTACTCCCCCTCGTGACGCTGTCCCCACCACCGGAGCCACTCGGCGACGCGGCCGCGCATCCCGTCGACGCTGACCCGGACGGTCCCGTCGAACCCCCACCGGGCGTGCTCGGCATCGTCGCCGTAGCTGAGCGGGACGTCGACGGTCAGATCCTCGAAGGTGGCCTCGATGTCCGCCTCCTCCTCGATGGAGGCGTCAATCACCTCCTCGATGGCGTCCATCCACGTGTACTGCTGGGCGGGCGGCTCCGCCCGTGCGGTCCGGGACTCGGGGCTGTTGGACATGGTCGTTGTCCCGGGTTGACCCCCGACCCGGTAAACCGTTTCGACGGCTCCCGCGTCGCGGGAACGGCGCGCGGTAGCGGTGGTTCGCGAGGGAGGGACAGGTCCCGCGTCGAGCGGGTTCTTCCCTCGCGAACGTGGCTCGGAGGAGACGGGTCAACACTCTCGTATGGATCGGATCGGGACCCCCGTCGGCGGTGCGGAAGACACCGACGCGGCACCCTCGAGTGAGCGCCCCTCCTCCCCCATGTTTTCGCGCCGAGCGGGTGGCGGGCGCGCCCCGCCACCGAGCCGGAGAAAAACGATCAGTCGCCGGCGTGCCGGTTCGCCCGCGACGGCGGCGGCACCTGCTCCTCCCCGGTCCGTCGCGGTTCGGGCTCGGTCGGGCCCTCGACGTGCGCGAACCGCTCGGGGGTGTTCGCGAGGGGGTGGGCGGGGTTCTCGGCCGAGCGGATGCGGGCGGCCCGGAGTTCGCCGAAGCCGTTGACGCGGGCGCGGATACCCCGCCAGTGGTGCTCGGCGGCCCCGGGGACGCGGAACGGGTGCGGCGGTCGGTAGTCGCTCTCCCGGCCGGCCAGCGTCGCCCGGTTGACGTTCGCCGCGAGGTCGTCGTGGTCGACGAGGACGCCCACCCGTGCGGAGGACGGGACGTTCGCCGCGAGCACGTCGAGACCGAGGTGGAGCGCCCGGTACTCCGCGACGTTGTTGTTCGGTACCCGGTCGGGGACCGAGAGCCGCGCGACGCGGCTCCCGTCGCGGGTCTCGATGATGACGCCCAGGCCACCCTCCCCCGAGTCACGGAACGAGCCGTCGGCCGCGAGGTAGAAGTCCCGGTGGTGGGTGTGGGGAGGGTGCGCGATGTGAGGGGTGGGCGAGTCGTCGAACAGGTTCCGCAGGGCCGGCCGATGGGAGACGGCCATACCAGGCCGTCGGCACTCCGAGCACTTAAATATGTATCACGTTCGTGAACACGATGCACGGCCGACGACCGGGCGGAACCGCGACCCGCTCGCTACCGCCGGTCGTCGCCCCTGCCCGTGCCGTGGCCTGCCCGCGGACCGTTCCTCGCCGCTCACTCCGCCGGGGCTCGGTCGCGGGTCGTTCCTCCCCGCTCGTCTCGAAACGCTCAGGAACCGTCCCCCCGGAGTCCCGCCGTGCGCTACCGGAACCTCGTGCTGTTCGTCGTGCTCTCGGTCGTCTGGGGGTCGTCGTTCACGGCTATCAAGGCCGGGCTCGAATTCTTTCCGCCCGTGCTGTTCGCCGCGCTCAGATACGACGTCGCGGGCGTCCCGATGCTCGGCTACGCGGCCTACGCGACCGACCGCTGGCGACCCCGGGACCGCTCGGAGTGGGTGCTCGTCGGCGTGGGCGGGGCGCTCATGATCGCCGCCTACCACGCGTTCCTCTTCGTCGGCGAACAGGGGACGACGAGCGCCGCCGCGGCCATCGTCGTGAGCCTCTCGCCGGTCCTGACGACCGGGTTCGCCCGGGCGTTCCTGCCCAACGAGCGGCTCCGGACCGTCGGGGTTCTCGGCCTGCTCGTCGGCTTCGTCGGCGTCGTCGTCCTCGGCAGGCCCGACCCGGACCATCTGCTCGACTCCCGGACCGCCTCGCTGTTCCTGGTGTTCCTGGCCGCCGCGTCGTTCGCCCTCGGGAGCGTCCTGACCCGCCGCATCGACGCGGCGCTCCCCGTCGAGACAATGGAGGCCTGGTCGATGCTCGTCGGCGCGCTCCTGATGCACGGGGCGAGCGTCGGGCTGGCCGAGTCCCCGGGAGAGATCCGATGGACCGGGGAGGCGGTGCTCGCGCTCGGCTACCTCGCGCTGGTCGCGAGCGCGCTCGGCTTCCTGGTCTACTTCGACCTGCTCGACCGGCTCGGCCCCATCGAGATCAACCTCGTCTCCTACGCGGCGCCGGTGGTGGCGGCCGTGACGGGCGTTCTCGTCCTCGCCGAGACGCCGACGGTCCACGCCGCCGCGGGGTTCGCTCTCGTCATCGCGGGGTTCCTCCTCGTGAAGCAGCGGGCGTTGCGGGCGGAACTGGACCGGTACCGCCGGTTCGCCGGAGGCGGGGAGTAGCGCCCGACGGAACGTGGTCCCGGAGCGTAACGTCCGGCGAGAGTAACGCCCCGCGATAGCACCGGCGGGACGCCGCCGTCGCTCACGGGCGTGAGGGCAGGGAGGAGGACCCCGGTGAGGCCGGCGGGGACCGGGATGGGTCGGGAACTGTCCGGGTTCGGGGCGGTTCGGGGCGGTTCGGGGTGACCCGCGCAGTTCGGGCGGCTCGGGCCGTTCAGCGCCGGTGGTCGTGGCCGACGAGGAGGGCGACCGCGTTCGCGGCGACCAGCGCGGCGAACGTGACGAGTTCCGCCTCGGTCCCGATACCGCCCGCGAGCATGGGCAGATACGCGAACGGGAGCGCGACGGCCAGCCAGAACGCCAGGGCACGGACCGGCTTGAGGGCGGTCGAGCCCACGCGGGCGGCGGTCGAGCGGAACGCGGTCGTTTCCTCGTCGATCCAGTTGGAGGGGTTCGTCGTGGACATGGCGGCCTCGCTCTAACCATGGAACTACATCATCATATATCGGAGCGAGCCTTCGGTTCAGTTCGATACGTTTCACGCGGTGTCGGCGTCCACCGACGACGTTTTACGAACGTACGAGGGGCGTTCAAAATTTTTATTCTGCTCTCTCGTTCCGTTTCCATCGATCCGGAGGATCGGCCCGTAGGGCCCGGTCGACGGTCGGATCACCGCCCGGACCGCACCGTCGACCGGCTCGCGGTCACCCGAGCGTCGCCACGCGCACCTCGTGGGGGCCCCCGGGGGTCGACACCGTGGCCCGCTCGCGGAGGTGTTCGCGAACCTGCCCGCGCCACTCCTCGACCCGGCGCTCGTGGTAGTCGCGGTGGGCCCCGGGGGTGTACGCCGCCTCCGGGTCCGACCGGAGTTCGTCCTCGGTCCGGTCGGGCGTCGGGTATCCCGGCGTGTCGTCCGCGACCAGCCGCGCGGGATCGACGTGGAGCGGCTCGGGGTCACCCTCGTACGCGCCCTCGGCGCCCGCGAGGTGGAGGCGGGCACGCATCCGCCCGGCGAACGGCGGCGTCACCCGGAGCACCGCCCGGACCTCGCGGCTCGCGACTGTCGGGGGGCTCCGGCGGACGACGCGGCCGAGGAACTCGATGGCCCTGCCGGTGGGTTGATGCGGCGGAAGGGACAGGTTCGCACATGGGCGACTGGCGCGTCGTCGCCGAAGAGGGGGACCGCACGGAGTGGGAGCGACGGGACCGGTTCGTCCGCGTGGTCGTCCGCCGGACGGCGACCGGGGGGTGGGCGGCGACGCTCGACGCGCTCGAACAGGCCCCCGAAGGGCCGGCCGACGAGCGGGAAACCCACCCGACGCGAGAGGCGGCGGCCGAGCGCGCACGGGCGTGGCGCGAGGCGTACGCGAGGGACTGACTGCCCTCCGACAGCACGGGAACGAGGCCACCGAAACCGAGCACCGGGAACCGACGGTCCCGACCGCTCCCAGTCGGGAACGGCATAACTACTACTCCGGGGGCGCCTGTCGGTACGGGGGATGACTCGACGGCTACGAACCCGCTCGTCGCCCTCGCCGCAGTCGTTGCCCTGACGCGCCCGTGGCTCGGCCTGCGTGGGCTGGGACCGGTCGGGAAGCTGCCCACCGCCGCCGTCGTCCTGACGAGCGGCGTCGCGGTCATCGGCGCCGCGTTCGTCCTGACCTGGGGCGCCGAAACCGCCGAGACGGACGTCCCGCGGTCGTTCGCGCTGGCCGTCCTCGCTATCATCGCCATCACGCCGGAGTACGCCGTCGACGCGCTGTACGCCTGGGAGGCGGGAGCCACGCCCGGGAGCCCGGCCTCGGAGGCCGCCGCCGATCTCGCCGTGGCGAACATGACCGGCGCGAACCGCATCCTCATCGGCCTGGGCCGGTCGCTCATCGCGCTGTGCCCGTCTACCGGGCCCGGACGACGAACGACGAGACCGTCCGGCGCCGCGAGGGGGTCCTGGCCGACGCCGTCGCGCTGGAGTCCCGCATCGCAATCGGGATCGTCCTCCTCGGGGCCGCGACCGTCTACGCGTTCCTCGTCCCGCTCGGCGGCGGGATCGACGGCATCGACGCCCTGGTGGTGGTCGGGCTCTACGCCGGCTACGTCGTCGTCATTCTCCGCGGCGAGACCGAGCACGAGCCCCAGCTCGGCGTGCCGGGCTACCTCCAGGGGTTCGCCCGGCCGCGACGGCTCGGGGCGATCCTCGCGATGCTCGTCTACTCCGGGGCCGTCATCCTCCCGCGGTGAAACCGTTCGCGAAGGGCTTAGAGACGCTCGGACCACAGCTCGGCCTCTCCTCGTTCTTCATGATACAGTGGGTCGCGCCCCTGGCGAGCGAGAGCCCCGAGTTCATCGCCACCGCGTACCTGGTCCGAAAGCTGCGGACGACCTCGGCGTTCAACGCGCTCATCTCCTCGAAGCTCAACCAGTAGACGCTGCTCATCGGCACGCTCGCGGTCGTCTACAGCATCCCGCTTGGCTCGTACGGCGGCCTGTCGTTCAGTCACAAGCAGGCCGGGGAGATCTGGCTGACCGCCGCCCAGAGCTTCTTCGCGCTGACCCTGCTCGTGGACTTCGAGATCAGCGTCCGCGAGGCGCTGGCGCTGCTCGGCCTGTTCGCCGTCCAGTTTCACCCGTACTTCCAGAGCTACGAGGGGCTGCTGCTGTTCAGCGGTGTCTACGTCCTGCTGGGCGTCGCCGTGCTCGTCGTCCGGCGGGACGTCCTGGATACCGTGGTAGCCAACGCCCGGCACCATGCGCGTCGGTCGGTCCCCGACCAGGGCCCACCCGTACCGTCGGAAGAGGGGTGAACTGCCGTATTCGGGAGGCGGCCTCCCTGACGGGATCGTGACGGATGTCCGGTAGATCCGGGCGCCGTGACCGACGAGCTCGGGGTCCCCGGAACCCCGGGACCGGGACGGACCGATATCACGGGCGCTCGACGGGGACACCACAACCGGTTTGTCCCAGCCGATCCGGCCACGCTGGTATGCCGAAGGAGTTCGTCACGCCCCCGCCCGTCGAGCGCGGGGACAGGGTCGCCGTCCTCGCCCCGTCCTCCGGATCGGCGGCGAGGTTCCCGCACGTCCTCGACCGGGGACTTCGGGCCCTCCGCGACCGGCTCGACCTCGAACCGGTGCTGTTCCCGACCGCCCGACGATCCGACGAGTGGCTCTACGAGCACCCGGCGGCCCGGGCCCGCGACGTCGAGGCGGCGTTCCGGGACCCCGACATCGGCGCCGTCCTCGCGACGATCGGCGGGAACGACCAGGTGCGGATACTCCAACACCTCGACGCCGAGGTCCTCCGATCGAACCCGACCCAGTTCTTCGGCACCAGCGACAACACCCACCTCCACACCGCGCTGTGGAACGCGGGCGCGGTCTCCTACTACGGCGGGACCGTGATGACGGATCTCGTCTGTGCGGGCGGGCCGTTCGACTACACCCTCGAGTACCTGGAGCGGGCGCTGTTCGAGACGTCGGTCGGCGAGGTCCGCCCGGCCGACGAGTTCTCCGACGACGGCCCGCAGTGGGACGACCCCGAGACGCTGACGGAGCCGCTGGAGCGCGAACCCAGCCCAGGATGGACGTGGCGGGGCGGGAGCGTCCGGGCGGAGGGCCGGGTGTGGGGCGGCTGTCTCGAGGTGCTCGACACCGTGCTCGCCGCCGACCGGACGATGCCCGCAGTGGGGTCGCTGGAGGACGCGGTGCTCCTGCTGGAAACGAGCGAGGAGCGGCCGAGCGAGGGCGAGGTCCGCCGGATGCTGCTCGGACTGGGCGAACGGGGCGTCCTCGGCCGGGCCGGAGCCGTCCTCGTGGGGCGAGCGAAGGCCCGGAACCCGTTCTCGGACCCCGGACCGGAGGCCCGCACGGACTACCGCGATGCCCAGCGCGAGGCGGTGGTCGGGATCGTGAGCGAGTACAACCCCGAGGCTCCCGTCGTGCTGGATTTCGACGTCGGCCACACGCACCCGATCGTTCCGGTCCCCGTGGGCGGACGGGCGGTGGTCGACCCGTCCGAGGAGCGGGTCGCGTTTCCGTGAGCCCCGTCACCAGTTGGTCGGGATGGTCGTCGGGCCGCCTCGCCGGAGGCGGGTCCCACGTACGTTCCGGCGGCGGTCAGGGCGCTTCCGACGCGGCCGGCGCCGGGTCCACCACCGCTCGGACCGGCGGGGACTACCGAGCGGGAGCCGTCTCCGAACCCTCCGAGGGGGATTCGTACACTTCGCCCCGTCGTTCCCGTTCGCCCAGCCACATGCCGAGCGTGAGGCCCCAGACGACGTGGTCGACGTGGAACACGACGCCGTGCTCGTCCTCGAGGTCGCGGTCCAGCACCCGGGCGAAGATGACCCAGTCACCGAACACCGCGAGGACGACGCCGTAGAGCGCGCCGGAGAGGAGTGCGGTCGTCTCTGTTCCCAGCGGGGAGTGCCGATCGACGTACGGGAAGACGGACCCGAGGATGCCACCGGCGGTCGAGCCGTACGACAGGTGGAGCACGAACCCCTGTTTCCTGTACGCCTCCGCCGGTCCGCCACCGAGGTACTGGGCCCAGAACTCCGACGGCGGCGGGAGCGCCCTGAAGATCCGGACCCGGAACAGCGTCATGACGACGGTCGCCACGAAACCCCCGACCCCGCCACGGAGCGCGGAGGCGAACGGCCCGCTATCCTCCCCGGTCATCGTGTGGAGGTGACGGCACCGGCAGGTCCGCATTCGGTGGGCGGCCCGTCCGTCCCCGACCCCGGTACGTCTAATGCGGACGACACTCGTGCCGGGAACGCGAGCGGGCGTCGCGGTGCAGGGGCCGCGCATCGACCCCGGCCGGCCGATCGATTCCCTCGCCGCCGTCCGGAAGGCCGTCGTCGTAGCGTTCTGAAGATAGCTGGTGGACGTGATACCGGAAACCGGCTATTGCTGGTGCCTGCGACTGCAACGGTCAGCCGCCGCCGGACTGGTCGTGCTCGGCGGTCGCCGCGGTCGGCGGCCGTCGCGGTCGGCGACTGTCGTAGCGTCCGTGTCACCCCGTTCCCTCCGGTCGCCATCGTGGCAGGGACGGGACCGAGGGAGCGACCTGCTGACGGGGCCGTTTCGAGCCCGTGAGGCCGGGTCTCGAGCCGGTGGCGGCGCTCACGGTCCGGCTGACCCCCGTCTCGGGGTCCAGGACCCGATGACGACCGCGGTCGCTCCCGGCAGTGCAACCGAGAAACGAGCCCGGGGCGTGAACCGGTCGTCGAGGGGTCTGGATCAAGGAGAGCGGTGTCGGGGAGTGATACGGTCGTGCGTAGTCTTTTACCGGCGATATCCGACCCTGTCCGGGTTATCGCCGGTAAATCGTTACGCACGACCGTATGAGGCGGTGGAAACGACCGGGTCGGAGGGTGCGTGCTACGACGAGCGCGTCGCTCTCACCCACTCGTGTACTGAAAAATCCGGAACGCGGCCCGTCGCCCCGATCCGAGGGCCGGAGACCGGCTGGTCAGTACTGGCGCAGGTAGACCCGATCGTCGTCCCTCCGGTCGACGTGCTCGTCGCTGAGCTCGTGCTCGTCGTGGTTGTCGTCCCAGCCGAGCATCTCTTTGACCTTGTCGGTGAGGCTCTCGTCATCCTCGTGGCGCCTGACCCTCGCGCGTTTCTCGTCTTCGACTCGGTGGATCCTGCCCACTCGGGTCCCGTCGGGCGTTACGACGTCCTTGTCGCGGTCGTCATCTCTAAATGGCATTGCGTTCGGGTGGAGGGACGCTTCGGGCGAGTGACTGGTGCTTGCCACTGCAGGGCGAGGTTACGCGGTTCGGAACACGTTCCGCGGGGCCGGGGAACCGCTGGCGGTGTCGCCTCGGCAGTTCCGACCCTGGCACGTCCGTCGCTCAGATCGGGGCGGCCCCGGGCCGCGTGACGGTGGCGACTCCGCCGTCCTACCGTTCGCAGCGACTCGCTCGCCGGGGGAAGTGTCGTGCAGGTCGCCGGTCACCGCTCCGAGCCGACGGGGTTGGGAGAACGACCATCCGACGGTAGGTCGCGGTCGGGACCCCGTGGCGGTGTCGCCGGTCGGCCGGTAGCGTGCCCCGGGTCAGGTGTCCTCGACGAGGCCGTCCTCGAGGTACGCGACGGCACAGTCGGGCGAACAGAAACGGCTGTCGAACGCCATGTTGGTCTGGTGGTGCGTGAGATGGATGTAGTCGCCCTCGTCGTCGATCCCGGCCCCGCATCGGTCACAGGCTGCCATTCGCCCGCGTCTAAGGCCGCCACCCTGGAGGAGGTTTCCCTCGGTTCTGGGGGAGGGGCCCGCCGGAACCCGACGGGACGAGGGACGGCCGGTATCACTCGATCCGCATCGGCCTGAAGTCGGCTCCCCCACATCGGCACGTCCCATCGGTCCCGATGGCGTGCCAGTCCCCCCCGTGGCGGCGAACGGGGTAGACTGCCCCACAACTGGCGCATCGTCCGAGGCCGCTCGGCGTCACGGGAGTCGCGATGTTCTCGCCCATCGACCTTCTATTGAGAGGGGAGAATCTTAGTTACGTTTGAGTTAAACTCCCAGTTACTCGTTCCACGGGTCTCCGGGGAATCCGCGGTGAAAACCCCCGACGCAGTCCGTTCTCGGACGCCTCGGACCGGACAGTAGCAGGTTCGAAACGGGTGAAACAGTCCGCAACGATCAGAATTCATCGAAGACGACTGGAAGAGCCGGGAGGACTCGGCGGAGTGCCCACACTGTGGCGAGCCGCTGGAATGAGTGCGCTCTCCGGGACGGGCCGCCGCTGTCCGGGTCAGTAGCTCCGTCGCAAGACTTCCGCCCCCGCGTCGTCATGCACGATGATCGTATCACCGTCGTTGTTCCAAATTGCGCTGTCCGAACCCCAGTAGAGCTCGGTGGCCGTGTCAGTGCCACTCCCGGTGTAGAGCGTCACCTGCTGCCCGGGGTCGAGGCTGAATCCGTCTGGCACGGTGTAGGTGTGATCCGCCTCGTCCTTGACCGTCCACCCGGACAGATCCAGGGAACTACTCCCGGTGTTTTCGAAGACGATGTACTCGTCATTCTCGTTCTCGTGATCGTTCCTCTTAGCATCCGCGTGAATCTCGGCGACGACGAGTGACGTGCTCTCGTCACCGCTCCCACTGTCATCAGGCGTCGGTGTCGACGTGGGTGTTGGCGTCGGCGTCGGTGTCGACGTGGGTGTTGGCGTCGACGTGGGTGTCGACGTGGGTGTTGGCATCGACGTGGGTGTCGACGTGGGTGTCGGCGTAGGAGTCGACGTCGGTGTCGGCGTAGGAGTCGACGTCGGTGTCGGCGTAGAGGTCGTGACCTCTCGGCAGGACCACACGCGCCGCTGCTGGCGTTGCGCACTCGACTCGGCACTATAGAACCGATCGGCCTGCAAGAACGAGGAGTCGTATACCCGCGCGAATCCGTCAGCGACGAGTTGGTAATTGACATTCTCACCGTCATGGATGACATAGACCAAGAGACGGCCGTAGGACCCCCGGCGATCGGTTTGTTCGTCGAACCGGAGCGTGATATCCTCGCCCTCAAGACGGTCGGTCACGTGCGTACTCGCTCGCTCGCCATACCGGCGGAGACAGTCCGCCCCCGCCTGGTTGTTCGGAACACCCTCGAACTCCTCGGGCGTGTTCTCGGCGTGGACTTCCGGGGTATCGACGCCGATCAGCCGCAGGGTGTCAACCGTTCCGTCCTCGAAGCGGACTTCAACTGTATCGCCGTCGACGACCCGCGTTACCGTTGCCGGGGGCGCTCCAGTCCGGGACGGCGTTGCCGTGGGCGTCGGCGTCGAAGTCGGTGGTGGGGTCTCGGCCGACTTCTGAGCTGGTGTCGACTCCTCAGAAGTACTTGCGGTTGTTGTCGGTGTATTCGTTGCTCGGGCAGTCCCCGTTGCAGTCGGAGCCAGCGTAACTGTCGCTGTCGGGGTCGGCTCGGGTGTGGCCACGGAGTCGGCGATAGAGACGGTCGTCTGCACCGAAGCGATGCGGTTATCAGACGTGCCGTCCGCATCAAAGAGCGTCACGTTGATCGTTACCTCCCGACCGGCGTAGCTCGCCAATCGTGCGGTCGGGATGGGCACCGAATACTGGCCGTCCGGATCCGGTGTGACTTCCGCCGTCTCGGTGAGGCGCTCCACATTGAGCCGGATAACGAAGAACGGATCGCCGTCACTCCCGATATCGCTCGATGGGAGTGACGTATTCCCGCGAACGAGGAGGGCGAACGATTGGTAGGCGCCCCCACTGGTCCGCGTGGTGTTCACGAGCGAGAGTTGCAACCGGGCTGAATCTTCGGCTTCGGGCTGGGGAGTGTCGGTGTTCGGAGGCGTAGGGGTGTCGGTACTTGACGGCGTAGGGGTGTCGGTGCCGGCCGGTGGTGTCGTCTCAACGCTACTCCCCGTACAGCCTGCCGTGACGAGGAGGAACACGAGGACGATTGGGAACAGCCGCACCATGAGGACTCTCCCGAAGTATTCTACCACAATTGATAAATAGGTTTGGAAGCACGGGGAGCCTCTCTGGAGGTCCACGCCCCTCGGCGCGGGACGCGTACTGGAGCCGCTCGGCCAGGGTGTGCCTGGGACCGACCTCCCCGAGGACGTCAGCGATGTCCCGCAATCGGACCTGGGCGTCCGGATCAACTCGCCCACGGAGTTTGCGCTCGTGACGATGGGACGGTCGTGCCACTCAACGCAATTGGCGTGGGGCGACAACTGAGACCCATTCGCGGGCTCCCGGGGACATAGCCGAGAGTGGGGCCGGCGAACGAAGTCAGCGGGGGCAGAAGGACTGAGTCGGGGCATTTTCACGTGGTCTGTTTTCGCGGATGGCGAAGGCGAATCGTGACGCGTCCCCGACACCGTCTAGTGAGACCGTCTCGCCGTGGCGGATATCGAACACCACTGCGGCTATTTATGTATTCAAACCGCGAAAGGGCGTTGAACCCTTTTATGTATGCCCGGGGCGGGCTCCGAACCCGCGATCTCCGCATGACCCAGGTTCGAGGCGTGGCGTGCCTCGGGGGTCGCGGTGGACGCCGTGTCTCTGAACCCTATGAGTGCGGCGCTATGTCCAACTAAGCCACCCGGGCGCGTTTGCCCGTACCCCGGTCGCGTGCTTAAACCCTCTCATATCGGCCGACGCCGTCGGGCCGGGACGGGGGGAACCGAGCGGCGCCGGCACGGGAGGGCGGAGTGCGACGTGGCGACGGCGGAGCGGACACGCGACGTGTCCACCTTCGGTTTTATTGGCGGGCGGAGTCAGCGTTGGTGCATGGAGTGCCCGGACCTCGTACAGTCGCGCCTCGAGGACGAGCGGGTCGTCAGTCGGGTCGACCTGGGGGGCGGCGACGCCGTGCTCGTGACCCCGAGTCGGACGCTCGTCTACCGCGCCGAGGGCCTGCTCAGCGACGAGTCCGTCTCCGCGTACCCCCACGACGTCGAGCGGATCGAGTTCCGGAGCGGCCGCCGCAAGACGACGTTCCGGCTGGCCTACGTGGACGGCGTGAAGGACTTCACCGTTCCGTCGGGAAGTACCCACGAGGTGCTGGTTCCGGTGCTGTCGGGGGTCTTCCGGACCGCGGGGGTCATCGAGGCCGACGAGACGGTCCGGGGAGCCCACCGGTTCAGCGAACTCACGCTGGTCGTGACCGACCGACGGGTGGTGAAACACGTCGGCGGCGCCGTCTGGGACGAGGAGTTCGAGGTCACCCGATACGCGGACCTCACCGGGCTCGGGTTCGAGGAGGGCTCGGTCGCCACGGAGGTCTCCCTCGAAGTGGACGGCTACCCACAGCGGGTGAAGGTCCCCAACGAACACGCGGGGACCGTCCGCCGGACGATACAGGAGGCGGCCTTCGAGTTCCACGGCGTCTCCTCGCTGTCCGAACTCGAGGCCGCCGTCGCCGACGAGGACGGCGGGGACGAGGAGCGGTCGAGCGGCGACGTCCTCGAGGAGAGCGGGTTCACCGAACTCCTGAGCGACCGGTCGGAGAGCGACGACGAGGGGGACGAGGAGCGCGCGGCCGCGGAGGCGTCCGCGACGACCGCCGACGAGACGAGCGAAGAGGCCGCCGCCGACCCGTTCGAGACGGACGACCAGGGGGGCGGAACCGTCCTCGATCCGGCGCCTTCGGGAACGACCGGGGGAACGGACCCGGGGAACGTCCCGTCCGAGGGGACCGGCGCCACCGGTGACGTCGACGGGCCGGACGTCAGGGAACCGAACGCGGGGGAGGTTCCGCCCAGGGTGAACGAACGACTCGACGAGCTCACCGCGGCCGTCGAGCGGCAGAACGAACTGCTCGAACACCAGGGCGAGGTCATCCAGCGGCTGATCGAGGAGCTACGACGGGGACGCTGAGGACCGTCCCCGTGAAGGACCGGGAGTCACCGCCGACGCCCGAAGGGGGACGCGCCGGAACCCGTCGGCTCCCGTCCGAACGGATCGAACCGTCCCCGTGCCGACGACGCCGACACCGTCGACGTCAGGAACACCGACGCCACTGTTCCCGGCCGGTGACGAAGGCGCGCGTACCGCCGGCGACCGTCGGGACCGAGACCGCCGTGAGACGCGACCGAATCGACGAGTAACAGCCCGCCCGAGCGGCCGGACGGTGTACGGGGGACCCGGGGTCAGCGGCCGCGGAGGCGGTCCAGGAACGCCCGCAGTCGAGCGACGGCACGCCGGAGGGTCGACCCGGCCGTCGGCGGACCGGCCGGAGACTCCGTGTCGTCCAGTCGGAGGAGCCACACGTTCGCCGACCGGCCCGACGCGAGGTCGCCCCTCCCCGGCCGCTCGACGCCGTAGCCGAACCGGGTCGCCGTCCGCCGCCACCGCTCGCGGAAGTCGGCGTCCGGTTCGAGCTCGACGACCACCGTTCGGAACCCGTCGCGGCTGAAGTTCACCTCGCGGACGTCGTCCTCGTCCCGGAGCCGTTCGACGAGTTCCCGCCGAGCGGCCACCCCGTCGCCGTTCCTGTCGATGTCTCCCATCCCGTCCCCCGTGACTGGAGCCGCGCCACCGCCCGGGCCGCACCCGGTCCCCAGTACCGTCTCGTGTTACCGGAGCGACTAACAACTGACGACCGGTGCGAACGTTCCCGCCCATCCACCGTGGGGACCGTGTGTGGGACAGGCCGGACTGCTCGCTCCGCGACGTCCCTGAAACGCCTGTGAGCGGCACTCGAACGCGGGGCGGTCCCCCGGAGCGGTCGCCGGAACCTCGTACGGTCGTACGTGACGATCTACCGTCGATCACCCGGATAGCGCCTACTGTCGATCACCCCGATAGTGACGTATGTCGCCGCCTCAGGGCATGTACCGGACGCTTACGACGCCGTGATCCTCCGCGGTCGCCGAGCGGACCTCGACCCGGGCGACGCCGAGCCGTGCGGCCCGGGCGAGCGTTCCCTCGTCGTCGAGCACGTCGGCGACGGTCGCCTCGACCTCCGCCGGTGGAACGGTCAGGACGTGTATCTCGCCCTCGCCGGCCCGCTCGCGCCGGACGAGATCGCCCACCTCCCCGGCGGCGGCGAGTTCGCGTTCCCGTGCCGTCGGGGGCTCGTCGCTCGCCTCGACGCGGAGGGCGCGGCGCTCGCGCACCTCCGTGACCCGCCAGGTCACCTCCATCGGCGGCTCGGGCGCGACCGNNNGCGCGACCGTCGCCTCGACGACGTCGTGCTCCTCGACGCCCGGGTTGTCCCCGAGCGTGTGGACCTGCCCGCTCTCGACGTCGTTCAGTACCGCCGAGTCGGCGTCGGCGTGGGTGACGAGGAACCGGCCCTCGCTGGCCGCCGGGTCGGTGGCGCCCCCGGCGTCCGCGCCGGTCCCGTCGTCGCTCCCCGTCTCGGGCCCGTCGTCGCCGGTCATGGTGGCACGGAGACGCCCGGGACCCTTCGACGTTTCGCGTCCGAGCCGACCGCGCGGGGCACGAACGGCACCGGACGGGTCGATCGGCTCCCCCCGGGCTCGGGCGGGCGCCTATCGGATCGTCCGGCGGCGGACAGGGCGGGGGAACCGACCGCCGCTCGGCGGCCTCACCGGTACCGCTCGGCGGCCTCGAGGAAGGCGCTCCGCGGCGCGCGTATCCAGGCCGACTCCGGCGTGTCGGGGTCGTAGAGGACCGCCATCTCCGTCTCCCCCAGGCCGTCGGTCATGAACCGCAGGTCCGGGCCGTACCCCGACTCGGCCCCGTCGGCGCTCATTCGCGACACCTCCGGGGGACCGGTCGGTCGTGGTCACGGGTCTGTCCTGCGGTCCCGCGCGGGTCGGTCACGGTGTTCCCTCCGGTGGGACCGAGACCCCGGGGTAGTATACCCTTTCGCCGATTTCACACACCTATCGGACCGAAATCCGTCCGGGATTCGGGGTGGACCCGGCGGCCGGGTGTCCGGTCGGCCCCGGTAGCTCCGCTCAGTCGGCGTACCGGTGCGCGAGGGGGACGAGCGTTGCGCCGAGAAGGGGTACGACGGGCGAAGCGACCGACGGGACGGCGTAGAGCAGCCGGACGAGTGGCGCGAGCGGCCCCGTCGCGGGCGGCCTGACCTGCACCTCGCCGTCGAGGGTGAACTCGGGGGGGATGGAGGCCACGAGCCCGAGGTAGAGCGAGACGACGAACAGCATGCCGGCGGCCGCGAGCAGCGTGTCGTAGCGGGTATCGCTGCCCGTCCGGCGGTGGCGGCGGGCGACCAGCAGGACGGGCGCGACCAGCGGTGCGACGACGAACAGTCCGAGGAGGACGAACAGCGTCCGCGAGAAGGTGAACGTCCCCCCGGGGCCGCCGAGCGTGCCCGCCACCTGGACGATCAGGGCGATGCCGAACACGACCGTCGCCAGCACGGCGAGCAGCCCCCCGATGAGGACGTAGAGCCGGAACAGTACCGAGTCGCTCGCCCGGAACGCGTACGGGAACGCGCCGAGGACGCCCCCGTAGGCCTCCCCGTCGGTGTCGGGGGTGCCGGGGGCATCGGTTGTGCCGTCCCTCGCCGGCTCGTTCATGCCGGGCGTTGGACGGGCGTGTCGAAAAGCCCCCCGGTCCGAACCCAGGGGGAATATACGGGCGGGAAGGCGTGAGCGAGACGCTCATATCCTCCGACGACCTCTAACGCCCCATGCCCTCCGGGAGACAGCTCCTCGCGGCCGCTGGTGGTCTCGCGACCGCCGGGTCGACGACCTGCTCGGGAGGCGGCACCGGGCCTGACCTCCCGGCGCGAGTTCGACCGGGTAGCGTTCGGCGACCGGGCGGAGGTCGTCTTCCGTTTCCTGCGGGTCCACGTCGTCGACGTCTACCGGGGCGCACAGGGGGAGCGCGGGACTGGTCACACGAGATCGGAACGACGGATTTCGAGGCGGTGTACCGGGACCGGGGCGTGCCGCGGGCGACGTCCGGGGCGCGGGACGGGACCAGAACCGAACGGGAACGGTACCCGGGATCGGGGACGAGGACGCCGGGACGCGGGTGAGAGCCAGGGGGCACCGGGACGCGGGTGGGGGCCAAGACCATAACCCCGCGCGCACACCCGTGAGTATGCGAGTAGACATCGGCAACGCCCTGACGTCGGTCGCGAGCCCGGGCGTCTCGGGGACGGCGCTCGAACGGCTGGACGACCGGGTGGCGCGCGCCCACGACCGCATCGCCGCGGGGATGGACGCCGACGAGTTCGGCTACGTCGCGCTGAACCTGCCCGAGCGGACCGACGCGGCCGAGATACGCGAGGCTGTCGAACCCCTCGAGAGGTTCGACCACGTCCTCACCGTCGGGATCGGCGGCTCGGCGCTCGGGGCGGTGACGGTCTCGCGGGCGCTCGGCCTCGAGGGCCACCACGTACTGGACAACGTCGACCCGGTCGAGGCGCGGCGGCTGCTCGATTCGCTGCCGCTCAAGGGGGTCGCCGTGAACGTCGTCTCGAGGTCGGGCACGACCGCGGAGACGCTCTCGAACTTCCTGGTCGTCCGCGAGGCGATGGCGGACGCGGGCGTCGACTGGACCGAGCGGACCGTCGTGACCACGGGCGGTTCGGGCCCGCTCCGCGAGGCGGCCGAGACGGAGGGCCTGCCGGCGCTTCCCGTGCCGGAGGGGGTCCCGGGCCGGTTCTCCGCGCTCTCCGCGGTGGGGCTGGTCCCGGCGGCGATACTCGGCGGTGACGTCGAGGGCGTCCTCGATGGCGGGCGGTCCGCCCGCGAGTCGCTAAACGGGTCGCTGTTCGACTGTCCCGCGTACGCCTACGGCGCGACGGCCTACGCCCTCGAGAACCGGGGGGCGACGGCCAACGCGGTGATGCCGTACGTCGAGGCTCTGGAGCCGTTCGCGGAGTGGTTCGCCCAGCTGTGGGCCGAGTCGCTCGGCAAGGACGGGCTGGGACAGACCCCGATCCGGGCGCTGGGGGCGACCGATCAGCACTCCCAGCTCCAGCTCTACCGGGCGGGCCGGCGCGACAAGCTCGTCACGCTGGTCCGCCCGGGCGAGCGGACCGACGTCGACATCCCCGAGACGGACGTCGAGGGACTGTCCTACCTCGGGGACGGCGAGACGACGCTGGGCGACCTGCTCGACGCGGAGTTCGAGGCGACCGAGGCGTCGCTGGCGGCGGCCGGCCGGCCGAACGTCCGGATCGAGCTCGACCGCGTGGACGCGCACGGCGTCGGCGACCTGCTCTACGGGATGGAGGCGTGGAGACGTTCACCCAGCCGGCCGTCGAGTGGGGCAAGCGGGCGGCACGCGGGCTGCTCGGCGGCGGCGAGTTCGAGGAGGCCGAGGCCGTCGCCGAGAAGGAGCGGCTCGTCGTCGGACCGGCCCATCACGACGGCTGATGCGGTCGTGCGTGACGACGTACCGGCGAGCGCCCCGGTCGGCCTCGGCGATCGTCGGTAACGGGCGACGCGAGACCCTACGAGTCCCCGACTCCGGCCGTTCCCGGAGCGGCGATCCCTGTGGCGAGCCCCTGTCCCAACGAGGGCGGCGGCCGACCGCTCGCCCCGCGGGAGGGGCGTCGACCGCTATCCGGGGGGTCAGTCCCGTCAGCCGCCGTCGGTCGTCCCGCCGAACGCCGGCGGGATCGCGTCCTCGATCCCGTGTTCGGCCGCCAGGTCACACAGCGTCGCGACGTCCGCCGCCGACAGCGGGATCCCGTGCTCGCGGCCGCCCCGCTCGGTCAGGTGTTCGGGTTCGCCCGGGAGGAGCGCGTGGTCGCCGTAGGCGACCGGTCCCGTCGGGACGTTCTCGCCGAACTCGGTGTCCGCGATGTACTCCCGGAGGGCGAGGACGCGCCCCTCGACCGTTCCCCGGTCGGTGACCAGCGTCGGGTCCACGGCGACGAACGTCCCGGCGCACCCGCGGTCGGTCCCGGCCTCGCCGTGGACGGGCGCGTCGCCGAGGATCCCGCCGAACAGTTCGGCCACCATCGCGAGCCCGAACCCCTTGTAGCCGGCGACGAGCCCGCCCAGCGGCAGGAGCGCCCCCTCGCCGTCGCGGAACGCCCGTGCGTCCGTGATCGCGTCGCCGTCCCCGGTGATGGTCCACGCCTCCGGGAGGGGGTCGCCGCGGGCGGCGAACTCCCCCGTCTTCCCGTTGGCGACCTGGCTCGTCGCCACGTCGAGCACGACGGGGAACTCCAGCGCGTCGAACGTCGGGATCCCGAACGAGACGGGGTTGGTGCTGTAGCGGCGCTGTGCGCTCCCCGGCGGCGCGACCGTGACGCCGTGGTTGTAGACGAACGCGGCGAGGAGCACCCCCCGCTCGGCCGCCCGCTCGCTCCACTCCCCGATGCGTCCGAGGTGGGTCGCGTCCCTGACCCCGACCATCGCGACGCCGCTCCCCTCGGCCTTCTCGACCGCGAGGTCGACGGCCTCGCGGCCGGCCAGCTGACCGAACCCGTTCCGCCCGTCGACGAGCGCGTGGGTTGGCCCCTCGGAGGCGACGGTCGGCGTGGCGGTGGGATCGATCCGGTAGCGGTTCTCGCGCTCGCCGAGCGCCGAGACGACGTACGAGGGGATCCGCCGGGTCCCGTGGGAGTGGTGGCCACGGAGGTCGGCACGCACGAGCGACTCGGCGACGGGCGCCGCGACCTCGGCCGGCGCTCCCGTCGTCTCCAGGAGTCGCCTCGCGAACGCCTCGAGCCGGTCGGCCTCGATACCACCGTCATCGTCGGAATCCCCGAGCATGGTCGTGGCTGTCGGCCGCGGGAGGTAAGTGTGCAGGTCGCTCCCCGGGATCGGCGCTGATCGCGGACGATGGACCGTTCCTCGCGGAGGGTCGTGTCCCGTACGGGTCCGACCGGTTTCGTTCGGGCTCGGGACGTTCGGTAACGCCTATCCCGCTGGGGTCCGAAGCGGGGCCACCGAATGGCAGACGCAGACGCAGACGCCGACTACACCGGACTCGGGGGGGCCAGCACCGAGGAGCGGCTCCGGACGGTGGGGACCGGTATCGGGCTCACGATCGGCGGGTTCGCCGTCGCCATCGTGGTCGTCATCCTGGGCCTGTTCGTCCTCCTTCCCGCGTTCGGCATCGACGTGCAGAACCGCCCGCTCCTCCTCGTCCCCGTCTCGACCATCCTCCAGGGGCTCGGGTTCGGCCTCGCCGTCGGCGGCTACCTCAAGCTCTCCGGCCGGACCGACCTCGTGAAGGTCCGGCTCCCGACCCTCCGCGACCTCGCCGCGACCGTCGCGGGCGTGATACTGCTCCTGCTCGCCCTGGCGGGGGTGAGCGTCGTCTTCTCGCAGTTCGGCATCGAGACCGCGCAGAACGAGATCGAGCGGATCGGCAGCGACAACCCCGAGGTGATGCTCTACATGATCCCGCTGGCGTTCCTCGTCATCGGCCCGGGCGAGGAGCTCCTGTTCCGGGGGGCCATCCAGGGACTGTTCCGGGAGTCCTACGCCGTGTTCCCCGCCATCGCGCTCTCCTCGGCGCTGTTCGCCGTCGCGCACATCACCGCGCTCGCGGCGGGGAGCCTCGGGGCGAAGGCCGCGACCATCTCCGCGCTGTTCGCCCTCTCGCTCATCCTCGGTGCGTCCTACGAGTACACGGACAACCTCGTCGTCCCGGCACTGGTCCACGGCGCGTACGACGCCATCGTCTTCACCGCCATCTACGCGCAGGCGACCGGCGGCCTCGGGGTGTAGCGACGGCTCCGGGTCCCGTCCGTCGCGCGGCCGACGGACGTCCGACTGGGCTTTAATTCACCCGGTGTCGAAGCCCAACCGTGCGCCGCCTTACGCTCGTCTGTGACGACCGGCAGGCCCGGCGGATCGAGCGGCTCGCGTCGCAGTACGACCTCACGGAGCGGGAGGTGCTCCGCCAGCTCATCGACCTGGGTTTCGACGCGCTCGACTCCGAGGAGCGCGAGGTTCGGGACGAAAAGGACGCCCCGGCGCCGGACGGTTAGCCGGGGGTCTTCCGCGAGAGGTCCGCCCCGCAGACCGGGCACCGGTCGCGGTGCTCGTCGTAGACGCGGCCACATCCCCGGCACTGGTACTGCCAGTCGCGACGCTCGTCGATCCCCTCCCGCGCGATGACCTCGACGTCGACGCCGAGCTCGTCGGCGACGTTCTGCATCGCGTAGTCGTCGGTGACGAGCGTCGCGCCGAGTTCGAACGCCGCGGCGACCAGCCGGGTGTCCGTCCGCGAGAGCTCGGTCGCGTCGCCGGTGGTCCGGGCGGCGCGCTCGACGGTCTCGACCGCCCCCGCGTCCGGGACGTGCAGGCGCATCCCGCCGCCCTCGAGGGCGTCGAACCGGTAGCCCGCCTCGTCCTCGAGCTCCTCGCGGACCAGCGGGATGGTGATCAGGCTACCGTCGGCGTGGTAGTCGTGGATGAACGCCGAGGCGTCGAGGACGCGCATCAGCGGCGGACGACGATGTGGTCCTTGACCGCCTGTACGTTGCCGACCGGGACGAGGAAGTGGCCATGTTCGTTGACATCGAAGTCGGCAGCGACGCCCTCGGCGGGCTCGACGACGATGTCGTGGAGTCCGCCCGTCTTCAGATCCATCGTGATGTTGTAGAGCTGACCGATCTCCGCCCCGTCGTCGCCCATCACCGTCTTCCCGGAGAGGTTCTCCGCGAGTATCTCGACCATACCGGGTGGAACCGGCGAACGGGGCATAAATCCTTGCCGTTCGCCGGTCCGCGAAAGCCCGTCCCAACACGCCGTGGACGGGGCCTCGACCGGCCGATAGCGGGGACGTCTCGGGGGCGGCTGACGCTGTCGGCCCCGACCGGCGACCACCGATCCCGGACGGGTGACCACGATGTACCGGTAGGACCGTCGACCGTCCGTGGGTGCTCCGCCGTCCAAACGTTGATGCGGGCGACGACCCACCTCCGGACGTGCGACGACGAGAACTCCTCGGGACGCTCCCCGCGGCGCCGCTCGCCGGTATCGCCGGCTGTCTCGGCGGCGGCGACGAGGGAACGCCGACGCCGAGCCCCGAGCCCACCGCGACCCCGGATCCGACGGCCACGTCGCCCGACTCGCCCACGCCCGGGGCGACCGACGAGCCGACCGACGAGCCGACCGACACGCCCACGAGGACCGAGACACCCACGGCGACCGCGACGGCGGACCTGACCGTGCGGGTCGGTCCCGGGGGTGATCTCGTCTTCGATCCGGAGACGTTCGAGGTGGCCGCCGGCGACACGGTCCGCTGGGTCTGGGACTCGCCGGGACACAACGTCAGCCCCGGGAGCCAGCCCGACGACGCCGACTGGCCCGGCGACGACGAGAGCACCTATGGCTCCGATCACACGGACGCGTACACGTTCGACGTCCCCGGGAGCTACGAGTACCACTGCGACCCGCACCAGTCCGCCGGGATGACCGGCTCGTTCACCGTCCGGTAGGGCCGGTCCGGTGAGCGTGCGCCGCCGTCGGTCGCCGGTCGCGCGCGCCGGCCGGCAGGGTTCTGAAAGGTTTAACGTCCCGCGATGGCTGGATGGCACAAGGAGTTCTCGGGTGACCATCCATGTCTAACACCGACGCCGACGCCGAACCGGGGACTGGCGGGACGGCCGACGAGCACGGGCTTCGGACGCCCATCGTGGCGGTTCTCGGCCACGTCGACCACGGGAAGACGAGCCTGCTCGACAAGGTCCGCGGGTCGGCGGTCATCGAGGGCGAGGCGGGCGCCATCACGCAGCACATCGGCGCGACGGCCGTGCCGCTGGACGTGATCTCGGACATCTCGGGGCGGCTCGTCGACCCGGACGACTTCGACCTGCCGGGGCTGCTGTTCATAGACACGCCGGGGCACCACTCGTTCTCGACCCTGCGGGCGCGCGGGGGCGCGCTCGCCGACATCGCGGTCCTCGTCGTCGACGTCAACGACGGCTTCCAGCCCCAGACCATCGAGGCGGTCGACATCCTCAGGCGCACCCAGACGCCGTTCATCGTCGCCGCGAACAAGGTCGACACCACCCCCGGGTGGAACCCGAACCCGGACACGCCGATCCAGCAGTCGATGGACGGGCAGCCGACGAACGCGACCGACCGGCTGAACGAGGCGCTCTACGAGATCATCGGCGAACTCTCCGACGAGGGGTTCTCCGCGGACATGTACTGGCGGGTGCAGGACTTCCAGCGCAACGTCGGCGTCGTCCCCGTCTCCGCCGAAACCGGCGAGGGCATCCCCGACCTGCTCGCGGTGCTGATGGGGCTCTCCCAGCGGTACATGAAAGAGGAGATGGAGATCGACGTCTCGGGCCCCGGCGCCGGGACCGTCCTGGAGGTCAAGGAGGAGCGCGGGTTCGGCACGACGCTCGACGTCGTCCTCTACGACGGCACCGTCCGGAAGGGCGACACCGTCGTCGTCGGCGGCGTCGAGGACCCCATCGTCACGGAGGTGCGCGCGCTGCTCCAGCCCCGGCCGCTGGCGGAGATCCGCACCGAGAAGCGGTTCGACCAGGTCGACGAGGTCGTCGCGGCGGCCGGGATCAAGATCGCCGCGCCCGACCTCGACGACGCGATGGCCGGCGCGCCCGTCCGCGTGGTCAGGGACCGCCCCGTCGAGGAGGTCATCGCCGACGTCGAGGCCGAGATCGCCGAGATCGAGGTCGAGACCGTCGAGGAGGGCGTCGTCGTGAAGGCCGACACGCTCGGGTCGCTCGAGGCCATCGCCGACGCGCTCGAGGAGGCCGAGATCCCCGTCGTCCGCGCGGAGGTCGGCGACGTCGCGCCCCGCGACATCGCCGTCGCCTCGACCGCCAACGGCCCGAAACACGAGGTCGTCCTCGCGTTCAACGTCGACGTCCTCGCCGACGCCGAGCGCCGCGGGACCGAACAGGACGTCCGGATCTTCGAGCAGGACGTCATCTACCGGCTGGTCGAGGAGTACGAGGAGTTCGTCGAGGGGATCGAACGCGCCCAGCAGGAGCAGGTGCTCGACAAGATCGTCCGCCCCGCCCGGTTCCGCGTGCTCGAGGACCACGTCTTCCGGCAGTCCAGCCCCGCGGTCGTCGGCGTCGAGGTGCTCTCGGGGACGCTCAAGCGCAACTCCCGCGTGGCGAAGTGGGAGGGCAACGAGCCGACCCGCGTGGGCCAGCTCAAGTCCATCCAGGACGAGGGCGAGAACATCGACGAACTCCGGGCCGGCGAGCGGGCCGCCGTCTCCATCGACGGCCCCACGGTGGGTCGACAGATCGACGAGGGCGACGAGCTCTGGACGGAACTCCCCGAGAAACACGCGAAGATACTGGAGCAGGAGCTCCGCGAGGACGTCCCGAGCGACGAGCTGGAGGCGCTCTCGCAGTATCTAGAGAAACACCGGAAGAAGGACCCGTTCTGGGGCAAGTAGGGACGGTGGCACGGGGTGACAGAACGGAACGATCCGTGACCGAAAAGGGATTCAATTCGGTGCCGGACCGGATCGAACGACACTTCGACCGCGTCCGCGAGTTACTCGAGAGCGCGGGCGGAGAGGACGGACCCGACGCCTGACCTCGCTCGTAGCGCCACCTCCAGTCGGGTTCTCGGCCCTCCCGTTCCGCACGGTTCCGATCCTCTCACACCACCGCTCGGACTGCCAGCGTCGGCGGCACCTTCGCCATCAGCTCCGGTTTGTGGCTCCACTGCTCCTCGTACTCGTCCGGATCGTCGGCCCCGGGCTCGAACAGCCGGTCGACGACGAACCCCGCATCCACGAGCCCCCGGTGGATCTCCCCGGCGCGGTGGTGGAACACCACCAGGTCGGGATCGAGGTCACCGATGGACTTGCACTCCGGCTCCGAGTCGAAGTAGCTCCGGTCGATCTCGCCCGTCTCGGGGTCGAACAGCTCGTAGAAGGGGTGCGGCATCGCGAAGAAGAGCGTGCCGCCCCCGCGGAGCACCCGTGCGGCCTCCGCGAAGCAGGCCTCGAGATCCTCGACCATCTGGAACACCCACGAGGAGAACGCGAGGTCGAACCGGTCGGCTGCGAAGGGCAGGTCCGTGACGTCGCCGGCGAGGAACTCGACGTCGACGCCGTACAGCCCCGCGAGCCGCCGGGCGTGTTCCAGTTGGCGCGTCGAGAGGTCCACGCCCGCCACGCTCGCGGCACCGCGGCGGGCGAATCCCACGGAGGCCTGCCCGCCGCCACAGCCGAGTTCTGCCACGTCGCGGCCCTCGAACCCGGGCAGGTGGTCGAGCCGTTCGCC
The DNA here is from genome assembly GCA_003022005.1 of Halobacteriales archaeon QS_5_70_15. The sequence goes on from PXRQ01000063.1 coordinate 43,938, forward strand.
CTCGGGCCAGCCGGGGCCGTAGTGGACGTCCGCCGGCGGGAGTCCGTCGGCCGTGTCGGCGTTCCACGCGCCCTGGAAGGCGTCGCTCCACTCGTTCCAGAGGTCGCGGTTCTCCTCCATGACCCGGCCTCGTGGACGGATCGGGCATACGCTTTCGGGACGAAATGTGGCAGTTCACGGACGGATCGCGGCGGGGACCGGTACGGGTCTCGTGGCGGTCGGGGACGCGGCTCCCGCGCGGGACCTCGCACCGTCTAATAACATTTAATTAGCCGGCGCCACACGGGTCGCGTATGCAGGGTGAGACGACGGGTGAGGCGTACGACCTCCTGCTCGCGGGTATCCCGGCGCCGGTCGCCGGCGGTGCCCTGGTGGGGCTCTACTCCTCGCTCCCGTTCCTGCTCGCGTTCGCTGCCGGCGGGGTGCTCGCCGCGGGGCTGGTGGGGATGGCGATGTTCCTCGTCCCGCCTTAGCGGGCCCGCTGGTCGACCGTCCCGCTGTTTCGCTTGGTTTCCAGCGCCGCCGCGGCGGCGAGATGCCGGGCCAGTTCGGCGGTCGTCGCCTCCCCCGAGAGGTCGACGCTCACGACCGCGCCGACCGGCGGCCGCACCGCGACGGTGCCGGCGGGGCCGTCGGTCCCCTCGACGATCTCGCCGCCGACGAGGTAGCCGTCGGGCAGGAGCGCGCGCGCCTCGTTGGTCACCGCGGCGAGGTCGCTCCGGAGCGCACGGCGCTCCTCCGGCTCGAGCTCTACCGGTCCGTCCTCCGGGCCCGCGTGGGGCGTGTTTCCGTGCATTCGACTCCCCAGGGGTAGCGGGGGCCGTCGCATAAACCCGTCGGACCACGGGCCGCTCGCCGCCCGGCTACCGACGGTCCGGGCCGACCGGCTCTCCCTCGCCGAACGCCGCGAGCGCGACCGCGGTGACGTACCGCCCCGGGCGTGGCTCGGCCGTCGCGAGTTCGAGCCCCGTCGTCCCGCCCTCCCAGGCCCGGTCGTCCCGGAGGTCGCGGGCCGCGTCGAGCCCCTCGCGGACCGACCGGCGGGTCGATCCTGGATCCGTCCCGCTCCCCTCGTAGACGACGCCCGGACCCCCGCGGGGGAGGGCCCATCCGATGGCGGCACAGGCCGGGCCCGCCTCGCCGGGCGCGAGCGTCGAGCGCGCCTGATGCGCGTCCCCCGTGGGACGACCGAGGAGACGCGGACGAGGTTGTAGTCGTGGAGGTTCACCGACGCGAGCGCCGCGTCGTAGGACGAGAGCGCCGTCGGTCCGTCCCCCTTGCCCCCGACTACGCGGATGGTGTCCATGTCCGGGGATCCGTCGCGTCCGGACAAGCGGGTTGCGGTTCGGGACGCGGCCGGCGGGCCGTGGGTCGGAGCGCGGCTAGCGGGCCGTGGTCCGGGGCTCGAGGGCCGGGGGCGCGTCGTCGAGCGCGGATCAGTAGAGCAGCGAGTCGTCGTTCTCGACCATGTACAGCGTCCGTGCGGCGATGTTGACGGCGTGGTCGCCGACCCGCTCCAGGTCCCGGACGGTGAGCAGCAGCCGGGAGACGTCGGTCATGAACGCCTCGACGTCGCGGTCGCCGTTCCCCGGATCGAGTTCCGTCCCGATGAGTTCGCGGACGACCGTCTCGGAGGCGCGCTCGCACATCTCGTCGACCTCGTCGTCGCGCTCGGCGACCGCGTGGCAGGCAGAGACGTCCTCCTCGGCGTAGGCCTCCATCGCGTCCTCGATCATCCGGACGACGGCGTCGCCGATGGACTGGACGTCGACGTCCGGGTAGAGGTCGCGCTCGGCGTCGAGGGCGTACTCCCCGAGGTTGGTCGCGAGGTCGGCGACCCGCTCCAGGTCCGTGATGATCTTGAACGAGGCGGCGATGAACCGGAGGTCGCCGGCGACGGGCTGCTGGAGCGCGATCAGGTCGACGCAGTCCCCCTCGAGATCGAGGTACATGTCGTTTATCTCGTCGTCGCTCTCGATCACCTGCCGGGCGAGCCGCTCGTCCTTGCGCGCGAGGGCGTCGAGCCCCATCCGGACCCGTTCGAGGACGAGCTCGCCCATGAACAGCACGTCCTCGCGGAGCCGGTCGAGCGCGTCCTGGTAGGACTGTCTTGCCATTTCCCAACGCTTCCCCGTGTGGTGTCATGTGGCTTTCGGAGCCCGGCTCGTCCGGATCGGCGTCCCGACGGCCATCCCCGACGGGATGCAACGAACTCCCGCGATACACGCCGTCAGACGGGGAGCAGCGAGGAGACGGGACCGAGCAGGCCCAGGACCCACAGTATCGCGGCGACGACCGCCGCGACGACGGCGATGCGCCACGCGATCGAGAGGAGCACCCGGGCGACGAGGATGACCACCACGACGACGATCAGGGTCGTCAGTATACCCGGGAGCCCGCCCAGCACCTCGAATTGTAGCGACAGCGTGGCGACGTCCCGCATGGCCCATCCTGGGCCGTCACCGCTCATAAGCTTGGGGGCCAGGGTTCGTTCGGAGCGTGCTCACCCGGGACCGGCCGCGGCGACCGCCCCGACGGGACCGGCGGGGCCACGGCGATCGGGCCGACGGGATCGGCTGCCGGCCCGTACGCCGACGATCCGGTCGCTCCGGCGAAAGCTTATGTTCCGTGGTACCATATATTACGGACGATGAGCGGGAGTAGCCAGGACCTCACGACGAACCGGCGTATCGCGTTCGGCGAGACCGTCTACGCCGAGGACGGGACGGAGCTGGGGCGTGTCCGCGGTCTCGACGAGCACGGCTTCTACGTCAGCACCGCCGAGGGCGTCGTGGCGATGTCGGTCGAGCACGACGCCGACAGCAAGACCGGGATCAAGGAGCTCCACTGGCGGTGCTGGGACTGCGGCGAACTCGGCCGGCTGGAGGCGGCCGACCTCCCCGAGGCGTGCCCGAGCTGCGGCGCGCCGAGGGAGGAGCTCTACTACTGGCAGCAGGACTGAACGGCCTCGGGTATTCCCGGTCCCGTCACCGACCCGTACTGATCCGGTTCTTCGACCCGTCCTGTTCCGACCCCTCTCGAGGGCCGTCACCGGCGCGTTCCCGCCGACTGACGGCCGACGGACCGTTTCCACGGTCTTCATTAGCCGCGCGCCCGGAGCCCGGCACATGAGCGAGACGTCGGGCCGGAACGTCCTCTTCGTCGTCGTGGACACGGTCCGCAAGGACCGCCTGACGCCGTACGGGTACGACCGGCCCACCACCCCCGGCCTCGAGTCGTTCGCCCGGGAGGCCCGGGTGTACGAGCAGGCGGTCGCGCCCGCGCCGTGGACCCTCCCGGTCCACGCCTCGATGTTCACCGGGCTCTACCCGTCCGAGCACCGGGCCACGCAGGAGGACCCCTACCTGTCCGACGACGTGCCGACGCTCGCGGAGTCGCTGTCGGCGGCAGGCTACCCCACCGCGTGTTACTCCTCGAACGCCTGGATCACCCCCTACACCCGCCTCACTGCGGGGTTCGACGACCAGGACAACTTCTTCGAGGTGATGCCGGGCGAGTTCCTCTCGGGGGCGCTCGCGGACGCCTGGCAGCGCATCAACGACAACGACCGGCTCCGCGCGGTCGCGAACCGGCTGGTGGAGCTCGGCAACACGGTCCACGAGCACTTCGCGGGCGCGGAGGGAGCCGACTCGAAGACCCCCCAGGTGATCGACCGGACCATCGAGTTCGTCGACGGCAACGAGCGGTTCTTCGCGTTCATCAACCTCATGGACGCCCACCTGCCGTACTACCCGCCCGAGGAGTACGCCCGGGAGTTCGCGCCCGACGCCGACGCCGACAGCGTGTGTCAGAACTCGAAGGAGTACAACTCCGGCGCCCGCGACATCGACGAGGCGGAGTGGCGGGACATCCGCGGGCTCTACGACGCGGAGATCCGCCACATCGACGCCGAGCTCGAGCGGCTGTTCGACCACCTCCGCGAGACCGGCCGCTGGGATGACACCACCGTGATCGTCTGTGCGGACCACGGCGAGCTCCACGGCGAGCACGGCCTCTACGGCCACGAGTTCTGCATCTACGACCCGCTCGTGAACGTCCCGCTGATGGTCAAGGACCCCGGCCTCGACCCGGGGCGGGACGAGCGGCAGGTCGAACTGCTCGACCTCTACCACACCGTCCTCGACGTCGCGGGCGCGGAGGGGCTCGGCGAGCCGTTCGACCCGAAACGGTCCCTCGGGTCGTCGGATCGTCGGGCGTCCGAGGACGGCGAGTTCGCGTTCGTCGAGTACCACCGGCCGGTGGTCGAGCTCAGACAGTTGGAGTCGAAGGCGAAGGCAGCGGGGATCACGCTCGACGAGGACTCGCGGTTCTACTCCCGGATGCGCGCCGCGCGGCGCCCGAACGCGAAGTTCATCAGGAACGAGCGCATCCCCGACGAGGGCTACCGGCTCGACTCGGACCCGGGGGAGACGACGCCGGTCTCTCCCGGGGACGACGGGGCGGTCGCGGAGGTCGCGTCGGCCCTCGAGGAGTTCGAGTCCCGGGTCGACGGAGAGTGGGACGAGGCGAGCGGCGACGGGGACGTCCTCGGGGACATGAGCGAGGACGCCCGCCAGCGCCTGCAGGACCTCGGCTACATGGAGTGAGCGTGCAGCGGGACGTCGTCGGCCCGGCCGACCGCGAGACGGTCCTCAAGACGGTCGCGGGGTTCCTCATCGCGAGCCTCGTCCTCTACCTCGTCGCGAGGGGCCTGGGCACCGGTCGCGTCGCGGGGGCGCTCGCCGGCGCGGAGCTCCGGTGGGTCGCCGCGGGCTGTCTGTCGACGCTGCTCTGTCTCGCGCTCTGGGGCCGGGCCTGGCAGGTCGTCCTCCGGCAGGTCGGCATCGACGTCCGCTACCGCCGGCTCGTCGTCACCTACCTCGCGGCGACGTTCGCGAACTACGTCACCCCGCTGGGCCAGGCCGGGGGCGAGCCGTTCATCGCGTACGTGCTCTCGCGGGACACGGACGCCCCCTACGAGGAGTCGCTCGCGTCGGTGGTGACCGCCGACCTCCTCAACCTCCTCCCCTTCTTCACGTTCGCGGCCGCCGGGCTCTCCGTCCTCCTGCTCGGGGCGGAACTCCCGACGGCGATCCGCCCGCTCGCGTTTGGCCTCCTTGGGATGGCCGTCGGCGTCCCCGCCATCGCAGCCGGGGGCTGGTGGTTCCGGAACGGCGTGAAACGGGGCGTCGTCCGGCTGGTGGCTCCGATCGCCCGGCACACCGACCGGGTGACCGTCGAGGGCGCCCGACGGCGGGTCGAGGACCTCTACGCCGCCTTCGGCCGCATCGCGACGAACCTCCGGGCGCTCGTCGAGGCGACCCTGTTGGCCTACGCCGGCTGGGCGTTCTTTGCGCTCCCGCTGTTCTTCGCCGGGCGCGCGCTCGGCGCCCCGGTCGACCCGCTGCTCGTGCTGTTCATCGTCCCCGCGTCGACGCTCGCCGGGCTCGTCCCCTCCCCCGGGGGCCTCGGTGGCGTCGAGGTGGCGCTCGTGGCGCTGCTCGTCGGGCTCGTACCCGTCGGCGCGGCGACGGCGTTCGCGCTCGCGCTCGTCTACCGGGTCGCCTCCTACTGGTTCGCGCT
>PXRQ01000063.1:49638-53725 GCA_003022005.1 Halobacteriales archaeon QS_5_70_15
CCGCCGGCTGGACTCGTGCGGGACACTCTGCGCTCCTTGTTCGTTCCCTGCGGTCACTCACTGCGGTGCTTGCGGCCCCGTGCTTCGTCCAGCCGGCGGCCCCTTTCAGTCCCACCCGACGGTACTCGCGCCTGCTAGAACACGACGGAAGAACGGGGATCGACCGCTAGAACGGGGCCTGTGGGCCCTCGTCGTCGTCGGGGGACTCGCCGTCGCCCGGGAACGAGGGGGTCATGCCGCCACCGCCGGCGCCGCCGGACATCCCCTCGCTACCCTGCATACCGGTGTCGGCGTGGACGACCTCGATCTCGGGGATCTCTTGGACCATGCGGCTCTTGATCGCCTGGATGGTCATCGGGGAGATCCCGCACCCGGAACAGGCGCCGCCGAGCATCACCGTCACCGACCCCTCCTCGCGGTCGATGTTCTGGATGGCGGCGCTCCCGCCGTGCATCTGTATCTGCGGGAAGTTCCGGCGCAGGAAGTTACTGATCCGCTCGCGCAGGTCGTCGTCCTCGCTCTGGGTCTCCGTGCTCATGAGGCCACCTTGGGAGCGGAGGGGCTTAGGCCTTCTCCTCGTCGGCGTAGCCCTCGCCGTCGGCGAGTCCGAACGCCGCGCGTAGCTCCTCGTCGATGACCTCGCGGTACCGCTCGAGGAGCTCCGACAGCCGCGACTCGTCGACGACGACGCCCGCGGCCTCGACCCGGTCGGCCGGCGAGGGGTCCTCGGGGAACTCGACGCGGAAGCGGCCGTCCTCGTAGAACGGCTCGGACTCGGCCAGCACCTGCTGGTCGACCGCGTGGACGAGCGTCGAGTCGTAGCGGTCGTTCATCCGGTCGAACGCGGACTTGTACGCCTGCTGGAGCTCCGTGAAGTAGTCGCGGTACTTCTCGGCCTCGAACCGTTCGGGGTCGAACCCGCTCCCGTCCTCGCTCTCGCTGCCGCTCATACTCCCGAATCGACGTTCGCGGGCAAAAGTGGGCCGGTTCGGTCGATCGCGGGGCGGTCGACCGACTGGGCCCGCTACTGTCTCCCAGGGTGTCCCGCTACTATCGCTCAGGCAGCGACCTCGTCGTAGGGGAGCTCTAGCAGCCGCGCGCCACACTCCTCGCACGAGGCGGCGACGACCTCGTGGGAACGACAGCAGGACTCGACGGTCTCACGACCGGCGAGCACCGGGCCGCCGCAGTCGGGGCAGTCCTCGATGAAGATGCGGAGCCCGCCGAGCAGCTGGCTCCGGGCCTCGACCGGCAGCGAGTCCCACCCCTCGACCCGCGATGGGAGCTCGGTCGCCGCGGCGAGGTCGGCGATGAGCGCCGCCCGGGACTCCCACTGGCCCGCACTGGCGCCGTCGATGCGGGCGACGGTCGCGTCGCCGTACTCCTCGAACTCGACCGTCTCGGGGTCGACGTCGAGCTGGCGGGCGAGCTCCTCGCGGGCGACCGTCTCGTCGTCGCGGACGGCACCCATCCGGTCGTACCACGCCCGCTCGAACCCGCCGTCGAGACAGAGGTCCTCGACGTCCTCGCAGGGCTCGACCACGCCCCCGTCGAGGAGGACCCGCTCGGCGTCGAACGATTCGGCGTCGAACCCCTCGGTCGCCGCCCCGTCGGCATCGGACGCCGTCCCGTCGACTCCGGTCGATCCCTCGGGCCCCTTGTCGAAGTACGCGAGCAGCCAGTCGGGGAAGTACCGCTTCGTGAGTTCGGGCGTTCCCGGGACCAGATACCCGCGGAGCCAGATGGCCAGCGCCGAGACGAGGAGGACGGCGACCCCCGCGGGCCACCAGACGACCGCGACCGCACCCCCCAGCACGACGGCGATGACCGAGTTGGCGAGCGTACACGGGATACAGCGGTTCTCGCCGGTGTACTCGGGCTGGCGGAGCCGTTGGAGCGTCGACATCAACGGCGATAACGATGTCGGGGAGTATAGAGTTCACGCCCGTCGTCCCGGCCGGACGGGGACCGGGGAAGCGAGGAACTCGCCGACGGACGCTACCGGTTCGTCTCGAGCCACCCAACGCCGAAGTCGACGAGCGGGCGCTGTTCGACGAGCTTCGCGTCCGCGACGCCGACGGTCTCGGTCGCAAACCCGTCGGGACGCTCGCGCACGAACGCCGCCCCGCACTCCGGGAAGTCGTCGGTGTCTATCGGGGGGGCCTCGAAGGTGACCCAGGCCCGTTCCCCGTCGACGAGCATCGGGGTTCCGTAGCTCCGGGGCTCGGTGTCGAGGTCGGCGCAACGTACCGGTCTCGTTCTGCCGAGGAAGCGGCGCAAGATACCGGGGGGCCTCAGTTGTGTCCGCGCCCATCTAGAGAGGGTGTCTGCGTGGTTTCCAAGTTGCTGGCTTCGGTGAGGAGCGCCACCAGGTCCGCTTCCGTCACTGGCTGTGCCGTCGTCCCAAGCCCTGCCTCGCGAGCTACACGGACCGCACTCGGCGGGTGAAGATTCGCGTCCGACAACAGCGCGTCGTCGTAGAACACCCTCCGGGGCGTTCCGCTTCCAACGACGTTGCCGTCGGCCATCACGCAGACTCGGTCTGCGACTTCAGCGGCAAATTCGAGGTCGTGCGTCGACAGGACGACGCTGATACCGTCCTCGTGAATCTGCTCGATTCGGTCGGCGACCAGTTGGGACCGCTCGGGGTCGAGGCCCGCGAGTGGTTCGTCCAGCACGACAACGCTCGGTTCGAGGACGAGCACACCGGCGAGGCCGACGAGGCGTTTCTCGCCACCGCTTAGATAGTGTGGGATTCGGTCTTCGAGGTGGCTCGCCTCGACGGTCGCGAGCGCCTCACGAGCGCGCTCTCTCGCTTCCTCACCGGGGGCGCCGTCGTTCTGGAAGCCGAACATCACGTCATCGAGGACCGTGGGGGCGACGAGCTGCGTATCGGCATCCTGGAAGACGAAGCCGACTTCCCTCCGTGCGTGTGCCTTGTTGTCTTCAGTGATCGGCGTGCCGTCGACGACGAGTTCGCCGTCGTCGGGAACGAGCGTCCCGTTCAGGTGTTCGAGGAGTGTCGACTTCCCGGCACCGTTGCCGCCGACGAGTGCGACGACTTCGTCGGGGTACACCGAGAAGTCGACGTCGTGCATCCCGACCGTCCCGTCGGGATAGGTGTGGGCCCCACACTGGAGGTCGACCAGCGGCGAGTCCTCTCTGCTCACAGTCCCACCCCGTAGACCGCGACCGCTGCATAGCCGACGACAGCGACGTACGAGCCGACCACGACGAATAGTTCGTGGATCGGTGGCCGCGAGACGTCGCCGTACAGCGTGATATCGCCGTTGTAGCCACGGGCTTCCATCGACTTGACGAGCCGTTCGGACTGCTCGATCGCTGACAGCATCGTCATCCCGAGGATTCTCGCGTATAACCGTTTGTTCGACCAGAACTCCGAGAAGTTCGCACCCCGGGAGAGCGCGGCTTTCGCCAAGTCCTCGAGCGTCTCGAGCATGACGAACGTGAACCGATAGGTCAAGAGGGCGATCTGGTCGATCGGTCGCGGGAGCGATCGCCCGAGCATGTACGCCACGTCCGTATATTTGGTCGTCATAGATGCCGTCAGGGCGAACGTGACGACCGTGAGTGACCGACAGCTGAGCTCGGCAGAGAGGACGAGGCCAGCCCACGTAACCGAGAGCTCACCGAGCGGCGTCGGGAGCGCGCCACCGATCGGGGTCCCCGGTTCGAGAAACGCCAGCGGCCCGGCGACCGAGACGATGAACAGCATCGGGAGCGTGTACCACCCAACTAACCGTCGATACGGCAGCCCCGCGAGTCCGTAGACGACGAGGACCGCCCCATACAGTCCGGCCAGCAGCGCAAGCTGGTCAAACACGGTAACTGCGAAAACGAGTGCGCCGACGACGCCGACCTTCGTCCATGGATTGACGCGGTGCAACGGTCCATCTCGCCGTTCGGCGAATGCCGTGATGAGCCGTGGGTCGGGAACGTGGTTCGAGAGCGTCGTCACGGTTACCGAGCCGGGCGTTCTCCGTCCTCGAAGCCGCCGTAGCGGTCGACGTAGACGTACAGCCCGATACCGAGGACAACCAGCACGAGGACGAGCGCGCCGAATTCG
>PXRQ01000064.1:0-39951 GCA_003022005.1 Halobacteriales archaeon QS_5_70_15
TGAGTACTACTTCACCATCGTCGACTGTCCGGGCCACCGCGACTTCGTGAAGAACATGATCACGGGCGCGAGCCAGGCCGACAACGCCGTGCTCGTGGTCGCCGCCGACGACGGCGTCCAGCCCCAGACCCAGGAGCACGTCTTCCTCGCGAAGACCCTGGGCATCGACGAACTCATCATCGCGGTCAACAAGATGGACCTCGTCGACTACGAGGAGAGTCGCTACGACGAGACCGTCGAGGAGGTCAAGCAGCTCCTCAAGCAGGTCCGCTTCGACACGGAGGACGCGAGCTTCATCCCGACCTCCGCGTTCGAGGGTGACAACGTCTCCGAGTCGTCCGACAACACGCCGTGGTACGACGGTGAGAGCCTGCTGGAGGCACTCAACAGCCTGCCGGAGCCGCAGCCGCCGACGGACGCGCCGCTGCGCCTCCCCATCCAGGACGTCTACACCATCTCCGGCATCGGTACCGTGCCGGTCGGCCGCATCGAGACGGGTATCATGAGCCCCGGCAACAACGTCAGCTTCCAGCCCTCCGACGTCGGCGGCGAGGTCAAGACCGTCGAGATGCACCACGAGGAGGTCGACCAGGCCGGTCCCGGTGACAACGTCGGCTTCAACGTCCGTGGTGTCGGCAAGGACGACATCCGCCGTGGCGACGTCTGTGGCCCGGCCGACGACCCGCCGACGGTCGCCGAGACCTTCCAGGCCCAGGTCGTCGTGATGCAGCACCCGTCCGTCATCACGGCCGGGTACACGCCGGTCTTCCACGCCCACACCGCGCAGGTCGCGTGTACCATCGAGTCCATCGACAAGAAGCTCGACCCCTCCTCCGGCGAGGTCGCCGAGGAGAACCCGGACTTCATCCAGTCCGGCGACGCCGCGGTCGTCACCGTGCGCCCGCAGAAGCCCCTCAGCATCGAGCCGTCCTCCGAGATTCCGGAGCTCGGCTCGTTCGCCATCCGCGACATGGGCCAGACCATCGCCGCCGGGAAGGTCCTGAGCGTCGACGAGCGATAGAATGCAGCAGGCACGCGTCCGTCTCGCGGGGACCAGCCCCGAGGACCTCGACGACATCTGCGACGATGTCCGCGAGATCGCGGACAACACGGGCGTCCAGCTGAGCGGCCCGGTGCCGCTCCCGACGAAGAAGCTGGAGATTCCGTCGCGCAAGTCCCCGGACGGCGAGGGGACCGCCACGTGGGAGCACTGGGAGATGCGCGTCCACAAGCGGCTCATCGACATCGACGCCGACGAACGCGCGCTCCGCCAGCTCATGCGTATCCAGGTCCCGAACGACGTCTCCATCGAGATCGTCCTCGAGGACTGAGTGCTCGCCTTACGAGCACGAAGGCCGGAAGGCGCCCCGCGTCTTCCCGGAGAAGCGCCACGCGGGCGCGAGGGCCGGCGGACCCGTCAGGCGGCAAGAGACGGTGACCCCCGGCCCGATTCTTCTCCCGTCGCTGCCCCCCGTCAGCGGCCGGTCCGTGACGAGCCCGCAGCGCCACGACCGGGCGTTCCGGGGTCGCGGCCCTCGTCACAGAGCCGCACGGTCCGTCGCCGGCCCTCCCCCGGCGGCAGCGTCACCTCGGCCGTCCCGTGCTCGCTCACCAGCCGGACGGTCGTCCGGGTCGTCGTGTCGACGGCGAGGTCGAGGTCGCGGGTCGCGTCCAGCGCCGCCTCGTCGACCCAGACGGTCAGTGCCGACACGTCCTCCAGGGCGACTGGAGGGGCCGCTTCCACTCGACGCTCCGCTCGATGTGTGGCTTCGGGTCGGTCCCCGTCCCGTCGGGCGACGAGCGGGCCGGGGCCTCGTTCGCGCCCGGCGTCGACGAGACGGGCATCTACGACGCCGACGCGCTGCTCGACGCCCACTTCGGGCGGCTGGCGAACACCTCGTACACGGTCCGGCTGTCGTCGGTCCGGCGTGCCCGGGACGGATCGCTGCTGGCGCGCCACGACCGGACCCTCCGGGTCGCCGGGGACGACCGGTTCCACTACGTCCTGACCGTCGAGCAGCACGACGGGCGGGACCGCCGCATCGAACGCTGGCGGGCGGACGGCGAGGCGTACACGACGGTCACGGTCGGGAACGACACCACCTACCGACCCCTCACCCGACCGGCGCCGCCCGGGCTCGTGACGCAGGCGGAACTCCGCCGCCTGTTCCGGTTCGTCCCCTCGCGGCTCTCCGACACGGGGGGCAGGCCGACACTGCCCGATACCGCGTGACCGGCGGGCCCAGGGACCTGCCGCCGCTGTCGAACGTCAGCTACACCCTCCGCCTCACGGACGGGGGCCTCATCCGCTCGTACAACGTCACGTACGTCACCACCCGGCAGGACCAGCCTCGGCAGGTGACCGTCGACGCGTCGTTCTCCGCCGTCGGCACGACGACGGTGGACCCGCCGTCACGTGACGCTCCCGGGGCCAACACGTCGGCAACCGGTGACGAGGCCGGAGCGTGACCGGCGTCGAGAGGCCGGCCGTCATTTCAACGGCCGAATAATCCGGCCGTGGACTCAGAAGGGACGCGGGGGTATCTCAACCGACATGGACGAGGCGCTAGAGGCCACTGAGCCTCCCGAGGAGACCGAGAGAGGGAGTCCGCTGGTGACCCTCTGTCGGGTCGTCGGCCTGCTCACGATCGCCACCGGCGTCGGCCTGTGGCTGTTCGCCAGCATGGAGTTCCTCTGGGTGCCCGCGTTCCTCGCCGTCGTGGGGGTCCTGTTCCTCACGGTCCCCGGCATCGCCCTCGAGCTGCTCGGCTAGTCGGGGAAACGGAATCCTCAAGTGAGCCGCTCGACTTCTCCCGGATGCGGGCTCGTAGATCAGCGGCAGATCGCTTCCTTCGCAAGGAAGAGGCCCGGGGTTCAAATCCCCGCGAGTCCACTTCCACCACATCCTCCGTTTTCGGTTTTTAGCGCCTCTAACGCCATCTAAGCACACAGTTACTGAATCCGGTGAGAATTCGTTACGATTCGTGACGAGGGTCATTGCTGGCTTCGATTCGCGTGACGCAAGATGATAGTGCGATAATCAATCGGCCGTTGATGATCTCAGAATAGCTGGCTGCTCACTGCTCGTCCGTCTTCAACTGTTCAAGCCGGGATTCGGATTCCTCGTCATCAACGTCACCTCGTGCATACTCTCGCTTTAACGAGGCTCTCGCGTGGTCTTTTCGACCGGCTTTCGAGAGTGTTGACGGGAAAGCCAGTACCCGAGTCCACCGACGACACCAAGAGCCGTCGTGAGAACTCCTGCAGGAACGAGCATCCGCCACCCGTGGCTGTCTCCAGTCATCATAGGGGGTCGGGACTCTCCCATGCAACCGTCACCACCCATACCGCTTCCCTCGGTCCCACCACTGACTTGTCCCTGTGTAACGATCGTATCGCTTTCAGGGACATCTCCGTCAGGGATCGGGGTTGCTTCTGCCGGCCCGCCGGGCTCGCCGACGACGATTCGTCCGGTCATTCCCATTGATTTGTGTGGGAGACAGTAGTAATCATAGGTTCCGGGCGTGTCGAACGTGTATTCGAACGCGCCCTCCGATAACGTCCCGCTATCGAATGGGGCCGCGTCGGACGGAATGCGGTTTCTATAGGCAGTGATGGAGTGCGATCCGGCGTCGATCTCGAACCGGACAGTCGTGCCCGGTTCAACTGCCAACCCGACCGGATCGAAATAGTTGTTTCCTACCGACACCGTCGGTGTCTCCCGGGCGGTGACGGTTCCGGACACGGCCGCCGTTGCGACGAGCCCGCTGCCGAGCGCTCCGAGGAACTGCCGTCTACTCCGTTCGGCTCCGGCCTCAAGGGTCGATTCGCGCTCACTCATCGTTGATCCCTCTAGACGGGAACCACTGTTCGCGTGCGTCTGCAGTCGGTCCCGTCGATTCTCGAACTCCGTTTCCGGGAGGTCCCCGCGAGCATACGCGGCACGGAGTTCGTCAAGTCCCCGGTCTGTCTCTTGCTCGCTCCTCCCACCGATCCCGGTGTAGAGGACGTACACGGCGCTGCCGGAGATAATCAGCGGAATGACGGGCAGTAGTATCCGCCAGCCGCCAGCGTGACCCGGCATCCCTCCCACGCCCGAGAGTCCGAGTAGGACCGTCACGCTCATCATCAGGACAGGGATTGCCAAGAGGACTGCAACGACCGTTGCAATCGTCCTGATTCCGGAATCGTCACGAGTCATCGGTAGTCACCCGCGAACCCTGGAACCGGTATCTCCATGCGGACAGAAGTGATCGGCGTACTGTATCTGCAGCCACGGTCGGTGTGGTGTTGCATCAAGTGTCACCTCGACAGTCCCTATGGGGTATCGGTGGTTAGGGGTGTGGGTGTAAATATGACGAGGAGAAGGCCCGAGAGTGTTTGTACGGTGCTCTAATCGTTTCTCACTATCGAGACCGTTTGTCCAGCCGGAATCCGGGCAGCTCAGAGTCGGTTGTCGATGTCGTCGGCGGGATACGCGCGGTAGGTCCGCCCCTGCGATTCCCGATACAGCAAGCCGCGGTCTTCGAGATCGGTCACTGTTTGACTGACTTTGCTTCTGGAAAAGCCCGAACGGTCCCGGATCTTCGTCTGCGTCAGTCCTGGTGACTCGATAACTGGTTCGAGTATTCTGCGTTCATCGTCCGGGAGCACATCCAGGAGTGTGTGTCCCGCTCCGGGTTCCGATTGCTCTGTTTCGGTTGTCTCTCCCGTCGTGGATTCGGTTGCGTCCGTCGTATCGGGTCCGTCTTCAGGTTCGTGTGACTCGCCAGTCCGGATTGGATCACCAGTTCGTGTCTCGAACACTTCGCTGCGGACAAAGACGTAGACACCCCCGACGATACTGACAATGAGGAGACTCATGAAGAGCGGCCCGATCACGGCCATCACCGGAACCGAATCCATCTCACTGCTCATCGGTCCGCCGGTCAGATGCAGTTGAATCACACTGATGACTCCCACGAGCAGAATGCAGACAATGACCATACCCATAGCAATGTCGGCCTGCTTCCGGTTCATGACGGTTCTTCTTACTGTTTGAGCCACGGCACTACGTATTATTTGTTGGGTTCGACAACCAAAAGACGGGGTCACAAGTCGATTGGCCAGACAGCGCGGGGATTAAACTGATATTTTGAAACGGTGTAACGGAATCCCGGCGAGTCCACTTCCCCCTTATCTGTTTTTTCGGGCGTTTCAGGACCTATACCGCCACCAGAGTATGTCATTACTGGAACCGGGAAGAATTCGTTACGAGTCGTGACGGGGGTCATTGCTGGCTTCGATCCGCGTGACGCACACCAGACGGCAGTGCGATAATCAATCGGCCATTGCCCCCGATATGATACCCTATAGTCCTAATGAGATACGAATAGCGTCCTCGATTTCTTCCATCTGAGACGGGGAGACGGTACCGTACTTGTCAACTATTCGTTCTTCGATGTCAACCGTGCGGATCTGATCCAGTTGAACGTGCGAGTCCTTGAACGGGTAGTTCGTATGTCCGCCGGAGATCGGCGCAATGATCGTCGTTACTGAGTGTTTGTTTCCGACGTCGTTCTGGATAACGACTGCTGGACGGGTCTTGTAAATCTCCCCACCCCGGGTGTCGTCATCGCTTGGGCCACCGAGGTCAACACTGACGATGTCCCCTCTTCGGACTCTCATTCGTGGTCCGGATGGTCGCCGAGCTGTTCGTTTGCTTCAACCGAGACGCCACTCCACTCGGTGCTCGTCTCGGCTGCGTGGGCAGTGTTCTCTTTATACGCCTCTGCAAGCTCTGTCTCCGTCGGCTCCATCCGCTCGTCAATCGCTTCTTGAACGAGCTGAGAGAGGTTGACTCCTGCTTCATCCACCCACTCCGACTGGTCCTCCCGGATCGTGACGTTCTTTCGTTCCATATTGGTGTGTACTAAGTGTGTATGCAGGGAACTCCTATCAGAACTTGTGGGATCGCCAGTCAAACACTGCAAGCGATGTCTATGGCGTCACCGTAACCGACCGTCAGCCTAATCGCCAGACAGCACGGGGATTAAACGGATTCTTTGAAACGGTGTAACGGAATCCCGGCGAGTCCATCTGCTTCGCTCGTCTTCTCGAATTATTCCCGTCAGTGGGGACTCTCCCAACGCGCCATCGTTAGTACGACGAGAGCGGCGAAGAAACCCGGAGAACGCGCGAGCTACTAACGTCGGGTTGGCCACCCCTGCGCTGTCCTGCTTTCGGCCGGATCTGTCTGAGAGGAAACGGGGGTCAACGTGGGGGTTTGCGGGAGCGGTACCGGTAGTTATTCGTCCATCAGCGAGTTCTACGGCTGGCGAATCAGCCCGGGACGGCGGCGCTCGGTGATGGGGTGATTGTCGGCGGTGGAGGGCAAACCGCGAGGGCCGTTCACTGTTCCGAGGCTCACACGGCCCATGGCGGCAGACGCCACGCTACACAGGGGTGGTCGGGCGTGGCCGACCCATCGTTCAACTGTATTAAACGTTATGTCGCGAACAACCCCGAGTGGTGGTCCAACCAGCACTTCGTGACGCTGTCCGAGTCATCGGCGCGAACCGTGCCCGGAATCGCGGGCCAGCCCGTCTGGTTCTTTCGGTAGAGCTGGCAGATATGGCCGGAGGTCCGGGGAATCGACAGCCGAAAGACGCCTCGGCCCCCAACTCGCCGACGGCGTGGCCAGTTTCGGGTACGAACACAGTGGGCGTCGCGTCTGGGACTACGTTCGCTGCTGTCACCTCGATCACTAGTGGCGATGTCGTCCGGCCTCACAACTGCTACATGTCGTGTTCGTTCGACGCACGCACACCGATCCCCCCTGCGATGACCCGTGGCTCCTCCCGGGGACGGGCGGTCCGGACGCGTGGCCGGACGGCCGTCTACGCCACATCGGAGCGGCCCGCAACTGACAGACCGCCCGCTGCAACGGTTGTACAACAGTTGCGCGAGCGCAACCATCTCGCGGGTCTATGCTCCCTCCGGTCGGCCGGTCCGAGCGCAGTGAGAGACAACAGCGACACAGTCGAAGACGAGGCTAGTAGTGGAATCGGGCGACGGCACGTGCTGCAGATGGTCGGCGGTGCTACGGTCGGGGCGCAGGCGGTCGCCAGCCTGAGCGGGGATGCCGCGGCCGCGTCCGGAGGGACGCCCCGCGGGTCGATAACCATCCCGACACAGGAGACGGCGGGCGGGACGGTCACCATCTCCCAAGTGTACATGGAGACCGGCGGCTACGTGAGCATCCACGACCTGAGTCGGTTCGCCAGGATCGTCTGTGATAGTATCGTCGGCATCACCGGGTTGCTCGAACCGGGGCGCCACACCGACCTGGAGGTGCCGATGTACAACACAGCGGCCCCCGCCGGCGACAGGGAGGACGCGGTCCCACAGAGCCAGCCGTACGTCGCGATCCCCCACGAGAGCGATGACGGCCAAGGCGCGTTCGACTGCAGCGAGGACGGAGCGTACCGGGAGGGACGGCGGTCGGTCGACTCGATTCCCGTCGTGAACGACCTCGGGGTCGTGTACCTCGAGAACGACACCCGGGCGAATCGGAGGGAGGCCGAGCGACTCCACCGGGACATCCGGCGCGGGGAGCTCGTGGTCGACGACAGCCAGGACCCGGCGGACCTGCTCCCCGGCAACTACTGAGGGTCGGCCCGGAGTTTTCCATTTATAACGATCAGCAGCATGTCCACTGTCAATCAGCCCGGCTGGATTCGACGGACCGTCCTCTCGATCGACGACCGGTTCGAGACGTTCAAAGACAGGTACGCACTCGGTTGTCTGCGGTATTCGCTTGCGATGGTCTTCTTCTGGTTCGGGATCATCAAGCCGCTGGGGATGACGCCAGCGACGATGCTGGTCCGAGAGACGCTGTCGGCCACACCCCTCCTCCGAGCGGCGGTCCCGTTTTCGATCTTTATCTCCGTTCTCGGCTGGTGGGAGGCGGTTGTCGGGCTCGGGCTACTCTCCCGGCGGACGATCCACCTGGCCGTCGGCTGCATGATGGTCCAGATGGCAGCGACGTTCGTTCCCCTGCTCGTGGTCCCGGAGGTGACGTTCCACTCCGCCCCGCTCGTTCCCACGACGCCCGGCTTCTACGTCATCAAGAACTTCGTACTGCTGAGTGGCGGCCTCGTCGTGGCGAGTTCCTACGGCGGCCCCGGCCGACAGCAGGGCTGGAACCGCCCTGGCCTTGCGGCCTATGCACGGAGGGCTTGGGAGGTCACTGCCCCGACCCCGCTCGGGAGGCTCCAGCGGACGAGCCCACGGCTCCTGCGGGCTGGACTCTGTCTGGTGTTCCTCTGGGCCGGGATGCTTACCCTCTCCGGCACGGGCGAGATGGCAGGCTGGATCGTCACGACCGTCCACCCGCTGGCCGCCCCCGCAGTCCTCATCCCCCTGATCGGAGTGCTGGAGCTGTCGATCGGGCTCTGTCTCCTCGCCGAGCGGACGACCGCCACGGCCGCGTATCTCGTCGTCGTCTACCTCCTGCTGTCCCTGTTGCCACTGCTCCTCCGGCCGTCGCTCGTCTCCAACAGTACGCCGATAGCCGTCTCGTTCGAGGGCGCGTACCTGATCAAGGACTGGGTGCTCGTGAGTGCCGTTCTCGTCCTCGCCAGACCTCGTGGGAGACCACCGTAGCCAGGGGGGAGGGGGGTGGAGGGGCGCACGGGGGCGAGCCGATCGAACGACGGAGAGTTACCCATCCCTCGAGGCGGATCCACGTGATGCTGATCTCACCGACGCTGATCCGACAGATGCCGAACTCTCCGACGGAATAGGAATCAGTGGCACTTGTTTGAGATAGGCAGTGCGGGAAGCCGGGCGGCCGAACATCATCGGGACAAGCGTGTTCGAGCCCCCGGTCACACCTCCCGCCATGGTGGAGAAACCGGAACGGCACCGCGTCGGCGAGCGGCCGCGAGGCGTCGACGAACCCGAGTGGGAGGTGTTCGTACGCGAGGATCGGACCGATCCCCTCGGTCGCGTCGGGAGCGTCTCGGCCCCGGCGGCCGACGTCGCGTACGAGCAGGCGGCGAAGCTGTTCGGGTGGTACGCGAGCGACGTCTGGGTCTGTCCGGCGGGGGAGGTCCGGCGGTACTCGACCCGCGCGCTCGACGCGGAGGCGGGGCCGGTCCCGGTCGACGACGGACGCGAGGAACCGCGCGCGTACGGGCCGTGATCTCGATCAGCAAGCTCCTCTGTGACCCCGACGCCGAGGGCGACGGCCTCCGGTACGACGCGGCCGCCGGGCCCTCGAAATCGCAGATCGCCGAGGGGAGACAGCGCCGGCCGGTCGTCGTGTGGAACCTCACCAGGCGGTGTAACCTCTACTGTTCGCACTGCTACGCCGGAGCCGACACCGGGGCCGCCCCGGGCGAGCTCACGACCGCGGAGGGCAGGCGGCTGTTCGAGGACCTGGCCGACTACGGCGTGCCCGTCGTGCTGTTCTCCGGCGGCGAGCCGCTCGTCCGGGACGACCTGCTCGAACTGGTCGGGGACGCCGCCGACCTGGGTCTCCGGCCGGTCCTCTCGACGAACGGGACCCTGCTCACACCCGAGCGGGCGGCCGAACTGCGGGAAACCGGCCTCGCGTACGCCGGCGTCTCGGTCGACGGCCGCCCCGAGCGCAACGACGCGTTCCGCGGGCAGGAGGGCGCGTTCGACGCCGCGGTCCGCGGCATCCGGGCGTCCCTCGACGCCGGGGGCAAGACCGGGCTCCGCTACACGATCGCCGAGCACAACGTGGCGGACCTCGAGGGCGTCGTCGACCTGCTCCACGACGAGGGCGTCGACCGGTTCTGCTTCTACCACCTCGACTACGGCGGCCGCGGCGCGGAGATCGTCGACGCGGACCTCTCCCCCGAACGGAAGCGGGCGGCGGTGAAACGCCTCTGTGACCTGACCCGCGAGTACCACGAGCGCGGCGCGGAGATCGAGACGCTGCTCGTCGGCAACTACGCCGACGCGGCGTACCTCGTCGAGTACGCCCGGCGACACCTCGGCGAGGCCACGGCCGAGCGCGTCGCGGCGTACCTCCGGCGGAACGGCGGCGATCCGGCCGGCGAGCGGGTCGCCGTACGTCGACTACCAGGGGAACGTCCACCTCACGCAGTTCTGGCAGGGCTGCGCCCTAGGCAACGTCCGGGACCGCCCGTTCGGGGCCATCCGGGAGGACGAGTCGAACCCGCTGCTCCGGCGGCTCCGGGAGCGCCCCGAGGGGCTGACCGGCCGGTGTGCCCGCTGCCGGTACCGGGACCTCTGACGGGGCGGTTCGCGGCTCCGCGCGCTCGCCGTCGAGGACGACCTCTTCGCCCCGGACCCGCAGTGCTACCTCCGGGAGGAGGAGATCGCACACACGGGCGCGTCCGATGCCGCCGTCGACGCCGACTGATCGGGACGTACCCGTCGGGGTCCCGGAGCGACCGGAACAGCGCCGACTCGCGGTAGATCTCGACGACGCCCTCCTCCCGGACGTTGCCGGTCGGCTCGGGGAGAACCCGGAGGGATATACCTCGCCGACGTGGCTCACGAACGCGAACCCGTCCCCGGCCGTGACGCCGGTCCGTCGGCCGATGCCATCGGGCGAGGGACGCCCTGGCCCGTCCGGTCCACCACCGCGCTGGATGGCGATCCGCCGGTAGTGCGGGGCCTCGGTCGTCTTGACGCCGAACGGGGCGTCGTCGCTCACGCCGGCCAGCCACTCCATGGCCCGTTCGGCACGCTCGGGCGAGACCGGATCCGGTACCCGTCCCCGGCCGACGGGCACGAGGAAGAACACCGACCAGAGCACGGCCCCGAGCCCCCCGACGAGGTCCCGCACGGCCGGCAGTTCCCCGACGGTCTCGACACACACCGTGGTGTTGATCCCCAGTGGGAGGCCCGCCGTCCGAGCGGCCTCGGCGGCCCGGAGCGTCGCCTCGAACCTCCCCTGCTCCCCCCGGAACGCGTCGTGGGCGGCGGCGGACCCGCCGTCGATGCTGAGTGCCATCCGTCGGAGACCCGCGTCGGCGAGGGCCGACACCGGGTCCGGGGTGAGCGACGCCGTCTCGCTGGGCGTCAGCGTCATCCGGAGGCCGATGTCGGTTCCGTGATCCACGAGGTCGACGGTGTCGTCCCTGGCGAGCGGGTCGCCGCCCGACAGGACGACCAGTTGCCCCTCGCCGAACCGCCGGGCCTCCTCCAGGAGCCGTCGGCCCTCGGGGGTCGTCAGTTCGCTGGGATGGCGACGCGGCTTCGCGTCCGCTCGACAGTGCTTGCAGGCCAGTTCGCACGCCTGCGTGACTTCCCAGACGAGGACGAACGGCCGCCGCGTCGTGTCGATCTCGCGTGGATTCATACTCGGGCTTCCCCGGGACGAACCGCGACGCCGCCGTTCCGCCCGTGCTGTCCCCGGGTCGATGCGCCGTACGACGACCGTCTCATGGGTGTTGGTGCGAGACCGGCCGCGGAAAACCAACCGGCGAACGTGCTCGGAAACGCTCCTCGATGCCACCGTGTGAGCCCGAGTGGACGTGTTTGAGGCTAGCCTACTCCGCCGTGACCCCGTCGGTTCTCAGGCCGGGAGAACCGACCGTCGCTCGTTATCGGGCGTCCCGCGGGGAGCCACGGCGAGGGCGGTCGTCGGGAGCCGTGTCCGAGTCAGCGCCCCTTCCCCGAAAGCACGAAACGGCGGAGCAGGGGTCGCAGTACCCGCTCCCCGTAAGCGTGGGGGGCGGTCTCGGAGCCCCCCGCGGAGCTCACGATCCCGGCTCGGGATCGTCGGGTCGCTCGCTCCGCTCCCCGTCGTGTCGCGCCCGGAGCGGGAGGATCCGCGGCCCTCGTGGGGTCCGTTCGATCTCGGCGTCGATCTCGAACACCTCCGCGAGCAGTTCCTCGGTGACGACCGCCTCCGGCGACCCTCGGGCGTGGATCGTGCCCTCCTTGAGCGCGACCATGTGGTCGGCGTACCGGGCGGCCTGGTCGACGTCGTGGAGGACGAGGACGACCGTGACGTCGCTGTCGTCCCGGAGCGTCTCGACGATGTCCATCACCTCGAGCTGGTGGTGCAGATCGAGGAACGTCGTCGGTTCGTCGAGCAGTAGCACGTCCGTCTCCTGGGCGAGCACCATCGCGATCCAGGCCAGCTGCTTCTGACCGCCGCTGAGACTCCCCACCTCGCGCTCGCGGAGGTGCTCGATGCCCGCGAGGTCGATCGCGCGGTCGGTGGCCGCACGGTCGGCCCCCGAGAGCCCGTCGAAGAAGCCCCGGTGGGGGTAGCGGCCGTGTTCGACCAGCCTTTCGACGCTGATGCTCTCGGGGGCGGTGTTCTCCTGGGACAGCAGTCCGAGCCTGCGGGCGAGTTCCCTCGTCCCCAGCGCGTGGACGTCCTCCCCGTCGATCAGGACCCTGCCGGCGTCGAGGCCGAGCTGGTCGGCGAGCCCCTTCAGGAGCGTGCTCTTCCCGGAGCCGTTCGGCCCGATCAGCGCGGTGACCTCGCCCGGCGGCACGCGCAGGGACTCGCCGTCGATCACCGGCTCGTCCGCCGACCGATAGCTGACGACGAGGTTCTCCCCGAGGAACTCGCTGGCGGTCCTCTCGTCGGTCGTACCCGGGTCGCGTCCGTTCCGCCGCGGGTCGGCGCTCCCGACGGTCGTCCCGGGGCCACCGTCCGTTTCGGGTGTGTGGCCCTCGGCCATCAGATCTCACCCATCGTGTCCTGCTTGCGCATCAGGTAGAGGAAGTACGGCCCGCCGACGAGTCCCGTGACGATCCCCACGGGGATCTGGACGGGGTTCAGCGCCAGACGGGCGCCGACGTCCGCGGCGACCATCAGCGCCGGGCCGGCGAACAGGCAGCCCACGACGAGCTTCCTGTAGTCGCTGCCGACGACGTTGCGGACCACGTGCGGGACGATGAGGCCGACGAAGCCGACGATGCCCGCCACGGCGATGCTCGCGGCCGCCGCGAGCACGGCCACGCCCGAGAGCGCGAACCGGACCCGCTCGACGCTCATCCCCAGGGACTTCGCGGTGCTCTCGCCGAGCAGGAGGACGTTCAGCTGCCGGGAACTGATCAGCGCGAGCAGCATCGCCACGGCCGTCCACGGAAGCGCCATTCGGACCTGCTCCCAGTCCGTTCCGGTGAGCGAGCCGGTCGTCCAGGCGATGGCCGACTGGACGACGCCGATGTCCTCGGCGAAGAAGAACAGCGCCGTCTGGAGGCTGCCGAAGACGGTCCCCACGATGACCCCCGCGAGGACGAGCCGCACGGGTGAGGTGCCGTTCTTCCAGGCGACGGCGTAGACGATCAGGAACGCGACCGCTCCCCCGACCGACGCGATCAGCGGCAGGAACGCCGACAGCCCCGAGAAGACGACCAGCGTCAGCAGGATCATCAGTCCCGCCCCGGAGGAGACCCCGAGGATGAACGGGCTAGCGAGTTCGTTGCGCGTGACGGCCTGGAAGATCGCCCCGGAAACGGCGAGGTTCATGCCGACCAGCACCCCGACGAACACCCGCGGGAGCCGGATGTTCCAGACGACGAGGCTGCGCTTGTTCATCTCGGGGAGCTCTCCGCCCAGCAGGAACGCCTCCCACGCCCGACGGTTCAGGATCACGTCCGGATCGAAGACGGCCTGCCAGGCCTCGACGATCGTCATCGAGAACGCCCCGAAGCTCACCTGGACGAGCCCGCCGGCGACGACGACCCCGAGGCCCCCGAGACACAGCGCGACCAGCGAGCCGTCGAACCAGCCGAGCCACCGTTCGCGCCGACTCGCCTCGTCCGATCCGGCCGCGGTCCCCGTTGCCATCTATCGGTTCACCCCCGCAGTATCGAACTCGCGGCCCCGGTCGAGGACGGCCCCGTCGTCCCCGTCGCGGTCGAACCGTCCCCCTCGCCCGTCCGGGTCGGGATCGATCCGTCCCCCGGCTGATCCGTACAGCCGGCCAGCGGCCCACCGACGGCGACCGCGCCGGGGCACGTCGTGTAGCTCCTGCGAGCGAGCGGCTCGCGCCGACACGGATCCGCCCCGGCCATCGTCAGAGGTCACCGTTGACGATTTCACCGACGCGTTCGCGGTCGAACAGCCGCCCGTCGGCATCGTACAGCGCTCCGGCGAGCCGTTCGGTCACGACGAGGTTCGTGATCGGTCCCTGGTAGAGCTGGCCGGCGCGGTAGACGTCGCCGCTCTCGACCGCGGTCAGCGAGCCCGCCACCTCGTGGTCCCGCATGAACGAGACGACCGTGTCCCCGAACTCCTCGGCGGATTTGGACTCCTGCCCGCGCAGCAACAGTACCTCCGGGTCGACCTCGAGCAACGTCTCGAAGTCGATCGCCCCGCGACTGGAGTAGAAGTCCTTCACGTCGGAGGTCGCCAGCGCGTCTCTCACCTCGAGGTCGTTGAGGTGCTTGAAACTCGTCCCCTCGTCGATGACGTACGGATAGAACTGTTCGGGTTCGTCGCCGCCGCCCCAGACCACGGCGACCTCCGGGCGTTCGTCACGACCCGGGACGACCGACGCGAGGTCCGATCGGAACCCCTCGTGGAGGGACTCGAACGCCTCGAAGCGCTCCGGCTGTTCGAAGACCTGCGACAGTTTCTCGAAAGCCTCCATCAGAGTGTAGTACCGGTAGTCCTCGTGCCACGCGTAGCTCCGCGAGAAGATGCTGTTTCCGAAGAAGGGCGCGACCTGTTCGGTGATCTCTTCGATATCTGATTGCTTCCACTTCCCGCGGTTCAGGAGGAAGTTCGGATCCATGACGTGGACGTCGGCGTCCAGTTCGTAGAACTGCTCCTTCCCGACGCCGCCGTCACCCCACAGCTTCCGGATGAAACTCCCGTCGACGCTGACGCCCGGGATCTCGTCGTAGTAGTGGGTGTGGTAGCGCGAGGGGAGCCAGACGCCCTTCGGCGGCTCCTGCCCCAGCGCGATTCCCATGTCCGCCCAGCTCCCGTTGTTGGCGAGCCACGTCCGCGGGACCGATTCGAAGGTGACCTCGCCCACCGGCTCGATGGAAACCGAGTAGCCGGGGTCCTCGGTCGCCGTCGGCGTCGAGGTCCCCGTTCCCGTCGCCGTCGGTGTCGAGGTCCCCGTTTCCGTTCCGGTCTCCGTCGGTGTGGACCCCGATCCCGGGCCCGAGGTCCCCGTACAGCCGGCCAGCAGTCCGCCGCCGAGGACTGCCCCGCCGTAGGTCAAGTACTCGCGACGCGTCGGCGTTCCGTCTCCACCGGAGTCGTTACCCATGCGTTTAGGCCACCCTAAACATTCAAAGCACTTTCGGATTTTAGGCGAGCCTAAATGTGAGAGGGCTGTCAGTACGGGCGCCACGGCGAGGGCACACCGGCGGGCCGTTCCGGGGCGACGACAGCCCGCAGCGGGGGCACTCGCCGTCGGCGTCCGGTGATGCGATCGCGTCCATCGCCTCGTCGGTCCTCCCACGAACGCCCCCGACCGTGTCGACGTCGTCGGGGAGTTCAGCCGGCTCCGCCGGGTCATCGAGCGTCCGGAGGGCGAACCGAACCCGGGAGTGGAGGGACGGTTCCTCGGGGGCGTCGGATCCCGCCGTTTTCGGTGTATCGCGTCGGGGCTACCTCCACGTCCGCGGTGTCGCGAGCGAGCCGAGCGCCTCGGTACACCGGGCTCGGGCGTAGTAGAACTCCCCGGCGGCGGCGAGCCGCGCCGCGAACGCACCGACGGTCGACTCGACGCGTGCGGGATCGACCGTCGCGATGGCGACGGACGGGTTCGCGGTCGATGACCGAACCGACCGTTCGTCGTCCGACAGAGACGAAACGAGCGTCGGACGGGGTGGACTCACCAGCGTGGGGCGATCGTCGGCGACCGACCGGAGCGATCGGAGGATCCCCTTTCGATCGTGGACCGAGCGGTTCAGAGCCGCTCCGAGACACGGTTCGCCGCTTCGGGCGCCTCCTCCTCCCCTTCCTCGAGGAGTCCGATGACGCGATCGGCCGACGGTGGATCCGACGAGCCCTCCACGGAAACCGCTCCCCCGAGACGGTTCGCGGCCCCGTTCGAAAAACACACTCCCGGTAGCGGGGCGATGAACCCGGGACCGCGTTCGGGATCGACGGGTTCGTTCGGGTCGAGCGTCGTTCCCGAGCCGACCATTCCTCTGATATTCGGGTGAACCGCTTCCTCTCGAAGGGGTAAGCGGATACCGGGTGGCCGAAAACGCGATCGATCTTCGGGACGTTCCACCGGCGGAGTATCATGAATATCCGGGGAGAGAACCTCCGGCGTAAACGCCGGGGCGGATACCGCTGTGCCCCCCGTTCCCGTCTCCCGGCTGTCGGCGGATCCCACAGACTCGTCCGACGAGGGATTCAGGTCCCGCCGGGGCCCACTGGAGAGGATCCCGGCGATCGAATGCGGGCTGTGCTCCCGGATGGCGCGGAGGACGTTGGCGAGGAAGAGGAGCGCACCCGTCAGCGCGAGGAGGCCACCGACCGTGGAACTCGGCGAGGGGAGAGGGACGGGGTCGGCCGTCACGACGATCCCCGTTCCGCCAGCCAACGGGGCGAAGTCGACTGCTGCGACCCGGTCGCTGTAGCGGTCGCCGACCGTCGGGACCGCCCCGTACCCCAGTCGGTCGCTGTAGCGGTGGACCCAGACGATGAACGGGACGACGTGATAGAGGGTGCCGAGAACGACGGACCCGATGACACCCAGGACGAGCAGGTGAAGCGTCCCCGGTGCGCCGAACAGCGTGGCCCGGGCCAGCGGATCCGCGATCCAGGATTGGAGCGCGAGCACCGCCCGGAGCGCCATCGCGGGGGCGACCACGGCGTACCGCGAGAGGATCGGCGTCCAGTCGACCCGCGTCTCGTGGAGTCGACGCCCGAGGATCAGGCTGAACCCGAGCAGCGAGACGACGATCAGTACGCCGCCGAGACGTGCGAGGACCCCCACCTCGGCCGACCGACCGCGAGGAGCAGCACACCCGCGGGATAGGCCACCTCCTCGAACCGACGCAACCGGACGTCGATCCCGTGGAGCTCGGTCCCCGTGAACATCGTCGCGAGCTGGTAGAGCGCCCCCAGGACGGTCGTCAGCACGGCCCCGAACACGGCGAGCGTCGCGTGGCTCCCCACCACGGCCGCACGTGGTATCGAAAGCGGCGAGAACACCGGACGGACGAGGTCGAGCGCCAGGAGGAACCCGAGCGCGGTCACCAACACGAGGAAGCCGAGCGCGAGGCCGAAGTGGCGCTCGGTCACGTCGTAGGAGGGAACCGACCGGAGGGTCCGTCCGACGTTGTAGACGAACGTCCAGAACCCGAGCAGCATCACTCGCGAACTCGAGGGACAGCCACGCGCGAACGGCTGTCCGGACGCGGAACCGAAACGGTCGGGTTCGCACTTCCCGACGAGTCCGCTCCGGCTCACTCCCGACCACGACATCCCCTTCTATCTCCTCGACGGATCGACCCAGTTACGAGTGAGGGGAGGGGACACGCGAACTGACGGCGGGCGACGTCGCCCGCTTCGAGGGCGTTCGGGATATCGCGCCGCACGCGACTGCCGATAGTACCGCGCTGATCGTCCTGGAGAGGAGCCGAGGACTGATCGAACGACGTCCCATCCCGGACGTTTCGACCGGCGCGGATCCCGTCTCCGGACGAAGTGACGGAAGTGAATCCCGTTCCCCGAGCACGTCCGGCAACAGGCGTACTCCGACCGACGGCGGACGTGAACGTATGCCGGGCTTCCCATCGCCGTTCGGGGAGGACGAGGGCGCGCTTTTCGATAGTTACGACGAGTTCGTGGTCGAGCACCTTCCGACGCCGGGCGAGTTCCTGCGGGACCACGACGTGCTCGTCGGCAAGGACCACGTCGCGTTCCACCGGCTGACCCGCGAACTGTTCGAGGAGCGGACGGTCTACGACATGACTTTCAACTACACCCTCGCCCGGCTGAACCTGGACACCCGTCACGAGGGCGCCAGCCGTGGGTCACCCGACGCCCCGTTCTGACCGGATCCAGTACCGTCCGGGACCACCCGCGGAGGCCCGTCGAACGCGACCGTGAGTCCGGCAGCTGTTCGTGGGTCTCCCGTATCCGACGGAGAGACATACCGCCGGTCCGCCGCCGATACCGCGGTCAGTCCGGTCGCTCCATCTCGAAGCGGCTCTCGGTCCGGTCGTACCAGTTCGAGGCCAGTCGGCCGACGGCGTCGACCTCGGTCACGTCCACCCGGTCGTCCCCGGTCAGCAGCCGGTCGTCGACGTGGAACCGGACCGCCTCGCCGAGGACGAGCTCGTGGACGCCGACGGACTCGATCTCGTGGAGCCGACACTCCATGGCGGCCGCGACCCCCGCCACTCGGGGCGGGGTCACGACCGTCGAGGGCGCCCGCTCGAGGCCGGCGTGGTCGAACTCGCTCTCCCCGGGGTCCAGCGTCGCCGACGACTCGTTCATCGCCTCGGCGAACTCGCCCGTGACGAGGTTGACGACGAACTCCTCGGTGTCCCGGACGTTCCGTGCCGTATCGGTTCGCCCGTCGTCGGCGTGGGACCGCCGACCGGGGGAGAACAGCACCGTCGGCGGGTCGGTCGTCGCCACGTTGAAGAAGGAGTACGGCGCGAGGTTGTCGACCCCGTCCGCGCCAGTCGTCGAGATCCAGCCGATGGGCCGCGGGATGACGAGGCTGGTCAGCGCCCGGTAGCTCCACCCGCGGCCCTCCTCGTCGGGGTCGAACTCGGGCATCAGCGGAACCGCTCCCCGGCCTTTGCCGTCCGGACCAACAGGTCACACGGGAGCGTCTCCATCGCCTTGTCGAACGGGTCGTGGCGCTCGGCCCACTCCACGCAGTAGCGGACGACCGTCCTCGCGCCGACCTCGTCGGCCTTCTCGAACGGGCCGACCGGCCAGTTCCCGCCAAGTTTCATCCCGGTGTCGACGTCCTCGACGGTCGCGACGTCGTGCTGGACCATCTTTGCCGCCTCGTTGATCACCGGCGCCCAGACCAGCATCGGGTCGAAGTCCCGGCCCGGCGTCGCCGGGATGTGGGGCTCCTCGCGGTCGGTGTAGTCGTAGTAGCCCTTCCCGGCCTTCCGACCGTAGTGGCCCTCCTCGTAGAGCTCGTGGAGCAGCGGACAGACCCGCGTGTCGTACGCGAGCAGCCGGTCGTCCTCCAGGTGATCCTCCTCGCCCTCCACCCGGAGCTGGATGCCCCCGGTGAAGTCCGCGAGCTCGAACGGCCCCATCGGGAAGTCCTCGCGGTACTTCATGGCCGAATCCACCGCTTCCTTCTCGGCCTCGCCGTAGTACGCGAGCCACGCGGCGGACTCGCCGTAGGGCCGGAAACACCGGTTGACGATGAACGAGGGGACGTCCTTCCGGCACCGGATCGGCGTCTTCCCGATGGCCTCGACGTACTCGACGACGAGGTCCGCGACGTCGGATGCGAGATGCTCGGTGGAGACCACCTCGACGAGCTCCATCAGCATCGGCGGGTTGAACCAGTGGGTCCCGCAGACCAGCTCCGGTCGGCCGGTTACCTCCGCGAGCTTCGTGACGTTCAGTCCGGACGTGTTGGTCGCCAGTATCGCCCCCTCGGGGGCGTGGTCGTCGAGGTCCTCGAAGACGGACTCCTTGACCGCCTGTCGCTCGACGACCGCCTCGGTGACGAAGTCGGCGGCCGAGACGGCGTCGGCCAGCGAGTCCGCCGCCGAGAGCCGGTCGAGCGCCGCCTGCCGCTCGTCCTCGGCTACCCGCCCCTTCTCCACCGCCTTCCCGGTCGACCACTCGACGTGGTCGATCGCCTCGGAGAGCTGCTCGTCGTCGACGTCGAAGAGCCGGACCTCGCGCCCGGCGAGTGCCTGTACCGCCGCGATGCCGCGTCCCATCTCGCCGGCCCCGACGACCGCCGCCGCGTCGATGTCCGCGGGCGTCTCGTATCGTGTCACGGACCGCCGGACGCGGGCCTCCCCCAAAAGTCCGCAGGGCCGACCGACCGCTTCGCCCGGCGTTCGTCGCCCGACCCCCGAGTTCCTATACTGTCGGACATAGCTGGCTCAACATTATCGCCACCACGGTAGGGCGACGTCGTTCATGAGCGTATGTCCGACAGTATTAGCGGTGTCGGTCGTCCACGGGGAAACCTACCGATACCGCATCGGAAACCCGACCGAACCGCCGGAGAGCCGGTCCGATCCCGGTCGCACGGTGCGCTCGCCGGGGACCGTAAGGTTCCCTACCCGCCCCCGACAACCACGGGCCATGACACAGTACGAGGGGCTGAAGGGGTTCCGCGACTTCTACCCCCCGGAGATGGCGGCCCGCCGGGCCGTTATCGACACCGTCGAGGAGACGGCCCGCGGGTACGGCTTCCGCGAGGTCGGCACTCCCCGGCTCGAGCGGGCCGCGATGTGGACCGACAAGTCCGGCGACGACATCGTCGACGAGCTGTACGCCTTCGAGGACAGGGGCGGTCGGCACGTCACGCTCACGCCCGAACTCACCCCGACGGTCGCGCGGATGGTCGTCACGAGACAGCAGGCGCTACAGAAGCCGATCAAGTGGTTCTCGACGCGACCGTTCTGGCGGTACGAGCAGGTCCAGCAGGGCCGGTTCCGGGAGTTCTACCAGACCAACGTGGACATCTTCGGGACGAGCGAACCCGAAGCGGACGCGGAGATACTCGCCGTCGCGGCGGACGCGCTCACCGGCCTCGGCCTCGACACCGGGGAGTTCGAGTTCCGGGTCTCCCACCGCGACATCCTCGGGGGGCTGTTCGAGTCGATGTCCGACGACGTCGACACTCGCGCGGCGATCCGCGCGGTCGACAAGTCCGAGAAGGTCGAGGACGAGGAGTACTACCGCCTGCTCGGAGAGGCCGGCCTCTCGGAGAGCGACGCCCGCCGGTTCGACGCGCTGCTCGAGCGGGGCGACCTCGCCGAACTCGTCGAGTTCGCCGGCACGGACCGCGTCGAGGCGGCGGTAACGAACCTCCGGGAGGTGCTCGCAGCGGCCGAGGACTTCGGCGTCCGGGAGTTCTGTACGGTCTCGCTGGAGACGGCCCGGGGGCTCGACTACTACACGGGCGTCGTCTTCGAGTGTTTCGACGCGAGGGGCCGCATCTCCCGGTCGATCTTCGGCGGCGGCCGCTACGACGACCTCGTGGAGTCGTTCGGCGGTCGGCCCACGCCCGCCGTGGGCGTCGCCCCGGGCGTGATGAACTCGACGCTCCCGCTCCTGCTCGAGGAGGCGGGCGTCCTCCCGGCCGAGGAGGTATCGACCGACTACTACGTCCTCCGTGTGGGCGACGCCCGCGAGGTCCGGCGGGTCGCCGCTGACGTCGCGCGGGACCTCCGCGAGCTGGGTCACGTCGTCGAGACCGATCTGACCGGCAGGGGCTTCGGCTCGCAGCTGTCCTACGCCGACGGCATCAACGCCGAGACGGTCGTCGTCGTTGGCGAGCAGGACCTCGCGGACGGCGCCGTGACGGTCAAGGACATGGAGAGCGGCGACCAGACGCAGGTCCCGCTGGCGGAGTTCCCGCCCGATTCCGGCCGGCCGACCTACGGGGACTACGAGTAGCCCGCGCCGGTCCGCGTCGCATCCACTCACGTCGCGCCCCCCGGGACGGGAGTCGTCCCGGGACCGGAGAGCATCGAGTCTCGACCGCGACCGGAAGACACTCGCCGTACGCTCACCGCCGTTCGGCCGTGAGCCCTCCGTGCCCGCCCCGCGACGCGTAGCGCCGACCCTCGCGCTCTGTCTCGCTCTCCTGGCCGCCGGCTGTGCCGCCCCCGTCCCGAGTCTCGGATCGACCGATCCGGCGTTCGAGGAGTCGGGACTCGACTCGGTACGGACGACCGAACCGACCTGCGGGACGCCGCGGTCCTCGAACGTCTCCTCGGTCAGTCGTCCGGTCCCGGGCGGTCGCAAGCTCTCGATCGAGACGACCGTTCCGGTCCGGTCGCGCGCCACCGAGGTCGAGGCCTCGTTCGAGGCGTTCGGGCCGGTTCGAACTCGCCATCGAACGGACGGGGGGATCCGGCGTCCCCGACTGCTACCTCGAGACGGGGTACAACGCGACCGTGAACCTCACCGACGAGGTGACCGACCGGTACACGCCGCTCGTGACCTACGACGGCGTGCTCGTGGCGGCGTACTTCTCCGATCCCGGGAGTTCGGGCGCGAGCCGCGGACTCGTCCCCGGGAGCCGGCACTCGCCGTGGGTCCGGAACGTCACCGACGGATCGGTGGGCGGTGCTGCCACGGGTGAGAGCGGATCCGGCGGCGGGGGCGGGGCCGGTGGCGACGACAGCGGAAGCGCGGCGGCGGGCGACCGCCGGAGCGTCGAGACCGGCCGACCAGGCAACTAAGTGTTCCGCAGACGACAGGGGGCTCGTGCGCGCGTACAGGCTCGCCTACGACGGGGGGCCCTACAGGGGGTTCCAGCGCCAGCCCCACGGCGAGACCGTCGAGGACGCGCTGCTGGCCGCGCTCGACGAGCTCGGCGTAGCCGAGGGCGGAACCCCGCCCGGCTACGCCGCGGCCGGCCGGACCGACGCGGGCGTCTCCGCGCTCGCCCAGACCGTCGCGTTCGAGGCGCCCGGCTGGCTCACCGCGCGCGCGCTGAACGGCGACCTCCCCGCCGAGGTCAGGGCGTGGGCGAGCGCCGACGCCCCGCGGGGGTTCCACGCGACCCACGACGCGCGGAGCCGGACGTACTGCTACCACCTCCACGCGCCGGACGCGAACGAGCGGCTCGCACGCGCGGTGTGCGACCGGCTCTCCGGCGAGCACGACTTCCACAACCTGACGAGCGACGACAACGGGACGGCCAGACACCTCCGCGCGGGCACGACCCGCGAGGGGGCGTTCCTGAGGTGTCACTTCCGGGCCGGCGGGTTCCCGCGGGGGTTCGTCCGCCGGGCGGCCCGGCTCGTCGAGGCGGTGGCGACCGGCGAGCGCCCTCTCGGGTTCGTCGACCGCGTCCTCGGGCCGGACCCGCTCGACGGTCCCGACGGGGTGGCCGCCGCGCCGCCGGAGCCGCTGGTACTCCTGTCGGTCACCTACCCCGGGCTCCGGTTCACGGTCGACGAACGGGCGGCCGCGAGCGCCCGCGAGGCCTTCGGGACCCGGCGGACCGCGGCGAGCGCCAGGGCACGAGCGATGGGGCTGCTCGAAGAGGGTGTGGACGGCTGACCGCTCCCCGTCACCGTCCGCCGCTCACCACCCGTCCGGCCAGACCCCGGCGGCGCGCATCCCCGCCTCGGCGTCGCTCCACCTTGTCGAGAGTGTCCGCGCGGGTGTGTGCGACCGGGAGGCCACGGGGACCCCACGAGCCGTCGTCGCCGGGCGGCTCGCTGTGGAGCTGGAGCGCGGGCACCCCGTCCCGGAGGAACGGCCAGTGGTCGCTGTAGGGGTGTGGCCGCTCCTCGACGGCGAGGGGCTGTTCGACCGCCCCGACGGTTTCGCGGGCGATCCGCTCGATCGCGTCGCTCCCGTGCGCGTAGGCCTTCAGGTTCCGCGCCCTGCCCGCGCCGTCGACGTTGACGACCGCCCGCACCGTTTCGAGATCGAGCGAGTCCGCGAGCGCCCGGCTCCCGAGGAGACCGGTCTCCTCGCAGGAGACCCCGCCGACCACGACCCGCCGCGGGAGGTCGCGGTCGGCGAGCAGTCGGGCGGCCTCGACCGCGACCGTCAGCCCGCAGCCGTTGTCCAGCGCCCCCTCACCGAGGTCGTGGGCGTCGAGGTGGGCGAGCAGGACGACACAGTCGTCGGTGTCGGGCCCGAGCTCGCCGACGACGTTGTGCGCGCTCGCCTCGTCGACCTCGGCCTCGACGCGGAGCCGGATCGCCCCGCCGTCGGCGGCGTACCGGCGGAGCCGCTCGCCCGCCTCGCGGCTCACGCCCACCGCGGGGACGGCCCCCGGCTCGCCGAACCGCAGCGTGCCGGTGACGGGTAGCCCTCCGGGGGTGTCGTTGACGAGGACGAACGCGGCCGCGCCGGCCGCGACCGCGTGACCGTACTTCTCCATCCGGTGGACGTGACGGCCGCCGGCGGAACCCTGCCGGGCGAGGACGACCCCTCCGGAGACGTCGACCTCGTCGAGTTCGGCGGGCGTCCCCTGCTCCGCGTCGACGAGCGGGGCGTGGACGTCCCCCGACGGGGTGTACGGGAGGCCGACTGCCTCGAACGAGCGCCCGCGGTCGCCGGCCGCGAGTTCCGCGCTCCCCCGGGTCCACCGCGTGATGGGGAACGAGACCTCGCTGGGACCGGCGCCGGCGTCGGCGAGCGCCGACGCGACGAGTTCGGCCGCCCGGCGCTCCCCGGGGTGGCCGCCCATCCGGTTGCCCACGTCGGTGAGCCGCTCTATGAATCGCGCCGGGAACGGGTCGGTCGTCGCCCGCCCCATCGTGACGGCGGCCGCGCCGGCCCCTCGCTCGGGGGACGATCCGCCGTCCCCCCCGGCGTCCGCGTCCGTGTCGCTACCCGTCTTCATACCGCACCGCAGGCCCGGCGCACGCTAAAGCCCGGCGGACACGACCCTTACGGGAGCGACGGGACTGACCCGACCGGGCGGCTCGAAGCGGGCTCCGTGCGCGCCTCGCGGCCACGGATCGGGCGTTTCGGGTCGTTCCCCGGATCGGGGGTTCGGGTTGTGACGGGACGATGCGTTTAACGGGGCGGCAGCGCCTAAACCGGGTCCATGAGTTCGACCGACGTCCCCGAGCGCGGGGATGTGGAGGAGGCGTACAAGTGGTCGCTGGACTCGATGTTCGCGGACGACGAGGCGTGGGAGGCCGCGTTCGAGGACGTCCAGGAACGGATCGCGGAGCTCGAACAGTACGAGGGGCGGGTGACCGGGTCCGCCGAGACGCTGAACGCGGTGCTCGAACTCCGCGAGTCGATCATGCGGGAGGTGGCGAACGTCACCGCCTACGCGCGGATGCGCAGCGACGAGGACACCACGGATCAGCAGTACCAGGCCTACCGGGCGCGGGCGTCCTCGCTGGCGAGCGAGGCCTCCTCGGCGGCCTCGTTCGTCGAGCCCGAGCTCCAGGAGCTCGCGCGAGAGGAGCTCGACGCGCTGGTCGCGGAGAACCCCGCACTGGCCGAGTACGAGCACTACTTCGACGACGTCCTGCGGACGAAAGAGCACACCCGCTCGGCGGAGGTCGAGGCGGTGCTGGCGGACCTCTCGGAGGTGCTCGGCGGTGGCGGTGACGTCTACCAGCTGCTGACGAACGCCGACGTCGAGTTCCCGGCCGTCGAGGACCCCGACGGCGACGAGCGCCGGATCACGCTGTCGAACTTCACGACGCTCCAGAAGAACCGCGACCGGGCGTTCCGGCGGCTAGTCCACGAGGCGTTCTACGACGAGTGGGGCGAGTTCCGCAACTCCGTCGCCGAGGCCTACGAGAACAGCGTCCGGACGGACGTCAAGCTCGCGCGGGTACGCGGGTACGACACCGCGCGGGAGGCGAGCCTCGACGGCCCGAACGTCCCCGTGGAGGTGTACGACGAGCTCGTCGAAACGGTGCGCGAGAACCTCGACGTCCTCCACCGGCACGCCGAACTCAAGCGCGACCGGCTCGGGGTCGACGAGCTCCGGGAGCGACTCCCCGGAGATCCCCTACGAGGAGGCCAAGGAGCACGTCGTCGAGGCCATCGCGCCGCTCGGCGAGGCCTACCAGTCCCGTGCCGCCGAGGGGCTCGAGTCCCGGTGGGTCGACGTCTACGAGACGGCGAACAAGCGCTCGGGAGCGTACTCCGGTGGGACCTACGACTCCCAGCCGTTCATCCTGATGAACTACCAGGACGACGTGGCCTCGATGTACACCCTGGCCCACGAGCTCGGCCACTCGATGCACTCCGAGCTCACCAGCGAGCACCAGCCGTACGTCTACTCGAACCACGACATCTTCACGGCGGAGGTGGCCTCGACGGTGAACGAGGCGCTGCTGACCGACCACCTCCTGGAGACCGTCGAGGACGAGGGCTTCCGCCGGCACGTCCTCGACGAGTACCTCGAGCGGTTCAGATCGACGCTGTTCAGGCAGACGATGTTCGCGGACTTCGAGCACCGGGCTCACGAGACGATCGAGGAGGGCGGAGCGCTCACGCCCGACGGGCTCGACGAGCTCTACGGCGAGCTGAAGCGGGAGTTCTACGAGCCCGCCGCGGTCGACGAGGGGACCACCCGCGAGTGGATGCGGATCCCCCACTTCTACTACGGGTTCTACGTCTACCAGTACGCGACGGGCATCTCGGCGGCCAACGCCATCGTCAGGGGGATCCGCGAGGAGGGCGAGCCGGCCGCCGAGCGCTACCGCGAGTTCCTCCGGCTCGGCTCGCGGGAGTACCCGCTGGACCTGCTGCGTCGGGCGGGCGTCGACATGGCCTCGCCCGAGCCGGTCGAGGCGGCCGTCGACGCCTACGACGAGCTGGTCGGCGAGTTCGAATCGCTGAGCTGATACGGACGGCCCCACCGGTTCGCCGGCGGTCCCCCGGACGGGGGCGACGGTCGACGGTAGCGGGCTACGGGCGTCCGTCTGCGCGGGACCGGACGGGACCCTCGATCCGGGGCGGTTTCACCCCGACGGATCCGGTCGGGGCGACCGGGATACCGGGACCGTCGACGGTCGGTGCCGGCCGCTCGCCACGGCAACCCAAAAGCACTTCTAGGGTGGCGCGTTTAGGGCCGACGACCAGATGTCGCGTAGTCCGTCGCTTCCAGACAGGCCGACGCTCGACCTCGACCCGGAGATGGACGAGGACGAGCGCCTGGCCACCCTACGAGAGCACTTCGTGGACATCGTACAGGTCCACGACGAGCTCGCAGACCAGTTGGACGCGGCCCGAGACCGCCGCGGCGAGCTCCGCGAGGAGGTCGACCGGCTCCAGCGCCAGAACGAGGCGCTGAAGACCTCCTCGCTCTACCTCGCCACGGTCGAGGAGGTCGCGTCCGAGGAGGACGAGGTGGTGCTCAAACAGCACGGCAACAACCAGGAGGTGCTCACCGACGTCTCACCACGGCTCTCCGACCGCCTCGAGGCCGGTGACCGCGTCGCGATCAACGACTCCTTCGCCGTCCAGAGCCTCCTCGACAACGAGACCGACGCCCGGGCACAGGCGATGCAGATCGACGAGTCGCCGGGGGTCGAGTACGGGGACATCGGTGGGCTCGAGGGACAGATCCGGGAGGTCCGCGAGGCCGTCGAGGCGCCGCTGATGGACCCCGAGCGGTTCGATGCCGTCGGGATCGAACCGCCAACCGGCGTCCTGCTCCACGGCCCGCCGGGGACCGGCAAGACGATGCTCGCAAAGGCCGTCGCCAACCAGACGGACACCACGTTCATCAGGATGGCCGGCTCGGAGCTCGTCCAGAAGTTCATCGGCGAGGGCGCCCGGCTCGTCCGGGACCTCTTCGAGCTCGCCGAGGAGCGGGCCCCGGCCATCATCTTCATCGACGAGATCGACGCCATCGCCTCCAAGCGCACCGAATCCAAGACCTCGGGCGACGCGGAGGTCCAGCGGACGATGATGCAGCTCCTCTCGGAGATGGACGGGTTCGACCAGCGCGGGGACATCTCCATCATCGCCGCGACCAACCGCTTCGACATGCTCGACCGCGCCATCCTCCGTCCGGGCCGGTTCGACCGCCTCATCGAGGTGCCCGAGCCGAACCACGAGGGCCGCCGCGAGATCCTCCGCATCCACACCGCCGACATGTCCGTCGCCGACGACGTCGACATGGACGGGCTCGCCGAGCAGACCGACGGCTTCTCCGGGGCCGAGATCGAGTCGCTCGCCACCGAGGCCGGGATGTTCGCCATCCGCGACGAGCGGACCGAGGTCCGGATGGCCGACTTCGAGGAGGCGATTGAGAAGATCACGCGCGACGACTCGCCCGGGACGCCGATCGCCTTCTACTAGAGCGTCCGTTCCTCCGTGGGGGTCGTCCCCCCGGCGACCGCCGCTCGCGAAAGCGCGGGTGAAAGCGCCGCTCGTTCGGACCCCGGACGGATCCGCTTCGCTCGTCAGCGGTGGTTCCCGTTCCTTCCGGCTCGCGTGGACCCGCCCCCCGGCTATCGCAGGCCGGAGTCCGTACCGCTACGCTTAAACGAATCTCCACGCTAGTTCGGGGTGCGGGCCACGGTGGCAGAGTCCGGCTTACGCGGCTGCCTGCAGAGCAGCTACACCCCGGTTCAAATCCGGGCCGTGGCTTGGCGAGGGCGCGGCGACCGACGTCCGCCCGTCCGTTCCCCGGGGGGCGCGGCGGGACCTCGCGGGAGCGTGAAAAGTAACGACTATACCCGGCGATTCCATCACCCCGACTATGCAACGACGAGTCGCGGCGGTATACTTCGTGTTCTTCCTCGTCATGGGGGCGAGCGCGTACTCCGTCATCGCCGTCGCCGAACAGCCCGCCATCGACGTGGAGGGCGAGTCCTACACGGAGGGCGACACGCTCGCCGTCGACGGCCGGGAGTACGTCGTGGCCAACGTGAGCGTCCAGTCGTCCGGCGACGGTGGCGGCCACGGTGGCGGGGACGGCGGCGAGGAGCACGTCGCTCGGCTCCAGTGGACCAACGAGTCGGCCCGGTTCACGGCGACACTGTCCAACGACACGGTCGTGACGCCGGCCGAGGCGTCGTTCCCGGGCCAGCGGGCGTTCGAGAGCGCGAGCCTCGAGGACGGCGACACCGTGACGTTCAACGGGAGCGAGGCGACCGTCTCGATCCCCGACGACGAGGCCCCGAGGAGCTTCTCGCTCGGGGGGCCGTCGGTCGACGCGACGCTCGCGTACAACGACACGCTGACCTACCAGGGACAGACGATGACGGTCGCGGGCATCACCCCCGACGCCGTGACGCTGGTCGCCGGGTCGAACTACCGGGTCCTCACCCCGAACGAGTCCGACCCGAGCGGCTTCCGGATGGTCCAGCGGTTCAACGTGAGCGAGCGGCTCGCGGCCGACCCGGCCGTCGAGAACCGGACGGTCACGCGCGACGACGGCCGGGAGTACGTCGTCTTCGCGGCCAACGGCTCCACGGAGCTCCTCTCGGAGTACCTCCCGACGCCGGACGTCGGTCGGCTCACCGAGGGCGACACGATGACCGTCCGGGGCAACGAGACGACGGTGGCGAACGTGACCGCCGAGAGGGTCGTGGTCGAGTGGACCGGCCCGACGACGAACACCGTCGAGCTGGCCGAGGGGGAGAACGTCACCCTGAACGGCCAGCGGTTCGTCGTCCACTTCGAGGGCGACTCGGTGACCCTCTCGCCGGACATCGATGGGTACCAGAACGATCTCGCGCGCCAGGACGCTTTCAAGGAACGCCAGAACGGTCTCTGGGGCGTGACCCTTCTCTCGGGTTTCGCGGCGATGCTCATCGTGGGCCTCGCGTACCTCCCGGTCAGGGGCTGACCGGACCGGAGCAACCCGGACGTCCCGGGACGCGAACGGCGCGCCGCTCCCCGGACCCGGCTTCCCGTCCCTGCGGTTCCCGGCCCGCCTCTCGGCCGGTCGTCACTGCCGGTCGATCCGCTTGACGCCGACGGCTCTCACGCGATTTATGCCTCTCAGACCCTTCGATCGGGTATGGAACTGGCCTCGGTCGCGGCGGTGGCGGAGAACCGCGCCATCGGAAGGGACGGGGAGCTCCCGTGGGACCACATCGAGGCGGACGTCCGGCAGTACCGGGCCCGGGTCGCCGGCCATCCGGTGATCCTCGGGCGGCGGACGTTCGAGTCGATGCTCGACGACCTCCCCGGCTCCGAGCGGATCGTGCTGAGTCGCTCCGAGCGCGAGTTCGACACTTCGACCGCCCAGCACGCCGACGGCGTCGAGGCGGCCGTCGCGCTCCTCGAGGAGCTCGGCGCCGAGGTGGGCTACGTCCTCGGCGGGGCGGGGGTCTACCGGCTCTTCCAGCCCCACCTCGACCGGATGTACCTCAGCCGCGTCCCCGGCTCGTACGAGGCCGACAGCTTCTACCCCGAGTTCGACGAGTCCGAGTGGCGGCTCGTCGAGACGACGCCGTACGAGGGGGTCACGCTCGAGGAGTGGATCCGGGCCGACCGGGAGTGACCCGGACGGCCCTTCCCGGCCGTACCGGGGGGACCCGCCTCGTCCCCGCTAACTGCCGGTGCCGGGGTCCGCGGCCCTGCCGTCCACCCCCGGTCCCGCAGTCGATGTGACGGTCCGTCAGTCCCCGGGCGTGGACGGGGTCGGGACGAGCGCGGGGAGTCGGGGCGACGGGCGAGGACCGGGGCACCGCGACGAGCGGATCGGCGTCTCCTGGCCCTCGCACGGAGGATCGTAACGGTCTGCCGGCGGATGCCGACTGGGTCCGGGCACTCACCGGTCAGAGACCACGCCCGTCCGTATCAGTCCACCCGCGCGTCCACGACGACGTGCTCCACCCCGGGGCTGTGTGATTTCACGACCCGTCGGTCGAGCACCTCGACGGCCCGACCATGGCGGTCGGCCGCCTCTCGGAGCCGCGAGACGGGACGGTGCCACAGCTCGGCCTCGGGCGCCGCCCCGTGGAGGTGGACGACCCCGCCCGGACGGACCGCGGCGAGCGCCGCGCCGAGGTACTCCCACGCGTCGTAGTAGCCCATCACGACGCGGTCGACCCCCTCGACGTCGACGTCGCGGCAGTCGGCCCGGAACGCGGAGACGCGGTCCTCCACGCCGTTGAGAACGGCGTTCTCGACGAGGTAGCGGAACGCCGTCGGGTTCACCTCGGTGGCGGTGACATCGGCGCCCGCGCGGGCCATCGGGAGCGTGAAGTAACCGATGCCGGCGAACATGTCGAACACGCGTTCGCCCTCGCTCGCTGTTTCGCCCATCCGGGCCCGCTCGGCCTTGTTCCCCGGGGCGAACATCACCGCCGCGAGGTCGAGCGCGTACCGGGTGCCGTGCTCCGTGTGAACGGTCTCCGTGTCCCCCTCGCCGGCGAGGACCTCGACGTCCGGCTCCCGGGTCCGTCCGGCGATCCCACCCCGGGCGAGGACGGTGTCGGCCTCGCCGTGGAGGGAGAGCAGCGCCTCGCCGACCTCCCCGGGACGGGGCGCGTCCCCGACCTCGACCAGGACCACGCTCCCGACGACGGCCCACGAGCCGGGCGCGCGGTCGAGTTCGGCCTCGTCCCAGCCCCGCTCGCGGAGCACGTCGCGCAGCCCCCGGGTTCGCCGCGGGAGGTCGCTCTCGATCACCTCGCGGACCTCGGTCTCGCGTGGCGCGCCGCTGACCGGAACCGCGACCGTCGCCTCGTCGTGTTCCGCGACGCTCCGCGCGTCGTCGTAGACGCCCTCCTCGCGGAGCGACTCGACGACCGTCCCCGTCCGCGACTTCCCGACCAGTGCCGCGAGGTCGACCCCCTTCGGGTCGGCCGCCGGGCCGGTCCGGTCGGTCCGGCCGGTGGCTTCCGTCGGGTCGTCCGCGCCCGTTCCGTCGTTCCGGTCGGTCACTCCGACCCCCTCGGGTCCGTCCCCTCGCGCGGCAGGACGTGGAGGCCGGCCCGCGACCGCAGCACGGGGAGGGTCTCCGCGTCCGGGTCGGCGAACGAGGGTCGGGGAACGGTCTTGGCCTCGTAGGTTTCCGGGTCGAGCACCTGCACCGAGCGGTCGTCCTCGACGGTCACGACGGTCGTTTCGGCCGCGTCCTCGCGGGTGCCGAGTTTCCGGGCGTCGGGGTCGAGCCCCTCCTCGTGACTCGCCTCGTAGCGCTCGCCCGTCTCCAGTCGAACGCCCTTGAGGTTGCCGTGCGCGGAGGTCACGAGCACTGGCCCCTCCCCGTCGTCGAGCTCGATGACGTCCTCCGGGGTGTAGGGAGGGAGCCGCGCGAGGAACGTGACGCGGTAGACCTCGTTGCCGTCGCTGTCCTCGGTGACGAGCGTCTCGGCCGAGGAGACCGACCCGCCGAGTTCGCGCGTGATGCGGTGAGCGATGGCCTCGCCCATCTGGTTGGCGCTGATCTTCATGTCCACGCCGTCGCCCGTATGGTCGATCTCGGTGATGAAGGCGTTGCGATCCCCCTTCGCCTCGCGGTCGGCGACGTACGTCCCCGGCGATGCGGCCACACCGGGTGCAGGTCTCGCGGGCGATGTAGACCGGGACGGTGACGCTCTCCTCGACCGGCCGCTCGCGGATGGTACCGGTAAACGCCGCGTGCATCCGGAGCGTGTTCCGGTCGACCTGCTCGGGGTCGACGGTCCACCGGACGTCCTCGACCTCCCGGTGGACGCCGAGCGCGCGGGTCACCTCCTCGACGGCGACGTCGGTGTAGTCCCGCGCGCCGACGTCGACCCAGCGGTTCCCGCGGTGGACCGCCCCGCACTGCGAGCAGACCCGCACCTCGACCCTGTCGGGCGCGTCGACGAGTTCGAACCCCTCGAAGTAGCAGTCGTCACAGAGCACCCGGTCGGGGTCCCTCGGCTCGCCCGGGCGCGGCTCCGCCGGGGGCTCCATCGGGTCGCCACACCGCGGGCAGAACGCCCGCGGCTCCTCCTCGCCTGACTCGCTCATTACCGGGACGTAGGTCCGTCGTCCGGTTTAAACGTCGCGTGTGCGCCCCGGATCGCCGCCGCTGTCGTCATCCGGGCGTCGTCGCTTCTCGGGCGCGGCCGGCCGGGTGATCGGGCGCGGCCGCCTCCCGTCGCTCTAATCGTTGGCGCGCGCCTGCTCGAACGGGCGCGGGGGCAGGCGGAGTTCGTCGAGGTACGGGAGGTGCTTGACGTTGTAGACGACCCGCAGCTCCTCGGTGATCGGCGCGCCGACACAGGAGAGCCGGATACCCCGGTCGAGCATGTCCGAGGGGAGGATGTGGTCGACCGGCATCGACATCTCCCCGTCGGTCACCGCGACGGCGCAGTTCGCACACGCCCCGCCCCGGCAGGCGTACGGCCACGCGAACCCGCGTTCCTCGGCGGCTTCGAGGAGCGTCTCGCCCCCCTCGACCGCGAACCGTCCGTAGTCCTCGGGGCCCAGTCCCGCCCCGGCCGCCTTCTCGAACAGGTCGTCGTCGTCGAGCGACCAGCCGTGGTCCTCGATGACGTCGTGGTTGAGGTACTCGACCTCGGGGTCGGGCGGCCCCGGTTCGGTCTCCTCGCCCTCCCCGGACCCCCCTTCGGCGGCATCGGCGGCCCCCCCGTCGCCCCCGGCGGGCCCGTCCTCGCTCCCCCCGCCGGCCTCCAGTTCCCGGGTCCCGTCGAGGAGGTCCTCGTAGGCGGCCCGCACGGCCTGGAACTCGGCCGCCGAGCCGCCGTGGTCGGGGTGGGCCTCCATCACCCGGCGGCGGTACGCCTGCTCGATCTCCTCGGCGTCCGCGCCCGGGTCGACCCGGAGCGTCTCGAACGGGGAATCCACGCCGCGACGTAGCCCTGTCGCGGGCAAAACGTTTCTCCCCGCAGCAGTTTCCCCGCCCCGACCGCCGGGCGGACACCGATCCTCGGGTCGTCACCGGTCCGGGACCCCGCTCGTTTTACCCGTCGGCCCCGTCCCGCCGGACATGGGTTACGAGTGTCCCGTCTGTGCCGCCCCGCAGGCCGACGCCCGCCACCTCGCCAACCACGTGGCGTTCACGGCGGTCCTCGGGGACGAGGCGCACGAGGCGTGGCTGGACGAGCACGCCCCGGGGGGGGCCGACGCGGGCGAGGCCGAACTCGCCCCCCGGGTCGCCGAGCACGCCCCCGAGGGGGAGTTCCCGCAGGTCTTCGAGGACACCGCCGCCGGCCTGGAGGAATCGGCACCGACCGAGCCGCCCGAGGAGCGCTCCGGGGCGCTGTTCGACGACGAGGGAGTGGAGGGCGTACACGACCGCCGACGCGGACACGATCACGACCACCAGCACGGCCACGGCGTCCCGCTCGATCCGGACCGCGCGGGGCACGCCGACCACGGCGACCGGACGAGCCACCTCGCCGGTCCGGGCACCGACTCGGACGAACTCGACGAGGGGACCCGGGAGGTGCTCGAGGAGGCCCGCGAGATGACGCGGGAGATGCTCGCGGACGAGGGCGAGGGCGAGGACGACGGGAGCGACGACGACCGGGACGGGACGGCGGGGGCGGGCGGGGAGACGGGTGGCGAGGCACGGGAGCGGACCGATTGACCTGGGGGGACCGCGGCACCGCGACCGACCGACGGCGGCGGACGGACCGGGATAACAACGCGTAACTGCCGTCACCCGGTAGTCGGGGTATGCACACGGAGGGGACGTTCGCCCCGGAGACCGTCGCGGCGGCCCGGGAGCGCTACGAGTCGCTCGGGCCGACCGCGCAGGTGGTGGTCCGCGAGGTGGCCCGAGCGATGGGCTTCGACCGCGAGGAGTACCGCGACCGGGTGACCGAGGACGTCGTCCTCACGGCCCGGGACGCGCTGTTCGCCGGCACGCTCGCGGTCACTGTGGGCACCCGCGAGGAGTTCG
Source organism: Halobacteriales archaeon QS_5_70_15 (assembly GCA_003022005.1). The sequence continues at coordinate 34,404 of PXRQ01000064.1, forward strand.
AGGACTGGCGCGAGGGGTACGACGGCGAGGTCCACGTCGCCGGGAGCGAGAACGTCGACCGCGCCGCGTGGCACGCCGCGCCGTTCGCTGGGAGGGCGGTCGCCGCCACCTTCCAGAACGAGGAGTCGGCCGCCGTCGGCACCCTCCGCCGACAGTCGTTCGGCCGCCTCTACCGGGACGAACTCCACGCATGAGGCCCGCCACGCGGAACGTCACCGTGGCCGTCCTCGTCGTGGTCGGCGGCCTGCTGGCGCTCGGGGCGGTCCCCGCCACCCTGCGGAGCGGCGCGCCCTACTACGTCGTCGCCGAGTCGACCGAACCGGGCCCGGCGGTGAACGCGACGAACCTCTCCGAGCGGCGCTACCCCTACCTGACCGGTGCGGTGTCGGCGGCCGCGAACGGCACCGACGGGGGGCGCTCGGACCCCTACTGGGGGGGGCCGCTCGGTCTGAAGGAGTCGTTCGCCCACTCGCCGTTCGACGAGTTCGACGCCGTCGGACAGCGGTATCCCGACGCGACGGCCGAGGACGCGGTATTCGTCGCGCACAACGGGACACGCTACCACACGGAGGTCGTCCGGGAGGGCGACGCATGAGCGACGAGGACGGGCCCCAGGGGTCCGAGGGATCCGACGAGTGCGACGGGGGCGCCGGCGACCCCGACTCCCACCCCGACGCCGAATCCGCGCCCGACCCGGAGGGCGTCGATCGGCCGGACGGCACCGACCACGACTGGCCGGTCCTCGACTCGCAGGTCGAGTACGAGACGGGCTGGTACACCGGCGGGTACGACGAGGTCGAACAGCCCGACGGGTCGAGCAAGCGCTACTACTGGGCCGAGCTGCCCGACGCCGCCGTCGTCGTCTCGGTGCTGGACGGCGAACTGTTGATGGTCGAGCAGTTCCGTCCGACCATCCGCGAGCACTGTCTCGAACTCCCGGCGGGCATCGTCGAGTCCGGCGAGTCGTTCGCCGACGCGGGACGGCGGGAACTCCGCGAGGAGACCGGGTTCGAGGCCGAGAAGTGCCGGCTCCTGCAGGCGGTCGACTGCACGACGGGGCTGCTCCGACACCGGCGCGGCATCGTCTGGGCGGAGGGGCTCGAACCCGCCCGCCGCAAGCTCGACGGCAGCGAGTTCCTCGCGGTCCGGACCGTCCCCGTCGAGGAGGCCCTCGAGACGGTCCGGGAGCCGCCGACGAACGACGCCACTCTCGAGGGAATACTGCTCGCCCGCGCGGAGGGACTGCTGTGAGCGACGACGGCTCGGGGGACGAGGAAGACCCCGGGTCCCTCGGGTCCCCCGGGTCGAACTCCGGGTCGGGGTCGGAGTCCGGAACGGACGGACCGACCCCGGACGTTCCCGACCCGGGGGACCCCGACGTCGCCGCCCGGGGCGAACTCCCGCGTCCTCCCGGAACGGCCGCCGAATGGCCCGTGCTCGAGGAGGTAACCGAGCACGAGACGCCGTTCTTCGAGGCGGGCTACGACCGGGTCGAGCGACCCGACGGCTCCCGCGGGGACTACTACTGGATCGACCCCGTCGACGGCGTGACGGTCGTCGCCCTCGCCGGGGAGGAGGTGATGCTCGTCGAGGAGTACCGCCCGCGCCAGCGTCGGACGTTCCTCACCGTCCCCGGCGGTGCCGTCGACGCCGACGAGGACGTCCGCGCGGCCGCCCGTCGGGAACTCCGCGAGGAGACCGGGTTCGAGGCCGACTCGGTCGAGTACGTCCGGTCGTACTACCCGGACGGGTGGGTCCGCCACCGCCGGCACGTCGCGGTCGCCACGGACCTGTCGTCGGGACCACAGGAACTCGACGAGACGGAGTTCATCGCCGTGCGGACGTTCCCGGTCGAGGCGGCGTTCGAGGCGGTGCTGGATTCGGGGGCCGGCTGGGGACTCGGACCGATGCTCGTCGCCCGCGAGGCCGGCCATCTCTGAGAGCGAAGGCGGCATCCTCACGTCCCCGCAGTCCGTTTTTGATCCCCCGCTCCTACCGTCGGGTATGACCGACGAGGCCGGGACCGGGTCGCCGCTCGACGCGGTGGCCGGCGACGGCGCGACGTGCGCGACCGAGGCGTTCGCCGCGCTCGGCGACGAGACGCGGCTGGCCGTACTGCTGGCGCGCCGGGAGGCCTGTGACCCCGCCGACCCGGACGACGGGGTGCCGTTCTCGAGGCTCCGCGAGCGGGTCGGCGTGCGCGACTCCGGGCGGTTCAACTACCACCTCGACCGGCTCGAGGGTCGGTTCGTCCGCCGGGTGGAGAACGGATACGCTCTCCGCCGGTCCGGTCGGCAGCTCGTCCGGACGGTCGTCGCCGGGACGAGCATCGAGGAGCCGGCGCTCGAACCGACGGGGATCGACGCCGACTGCCCGTTCTGTGGCGCGCCGCTGGCCGCCACCTACGAGGACGAGTGGCTCTACAGGGTCTGTACCGGGTGTCTGGGGGCGTACGAGGGGGCGAGTCGGTGCCCGACGGCTACTTTGCGGGGGCGGCCCTCGCCCCCGCCGGCCCCACGGTCGTCTCCTTCTACCACGAGCGAGGCGTCGGCGTCCACTACGACCTCGACGACGTCGAGAGCGTGCGACGACGGACGGACCTCGTCGCCGGGCACGAACAGGAGGTGGTCTCCACGGACCCGCCCCGGGTGCTGGTCACGGTGCCACACGAGGGGGCGGAACTGCGGCTGACCGTCGACGGGGAGCTGAACGTGGCCGTGGCGGAGGAGGCGTGAGCGCGACCGGGAGGACACCGTGACCCGGAGCGTCAGTCCGCGGCCCGCCCGGTCGACCCCGACCCGACCGCGTACTCGCGGGTGACGTCGACGAGCGCCTTGCGGTACTCGGACTCGCCGGGGTCGGCCGCGAGGGTCCGGAACCGGCGCTTGAACCCCTCGAGGCTCACACCGGGGGCGTCGCTCGCGGCCGCGCGGGCCAGGTCGTAGAGCCGGTGGTCGGGGGCGAGGAGGTCGTGTCGCTCGCAGAGCGCGAGCGCGAACGCGGCGTTCACCGCGGTGATCTCCGGGTCCGAGGCGGGGGTGAGCCGCTTCCACGCGCCGGGCGTCGCCGCCGGTCGGTCCGCCAGGGCGGCCGCCAGCGAGGACTCGAGGAACGACACCAGCTTGTCGGCAGGGGCGACGTCGAGCGTGATGTCGTCGGCGTAGATGTCCTTCATGTGGTTGGCGATCTGGTAGCAGTGCGCGAGCTTCCGGCGCTCGACCGACCGCCCCGTGAGCGCCAGGAACAGCGCCTCCTCGGTCGACTGGGTGTGTGAGGGATGGGACTGCTCGTACCGGAGCATGTGCGAGAACTCGTGGAGGGCGAGTTCGCGGGCCATCGCCCCCCGTGCGGCCTGCTCGGACATCACGAGGGTGTGGCGGTCGTCGTCGTAGTGGCCGGTGAGCGTCCGCTCGTCGGGGTCCCCGCGGACCTTCACCTCCACGGGCCACTCGAGGTCGTGCTCCGTCTCGAAGAGGTCGCGAGCACTCAGGAACGGTTCGGCCGGCCCACGCCCCATCACGCGAACGTCCATGCCTGCCGTTACCAAGACTCCCCGTGATTTGGGTCTTACGTAGTCGGCGCCATTAGCCCGCGTGTCCGACGGGAAACTTAGGGCGATGGGGGCCCAAGGGACGGGCGTGTACCGGACGTGGGTCGCCATCGGGCTCGCCGGGTTCCTCGGCGGCGTCGCGGTCGTCTCGCTGTTCGTCGGGTTCGGCTCCCCGACGTTCCTCGGCGTGGCGGCGGTCAGCGCCGGCGGGGCGTTCCTCGCCTACCGCTACGCCCGCGAGCGGATGCTCGCCTCGGTGTACGCCGGGGTCGAGACCGGACACGGCCCGGTCGCGCGGACCGGGGACGGCGCCGACGCCTCGGACGCCGACGGGGCGGACGGCGGCGCCCCCGGCAATCGGGACCGGGCGGCGCAGGCCACGGACGGCGGGTCGACGACCGCCGACTACGACGAGTGGACGTGGGCCGACAGCGACCCGGACGACCCGTTCTGGAGCGACGACCCCGACGACTGGGAGGACCCCTGGGACTGGGAGGCGACCGATCCGGAGGACGCCGGCGCGGACGGCTGGCGGCGACGGCGGGACGCGAGTGACACCTCTGGTTCGGAGCGGTGGTCCGGCTGGTCGGGCCGGACGGACGACGAGCCGGGAGGCGGGGCCGACGGGCGGGGGAACACGGACGGCCACCGAACCGCTCCCGCCGACCGGGGCCGCGGGCCGACCGTCGAGGAGGCCCGCGAGACCCTCGGGGTAGAGCCGGGCGCCGGCCTCGAGGCCGTGCGGGAGGCCTACCGCGAGCGGGCCAAGGAAACCCATCCCGACCTCGGGGGCGATCCCGAGGCGTTCATCCGGGCGCGGGAGGCCTACGAGCGGCTCCGCGAGCATCTCGAGGGGACCGAGCGGTAGGGGCTCCGACGCCGTCGAGGCCCCGGTGTCCTCCGGAGCGCGGCCGCGGGGAGAGGGGTCACTGCCGTCGGCTCTCCCGGCCCGAGCGACCGTCACGTCGGCCGGGGGGGGGCGGACGGCGAACCCGGGCCGCGGACGGCGAACCCGGGGCGCGAACACTGGGACCGGGGGTCCTCGACTCCCCCTCGCCGAGGGCGACGTCGGACCGTCCGCTGCACCCGTTCCCGTCCCGTCCCGTTCCGTGATCGGTCCGGAGCGGCGCTCGTAGCGAGACGTCGGCGGTCGGCGTTCTCCCGCCCGGTCGACACACGGTGACGGATCGGCCGGCGGACGAGGGCGGTCAGTCCCGGTCCGCGATCCGCCAGTACCAGACCGACCCGGCGAGCGCGACCAGGCCCATCGCCACGGCGACCCCGAAGGCCGCCCGGTAGCCGAGCGCGGTGTACACCCGCGCGCCGTCGACGGTCTCGCCCGTCCAGAACGCGTCGAGGAGCCAGCCCATCACCACCGGCAGCGCCGCCACGCCCACGAACCCGAGGCTGTTGACCGTGCCGGTCGCCGACCCGCTGGCCTCCGGGGGGTGGCGGTCCTTGACGAGGGCGAAGGTGATGAACCCCGCCCCGCCGACGAACGTGGTCCCGAAGAACACCGCGCCGGTGACGAGGAGCGGCGGCCGCCCGACGAGGGCGAGGAGGCCGTATCCGGCGACGAAGAGGGCGCTCGCGGCCGCGACGATCGGCGCCCGGACGCCGAGGCGGTCCGACAGCCGTCCCATCACGGGCGGGCCGAAGAGGAACCCGAGGTTGCCGACGAGGACGTACGTCGACGCCTGCTGGACCGCGAGACCGTACCTGTCGACGAGGAACGGAACGCCCCAGAGTCCGAGCACCGTGAACGTCGTCCCGACGAACGCGAGGAAGACGACGCCGAGCACCCAGGTCACCGGATCGGCGAGCACCCGCCGGGCGTGGCCGACCGCGGTCCCGAACGACGTCTCCGCCGGCGGCGAGACCCCTTCGATCGGCGGGAGGTCGGCGTCGGCCGGCGTGTCGCGAACCCCCGCGTAGATCACCACGCCGGCGGTGAGGCCGACGAGGCCGACGCCGGCGAGCGTCGTCCGCCAGCCGAGT
>PXRQ01000064.1:40026-49832 GCA_003022005.1 Halobacteriales archaeon QS_5_70_15
GAGACCGATCGTCGCGCGGGAGGCGAACGCGAGGGCGTAGCCGTCGCTGACGGCGAACGCGACGACGCCCGCGCCCATGAGCAGGGTCCCGACGGTCGCGACCCGTCGCGTCCCGAAGCGGTCGGCGAGCACCCCCGCGGGCACCTGCATCAGCGCGTAGATGTAGAACAGCGAGGAGTGGAGCACGCCGAGTTCGGTCCCCGTCGCGTCGAACGCCCGCATCAGGTCGTCGGCGATAACCGAGGTCGACACCCGGTGGAAGCTGAACAGCGTGAAGCCGGCGGCGAGCACGATCCAGCCGATCCAGCGTCGCCGTCGCGGGTCCGTCCACACGTCCATCCTGGTTCCGTCGCCGAGGTTTCACCAACGGCTCCAATAACTTACCGGTCGATCCGCCCGGTCGCCGTTCGCACGTCACGGTCCCACAGGAGAGAGCGGCTGATACCCGCACACGGGGGCGAAACACTACCCTTTTCACGCTGCTGCTGGAATCTACCCTCATAATGGGCCGACGCAAGAAGATCGTACAGGAGTGCGAGAAACTGATGGACAACCCGGAGCAGATCCGGAACATCGCCATCGCCGCACACGTCGACCACGGCAAGACCACGCTGACGGACAACCTGCTCGCCGGCGCCGGCATGATCTCCGACGAGACGGCCGGTCAGCAGCTGATGATGGACACCGAGGAGGACGAGCAGGAGCGCGGCATCACCATCGACGCCGCGAACGTCTCGATGACACACGAGTACGGGGGGGAGAACCACCTGGTCAACCTCATCGACACGCCGGGGCACGTCGACTTCGGCGGGGACGTCACTCGGGCGATGCGTGCGGTCGACGGCGCGCTCGTCGTCGTCGACGCCGTCGAGGGCGCGATGCCCCAGACCGAGACCGTCGTCCGGCAGGCCCTCCGCGAAGGGGTAAAGCCCGCGCTGTTCATCAACAAGGTCGACCGCCTCATCTCCGAGCTCCAGGAGGGCCCACAGGAGATGCAGGAGCGGCTCCAGAAGGTCATCCGCGACGTGAACGACCTGATTCGCGGGATGACCGAGGAGATGGACGTCGACTGGACCGTCTCCGTCGAGGACGGCACGGTCGCGTTCGGCTCCGCGCTGTACAAGTGGGGCGTCTCGGCTCCCTCGATGGTCGAGACGGGCATCGGGTTCCCGGAGATCATCGAGATGGAGCGCAACGACCAGCGCCGCGAGCTCCACGAGCAGACGCCGCTCTCAGACGTCGTGCTCGACATGGTCGCCGAGCACTTCCCGAACCCCCTGGAGGCCCAGCCCCGCCGCATCCCGACGGTCTGGCGCGGCGACGACGGCTCCGACCTCGCCAGGACGATGCGCGAGGTCGACGACGACGGCGAGGTCGTCTTCATGGTCACGGACATCTCGATGGACCCCCACGCCGGCGAGATCGCCACCGGGCGGCTGTTCTCGGGGACTATCCGCAAGGGCCAGGAGCTCTACGTCTCCGGGACAGTCGGGAAGAACCGCGTCCAGTCGGTGGGGATCTTCATGGGCGGCGAGCGCGAGGAGCTCGACCGGGGCGTCCCCGCCGGGAACATCGCCGCCGTCACGGGGCTCCGTGATGCCATCGCCGGCTCGACCGTCTCCAGCGTCGAGATGACCCCGTTCGAGTCCATCGAGCACATCTCCGAGCCGGTCATCACGAAGTCCGTCGAGGCGAAGTCGATGGACGACCTCCCGAAGCTCATCGAAACCCTCCGGCAGGTCTCCAAGGAGGACCCGACCATCCGCATCGAGATCAACGAGGACACCGGCGAGCACCTCATCTCCGGGCAGGGGGAGCTCCACCTCGAGGTCATCACCCAGCGCATCGAGCGCAACCAGGGTATCCCCGTCACCACGGGCGAGCCCATCGTCGTCTACCGCGAGGCGCCGACGACCGGGAGCCGCGAGGTCGAGGGCATCTCGCCGAACCGGCACAACCGGTTCTACATGAGCGTCGAGCCGCTCGACGACGGGATCGTCGAGCTGATCAAGCGCGGCGAGGCCTCGATGGACATGCCGGAGCTAGAGCGCCGGGAGGCGCTCATGGAGGCCGGCATGGACAAGGACACCGCCCAGAACGTCGAGGACATCTACGCGACGAACGTCATCGTCGACGACACGAAGGGCATCCAGCACCTCAACGAGACGATGGAGCTCGTCATCGAGGGGATCGAGGAGGCCCTCGAGGACGGCCCGCTCGCCGCCGAACCCGTGCAGGGCGCCCTGCTCCGGCTCCACGACGCCCGTCTCCACGAGGACGCCATCCACCGCGGCCCGGCACAGGTCATCCCCGCCACGCGGGACGCCGTCCACCGGGCGCTGATGGACGCCGAGATCCGCCTGCTGGAACCGATCCAGGACGTCCGCATCGACGTCCCCAACGAGTACATGGGCGCCGCCTCCGGCGAGGTCCAGGGCCGTCGCGGCCGCGTCGACGACATGTACCAGGAGGGCGACCTGATGGTCGTCGAGGGCATCGCGCCCGTCGGCGAGATGATCGGCTTCTCCTCGGACATCCGTTCGGCGACGGAGGGACGGGCCTCCTGGAACACGGAGAACGCCGGCTTCCGCGTCCTCGCGGACAACCTCCAGCCCGAGATCATCGCGGAGATCCGCGAGCGCAAGGGCATGAAGACGGAACTGCCCCAGCAGGTCGACTACTTCTAATACGGTCGGACATAAGCCCATGAACGACATCGGGTCATCGCCCGTCGGTCCGGATAGATTCCCTCCCCAGTGCGGGCGACACGCGGGCAAGTCCGTGGAGCAGCCGTCGGTCCAGCCGAACTACAGCCCGAACGTCTCGACCTCGGGTTCGCCGAACTCCTCGCGGATCGCCTGGTGTATCTCGTAGACGTCGGGGGTGTCCCGCGTCGGGTCGAAGTGATGGGTGCCGACCCACGCGTACCGTATCGTCCGGTCCCCGTCGACGAGAAAGCAGGACCGCCGGGACCGGGGAAAGAGCTTGAACGTGCGGTAGTTCACGTCGAACGCGTCGGCCACCGAGAGGTCGGTGTCGGAGAACAGCGGAAACGTCAGGTCCAGGTAGTCGATGAACCGCCTGTGGGTACCCACGCGTGACTTGCTGATGCCGACGACCTGCACCTGGTCGCTCGTCGAGAACCACTGGTAGTCCCTGAACGAGCACCACTCGTCGATGCAGTCGGGGCTGAAGTCGTTGGTGTAGAAACAGAGCAGGACCGGCCGGTCGGCCAGCAGCGAATCGAGGGACACCTCCTCCACGTCGCCCCCCGGCGAGACCAGCGGGGCGGTGAAATCGGGCGCCGAATCGCCGACGTCGAGTCCGGGTGCCGCCATACGCGCCCGTCGCCGGGGGCGAGCAATAACGGTCGGTCGGCCTCACCGCTCGATACCGTCCCGTCCGCGCCCCACCGTCCGGGAACAGGTTTTAGCCACCGCTCGCCGACCCCCCGCCATGCGGAAGGCACGCATCGAGGAGATCGACTCGTGGATGGGGCCGGCGGGCATCAAGCGCCCCCTGACGGAGGCGCTCGGGACCGAGGACGTCGCGATCAACTACTACGAACTCGACCCGGGCGAGTCGTTCGCGTTCGGTTACCACCGACACGAGGGGCAGGAGGAGGTGTTCTACGTGCTGGAGGGCGAGGCCACGTTCGAGACCGGCGAGCCACGTGGCGGCTCGGAATCAACGAGCGGTGGAACCGCGAGCGAGGACGGGGAGGAGACGGTGAGCGCCGGCGAGGCCGTCAGGTTCGCCCCCGGCGAGTGGCAGCAGGGCCGGAACCGGGGCGAGGGGCGGGTGCGGGCGCTCGCGCTCGGGGCCCCCCAGGAGAGCGGCGAGACGACCATCCTCCGGGAGTGTCCGGACTGCGGCGAGCGGACCGAACAGGGGATCGACCGGGCCGGGGACGCCGACGCGCTCGTCACGCGCTGTGTCGACTGCGGGGCCGAGACCGGTCGATTCACCTGACCGTGGCGTGGACCGTCGTCGATCCCCGGTCCGAAACCGAGAGGTACGACGAGTCCGTACGTCGGGTATGGAGACTGTGACACTCGTCTACGACGACGACTGCGGGTTCTGCTCCTGGGTGGCGGCGTTCGTCGCCGAGCGCAGCGAGATGGGCATCGTGGGCTTCTCCGAACTCGCCGAGGAGGAACGCGAACGGCTCCCCGAGGACCACGAGGACTGTGTCCACCTGCTGACCGACGACGCCGTGTACTCCGGCGGCGAGGCCACCGAGATCGCGATGGAGCGCGCGGGCGTCCTCCCGGGCGAGGCCCGGACGTTCCTCAACCAGTTCGCCGACTACGGCCGGCTCCGCGAGCGGCTCTACCGCGAGGCGGCGAACCGACGCGACCTCTGGGGAACGCTCCTCTCCGCCGAGCCGCCGGCGCGGCGCGAACCGGCCGGCGCGGACGCCGGGAGCGAGAACGACGACTGACGGGCGGGCGCCTTCGGGGTTCGTACTGGCTGTCGTGTCCGGCCGAAGGTACAGCGATCCCCGGTCGGCCGGGGGCTTCAGCCCTCCGGGCTACGAACGCCCGCGGCGAGCTCAGACCCCGGCGAGGTAGATGAGACAGAAGACGACGGCGTTGTACGCCCCGTGGACCGCGACGGGGACCAGCAGGTCGTCGCTCCTCGCGTGGAGCCAGCCGAAGACGAGCGAGAGCCCGAAGATCGCGGTCAGCGAGAGGGCGATCGCCGACGGCTCGGCGGTGTCGACGTAGAGCGTCGGGACGTGGGCCAGTGTGAACGGGACGCTCGCGATGACCACCGCCCACGGCCTCGAGGTGACGTCGTACAGCGACGCCTGGACGGCCCCGCGGTAGAGCAGCTCCTCCGTCGGGGCGATGACCAGCAGGGAGAGCGCCGCGACCAGGAGCAGCGAGACGCGGCGGAGGAGTCCGGTCCGCCCCGTCAGGGCGAGGTAGCCGACCGCGACGGCGACGAGGCCGAGCCCGTAGAGGACGACGCCGGCGGTCAGGCGCGACAGCGGATCCCCCGTCGGCACGAGACGTCCGTCTAGTCCGGCGAGCGCGAAGCCCACGACCGGTCCCGCGAGGCCGGCGGCGACGGTGCCGAGTCCCGCTCGCGTCGACGCCCGGTGCCGGAAGGGTACGCGACTCCTGACCCCCATCGTTTCACGATTATCATATATGGACAAAACACTCTACCGCGTCTCATCGATCGATATGTCGGGGGAGAGACGGTACGCCGTGCCGGAGAACGGACACCGGAGGACCGGGGGGGTCGACTGTGGGGCCAGCGTCCGGGTCCGCGACGACCCGGGTGACCGCCCGGCCCGCTACTCGAACGCGGCGACGCCGGTCAGGTCGTGGCCGAGGATGAGCGAGTGGATGTCGTGGGTTCCCTCGTAGGTGTAGACGGTCTCGAGGTTCGCCATGTGGCGCATCGGGGAGTAGTCCGCGGTGATGCCGTTCCCGCCGAGCATCTCGCGGGCGATACGGGACTGGTCGCGGGCCATCCGGACGTTGTTCCGCTTTGCCATCGACACCTGCTGTGGCCGGAGGTCGCCGCGCTCTTTCAGTTCGGCCAGCCGGTAGGCCAGCAGCTGGGAGGTGGTTATCCGTGAGGCCATCTCCGCGAGCTTCTCCTGCTGGAGCTGGAAGCCCGCGATGGGCTGGCCGAACTGCTCGCGGTCGGTCGCGTACTCCAGGGCGGTCTCGAAGCAGTCCCTGGCCGCGCCGACCGCACCCCACGCGATGCCGTAGCGGGCCTGCGTGAGACACGACAGCGGCCCCTTCATTCCCTCGACGCCGGGGAGGACGTTCGACTCCGGCACGTAGACGTTCGAGAGCTCGATCTGACCGGTGATCGACGCGCGGAGCGAGAGCTTCTCCTCGATCTTCGGGGTCTCGACGCCGTCGCGCTCGGTCTCGACGAGGAACCCGCGGACCGGGTCGTCAGGGGCGGAGCGGTCGCGGGTCCAGACGAGCGCGACGTCCGCGAGCGGCGAGTTCGTGATCCACGTCTTCGTCCCGTTGAGGACGTAGCCCTCGTCCTCGCGCTCGGCGTAGGTCTCCATCCCCGAGGGGTTCGATCCGTGGCTCGGCTCGGTCAGCCCGAAACAGCCGATCGCCTCCCCGGTGCCCATCGGCTCGAGCCACCGCTCCTTCTGTGCCTCGCTCCCGTAGGCGTGGATGGGGTACATGACGAGCGAACCCTGAACCGAGGCCATCGAGCGCAGCCCCGAGTCGCCGGCCTCCAGTTCCTGCATCAGGACGCCGTAGGCCGTCTCGGAGAGGTCGGCCAGGCCGTACCCCGAGAGGTTCGGCGCGTAGAACCCCAGGTCGCCCATCCCCTCGATCAGGTCGGTCGGGAACGTCCCCTCGATCCAGTGGTCGGCGACCACGGGCTTGAACCGCTCCTCGACGAACTCGCGGGCGGTGTCGCGGACCATCCGCTCCTCGCCCGTCAGGTCCGCCTCCAGGTCGACGTAGTCGAGCATACCCGGGGTTCGGGTCGAGCCGACAAAAACGCTCGTACACCACGTCCCGGCCTCCGGGCTCTCCGGCCGGACCTCGGCGACCCCCGCCTCCGAGGGCCTTCCGGGCTCCCGGCCACGTCGGGTCGAGGGGGTCTCGTCCGGCCGATCCCGGCGATCCCGCGACCGGAGGGATAGGTTTTCAAGCCGACGACGGGACGGGGCGGGTATGGACGAGACAGCCACCGGGTCGGGGGGACCGGGGGGCGTCGGGGGACCGGGCGGTCCGGTCGGAATCGTCGGGCTCGGTTACGTCGGGACGTCGCTCGCGGCGGTGCTCGCCGAGGGCGGCTACGCCGTCAGGGGCGTCGACGTCGACGCGACCGTCGTCGACCGCGTCGCCGGGGGCCAGTGCCCCATCGAGGAGGACGGTATCACCGAGCGGTTCGAGCGGTACGCCCGCGAGGGCCGGATCACCGCGAGCACGGACGCCTCGACCGTCGCGGACTGTCCGACGGTGCTCGTCACCGTCGGGACGCCGCTGGCGGCGGCGGACCCCGACCTCTCGGCGGTCGAGGCCGCCACCGCGGACGTCGCCCCACACGTCGACCGGGGGGAGCTCGTCGTCTACCGGAGCACCCTCCCCGCGATGGCGACCGAGACGACCGTCGCGCCGCTGTTCGCCGAGGGCTCGGGACTGGAGCCCGGTGCCGACTTCCACCTCGCGTTCTGTCCCGAGCGGATGGCAGAGGGGTCGGCCTACGAGGACCTCACCACGACGCCGGTGGTCGTCGGCGGCCTCTCGGCGGGCTCCCGGGACGCGGCCGAGTCGTTCTGGTCCTCGCTCGGCCTCGAGACCGTCCCGGTCTCGGACCCGACCGCCGCCGAGCTCGCGAAGCTGGCGGACAACTGGTGGATCGACCTGAACATCGCGTTGGCGAACGAGCTCGCGATCCTCTCCGAGACGCTCGGAACCGACGCGATGGAGGTCATCTCGGCGGCGAACACGCTCCCGAAGGGCCAGCACAACGTGAACATCCTCTACCCGGGCGCGGGTGTGGGCGGGAGCTGTCTCCACAAGGACCCGCTGTTCGTCGCGAGCCTCGGCGAGGAGCACGGGCTGGACCTCGAGACCCCGCGGGTCTCCCGGCGGGTGAACGACCGGATGCCCGGGCACGTCGTCGACCTGACCCGGGAGGCGCTCGGCGGTGACCTCGCCGGGGCCACTGTCGCGGTCCTGGGAGTGGCGTTCAAGGCCGCCACGGACGACACGCGGAACACGCCCGCCGTGCCCGTCATCGAGGGGCTCCGCGAGGGGGGCGCGGACGTCCGCGCCACCGACTCATACGTCCCGGCCGCGGAGGTCGAGGAACTGCTCGGCCTGAGGCCGACCCGACTCCCCGAAGCGCTCGACGGCGCCGCCGCCGTCGTGATCGTCACCGACCACGGGGCCTACCGGGCGCTCACCCCCGAGACCCTCCGCGAGCGGGTCGGCCACGACTCGTTCGCGGTCGTCGACGGCCGCCACGTCTTCGCGCCCGACGCCTTCGACGGGACCGGCGTCACCTACCGCGGCGTGGGGCGTGGTGCCCGTGAGTGACGACGAGCCCCGGATCACCGGGGGAACCGGCGTCGTGGACCCCGACGACGCGGACGACCGCGTTCTCGTCACTGGGGCAGCAGGGTTCGTCGGTCGGCACCTCGTCCCGCGCCTGCTCGAGGGCGCACGCGAGGTGGTCGCCACCGACGTCGAGCCCGAACCCCCGGAACGGTACGCCGACCGGGTGAACGGCGACCGGCTCTCGTACGTCCAGGGGGACCTGACCGACTCCGGGTTCCGCGAGGACCTGCTCGCCGAGCCGTTCGACCGGGTCTTCCATCTGGCGGCCGTCGTCGGCGTCAACGAGTACGTCGAGAACCCCCTGCGCGTGACGGAGGTGAACGTCGTCGCGACCGAGCGGATGCTCGAATCCCTCGTCGACCGGGACGTCCGGTTCGTGTTCATCAGCACCTCGGAGGTGTACGGCCGTAACCCCGAGGTCCCCTGGTCCGAGGAGGACGACCGGGTGCTCGGGCCGCCGACCGTCGCCCGCTGGTCCTACTCGAGTTCGAAAGCCGCCTGCGAGCACATGCTCCACGGGCTCTCGGCGGCCGAAGGGCCGTTCGAGGCGACGGTCGTCCGCCCGTTCAACCTCTACGGTCCCGGCCAGCGCCCCGACTTCGTCCTCCCGGCGTTCGTCGACCGGCTCGTCTCGGGCGAGCCCCCGACGGTGTTCGACGGCGGCGACCAGACCCGGTGTTTCACCTACGTCGAGGACTTCGTCGAGGGACTGCTCCGGGCCTCGATCCATCCCGACGCGGCGGGCGAGGCGTTCAACCTCGGGAGCACCCGCGAGACGCGGATCCGCGACCTCGCGGAGACGGTCGTCGGGGCCGCCGACGCCGACGTCGACCCCGAGTTCGTCGACGGCGAGGAGGTGTACGGCGACTCCTACGAGGACCTCCAGCGGCGCGTCCCGGACGCCTCGAAGGCGAGCGAGGTCCTCGGCTGGGAGGCGACGACCCCGCTCGAGACGGGCATCGACCGGGTCCTCGCGTGGCGCCGGGCACGGGAGGAGACGGGACCGGGCGGGCCGACCGGTGCCGGGGCGCCCGAGTCGTGACCCTCCTGGTCGTCGGGGCGAGCGGACTCCTCGGCGGTGAACGTCGTCGCGGCCGCGCGCGAACGGGGCATGCGGGTCCGCGGGACCTACCTCACGGACGACCCGGTCGGCGGGCCGGACGACGCCCCGGCGTTCGACGGCGGGGTCGAGACGGTCCGGTTCGACGTCACCGGCGGATCGGACGCGGACGCCGACCTCCAGTCGCTCCTCTCGGACGTCGATCGGACGGTCAACTGCGCGGCGCTCGCCGACGTCGACGCCTGCGAGACCGACCCCCGGCGTTCGCGGGCGGTGAACGCGGCGTGACCCGGGCGGCTCGCGGCCGCCTGTGCCGCCCGGGGGGTACCGCTGTGTCACGTCTCGACGGACTACGTCCTCGACGGCCGGGACCCGCCGTACGCGGAGTCCGACGCCACCGACCCGCTCGGGGTCTACGGCGAGACGAAACCGGCCGGCGAACGGGCCGTCCGGGACGTGGCCGACGCCGGCCGCGCGGGATGGGACCCGCCGGTCCTCCGGCTCTCGTTCCTCTGGGGGGCCGACCGGACGGCCGGCGCGCTGGCGGGGTTCCCGGCGTGGGTCGCCTCGGAGCTCCGGAGCGGGGGGACGCTCCCGCTGTTCGTCGACCAGCGGGTGACGCCGACCCGTGCCGGCCACGCCGCCGGGGCCGCGGTCGACCTGCTCGACGCGGACGC
>PXRQ01000064.1:49894-65179 GCA_003022005.1 Halobacteriales archaeon QS_5_70_15
CTCGACGTCTCGAGGGTCGAGCGCGAGCTCGGCCGCCCCGAGCCGTCGATCGGAACGGATCTCGACGCGGTCGAGCGAACGGGGCTCCTGTAGCCCCGGACCGGGGAAAGCAGTCTCACCCGCCGCCCGCGTACGACAGCACGGCGACGCGCCCGTCCCCGTAGGTCACGACGACCTCCGAACCGCCGTCGCCGTCGAGATCGGCCGCCGTCGGGTGCGTGTATATCGGTTCGGGACGCCGGTAGCCGGCCAGCACCGCCCCGTCGTCGGGGTCCACGACGAGGACCCGCCCGTCGTTCGTCGCCGCGACCAGTTCGTCGTCCCCGTCGCCGTCGACGTCGGCGAGTATCGGCGGCGGCGTCATCTGGACGTCCGCGGCCGTCAGCGCCGTCGTCCACTGGACGCTCCCGTTCGGCCCGGCGAGCGCGCGGAGCTTCCCGTCCCGGGCGGTCGCGTAGACCTCGGTGACGCCGTCCCCGTCGGCGTCGCCGACGGCGCGGACCGCGGCGTACGCCCCGAGGTCGCGCCGCCACTCCGGCGCCCCCGACGCGCCGTCGAACGCCACGACGTGGCCCCCGGGCGTCGCCGCGAGGAGTTCCCGGGCCGGGTCGTCGTCGACCTGCCCCGCGGTCATCCACGTCACGCCGCTCCCCTCGGCGACCGACCGGTTCCACGCGGTCGACCCGTCGGCCTCTAACAGGTAGAGTTCGCCGGTCCCGAGCCCGACCGCCAGTTCGGGCTCGCCGTCGGCCTCGAAGTCCGCCACCTCCGGCTGCCCCCACGCGTACGCCGAGAGGTCCCGTCGCCAGACGGTCCTCCCGTTCGAGGAGAAGACGAAGACGGACCCGCGGACGTCGACCACGACGACCTCTGGCGCCGGGTCGGCCACGAGGTCGGCGACGACCGGACGGGTGTAGCCGTACGCCGAGAGGTTCCGGCGGAACTCCACGTCCCCGGTCAGCGGGTCGTAGGCCGCGACGGCCCGCAGGGTCGAGGTGGCAAGCACCTCCGTGGACCCGTCGCCGTCGGCGTCGGCCACCGTCGGGTCGGCGACCGAGTGGATGGTGCAGTTCGCGGGTGGGACTGCATCCGACCACCGCACGCTCCCGGTCGTCCCGTTCAGCGCGAGCAGGGCACAGCCGCCGGACGTGTGGGCGTGTGCGCGGCCGGTCGACGGCGTTCCCGACCCACCGTGGTGGCCGGCGTGGCGGTGGGCCTCGCCGCTGACGGGCGCGAAGACGAGCGACCGGCCGTCGACGCGGGCGCCGATCGCCGCGTGGTGGTTGCCGCTGATGTTCCGTTCGGTCTCGCTCACCCAGAGCGGGGTCAGTTCGTCCGTCCCCGCCGGGGTGGGCGTCGACGGCGCGACCGACGGGCTCGCGACCCGATCGGGTCCGAGGTAGACGACGGCGAGCGCGCCGGCGGCGGCGAGAAGGACGACCCCGGCGACACCCAGCAGTGCGATCAGCTGTCGCGGGGCGGCCATCGGCGGATCACCGGTGCCACTCGTGACTCGTCGGGCGAGAGCGTTGTGGTCCGATCCTCGAACGGGCCGGACGGTTCGACCGGCCGCTCCCGGACGAGTCGGGCCACGGGGCGGACGCGCGGCGGGACACCCGAGGGGAGACGGCGCGGGTGACGTCGCCTCCCGGGTCCGCACTCGGTGCCCGCCGGCCGGGAGGGGGACCGGCGCCTACATCCGGTACCGTTCCCGGTCGTCGAGGAACGCCGAGCGGACCTCCTCGGGCAGGTCGGTAAAGCGGAGCGTCGCCCCGCAGTCGAGGCCCGGACAGTGCATCACGCGCCGCCGCTCGAGCTCGTTCGCGGCCACGACGGTCCCACAGGTCGGACAGGTGAGCGTGAACACGTTCATAGTTCGAGTCGCGAGTTCTCCCCGACGACGAGGCGGTTTCCCGCCGGGAGGCGACCGTCGGCGCTCTCGACGGTCGCCCCGCGGCCGACGAGGCTGTCGACAAACCGCTCGGCGGTGGCGACGGTGCTCTCGCCGACGATCACGGAGCTCTCGACCTGTGCGCCGGCGATCCGCGAGTCCGGCCCGATGGAGGTGTACGGGCCCACGTACGTGCCGGACTCGATCACCGTGCCGCTCGCGATGGAGGCCGGCCCCCTGACGACGGCGCCGGCCTCGACCCTCGCCCCCTCGTGGAGGTCGACCTGTCCGGCGATCTCCGCGCCGGCCTCGACCGTGCCCGCGAGGTCGGCGTCGACGTCCTCGAGCAGGAGCCGGTTGGCGTCGATGATGTCCTCGGGCTTGCCGGTGTCCTTCCACCACCCCTCGACGACGTGCGAGTCGATAGTGCCGCGGTGCTCGAGCAGCCACTGGATGGCGTCGGTTATCTCGAGCTCGTCCCGCCAGGACGGCTCGATGGCCTCGATGGCGTCGAACACCTCGGCGGAGAAGACGTAGACCCCGACGAGCGCGAGGTCGCTCGGCGGGTCCTCGGGTTTCTCGACCAGCGCGCGGACCCGGCCCGCCTCGTCGACGTCGGCGACGCCGAACCGACCGGGGTCCTCGACGTGCTGGAGCGCGATGCCCGCGACGTGGTCGCCCGCCTCGAAGCTCCCGACCAGCTCCGTGATCCCCTGCTTGAGGACGTTGTCACCGAGGTAGACCACGCAGTCGTCGTCGCCGACGAAGTCGCGACAGCAGCCCACGGCGTGGGCGATCCCCAGGGGGTTCCCCTGGACGACGTAGGTGATGTCGACCCCGTACGCGGATCCGTCGCCGAGGTGGGCCTGTATCTCCTCGCGGCCCCTGTTCCCGAGGACGACCGCGACGTCCGTGATCCCCGCGTCGTGGAGGTCCTCGACGGCGTACTCGATGACGGGCCGGTTCGCCACCGGGATGAGCTGCTTCGGACCGGTGTGTGTCAGCGGGCGGAGCCGCGTCCCCCGACCGCCACCGAGGATGATACCGTTCATCCGTTGGTTGGTACGGTACCTCACCCGTAATCAATACCGCCCATCCCACGTGACTCGCGACGGGAGCCGCCCCCCGGACTCGGGACCCGACGGGACCGGCCCGGGCCGTGGCGGTCGCGTCGAACCGGGCCCCGAACTACACCGTGGCGAGGAAGTTCTCGATGACGTCGTGGCCGACGCCCGTCAGCACGGACTCGGGGTGGAACTGCACGCACTCGACGGGGTGGTCCCGGTGACGGACCCCCATCACGAGGTCCTCGCCCGAGTCGGCGGTGGTGGCCGAGACCTCGAAGCACTCGGGCACCTCGGTGGCGATCAGCGAGTGGTAGCGCCCCGCGGTGAACCCCTGCTCGAGCCCCTCGAACACCCCCCGTCCGTCGTGATCGATGGCGAACGCCTTCCCGTGGACGGGTCGGGGGGCGCGACCGACGCTGCCCCCGTACTCGTACACCGCCGCTTCGAGGCCGAGACACACGCCGAGGGTCGGAACCGTGGGCGAGAGCTCCCGGAGGACGTCCATCGTGACGCCGACGTCGCGGTCGTTCTTCGGGTGACCCGGTCCCGGCGAGATGACGATGGCGTCGGGATCCTGTGCGCGGAGCTCCGCGATCGAGGCCGTGTTCCGGAACACGCCGGCGACGTCGGTCCCCGGGAGCTGGCTCACGTACTCGACGAGGTTGTAGGTGAACGAGTCGAAGTTGTCGACGAACAGCACCCGCCTCGCGGTCGCCTCGGCGACGCTCATCGGGGCAGTTCCCCCTCCGGGGGCTCCGTCTGGATCCCGATGCGTTCGAGCGCGGTCAGCACCCCGCCCGTCTTCTTCTCGGTCTCCTCGTACTCGCTTTCCGGGTCGGAGTCGGCGACGATGCCCGCGCCCGCCCGAACGGTGACTCTATCCGCCCCCGCGTCGGTGACTCCCGACTCGACCGTCGCCGTCCGGATGACGATGGCGAAGTCGGCGTCGCCGGTCCAGGAGTAGTAGCCGACGCCGCCGCCGTAGACGCCCCGGGGCTCGCGCTCGAGCGCGTCGATGATCTCCATCGCGCGGATCTTCGGCGCCCCCGAGAGCGTGCCGGCGGGGAACGCCGCCCGTGTGGCGTCGAACGCGTCGTACTCGGGGGCGAGCCGGCCAGTCACCGTCGACTCGATGTGCTGGACGTGGCTGTACTTCAGCACGTTCATGAACTCCTCGACGCGGACGGACCCGGCCTCGCTCACCCGGCGGACGTCGTTGCGCGCGAGGTCGACCAGCATCGTGTGCTCGGCGCGCTCCTTCTCGTCGGCGAGCATCTCGCCGGCGAGCCGGCGGTCCTCGACCGGCGAGGAGCCGCGCGAACAGGTGCCCGCGATGGGGTTGGCCATCACCTCCCGACCCCGCACGGAGACGAGCGTCTCCGGGGACGCCCCCACGACGGTCAGGTCGTCGTGGGCGAGCAGGTACATGTACGGCGAGGGGTTCACCTCGCGCAGGGCGCGGTAGAGCCCCAGCGGGTCGACCTCGCCGTAGAGCTCCCGCGTCCGGGAGATCACCCCCTGGTAGATGTCGCCGTCGAGGACGTGCTCCTTCGCCCGGCGGACCGCGTCCTCGTACTCGTCCTGCGGGTCGGCCGTCTCCCCGCTCCGGACGAACCCGCCCGTCTCGGGCACCGCCGCGTCGGCCAGCAGCGACTCGACCCGGTCGGCCTCGGCGAGCAACTCGTCGTACAGTTCGTCGGGGTCGTCGCTCTCGCGGACGACGGGGGTGAACACGAGCGAGACGGTCCCGGCCTCGTCGTCGAACGCGAGGGTGCGGGTCGCGAGCACGAACTGCGCGTCGGGGAGCCGGGAGTCCGGCCGGTCGAGACCGACCTCGGCGAGGTGGAGATCGTAGACGGCGTCGTACGCGAGAAAGCCCACGAGGCCGCCGTTCAGGGTCTGCCGGTCGCTGTCGGGGAAGTTCAATCGCGGGACGTCCGGGAGCGCGGCCCTGAGCGCGTCGACGGTGTCGGCCCCCTCGTCCGTCCCTCCGCTTTCCCCGCCGTCGGCGTCGACCAGCCCCCCGTAGCGCGGGTCGAACGCCTCGACCTCGGTGCCGTCCGGACCGACCGTGACGACGGCCTTCGGGTCGTAGCCGACGAACGAGAAGCGGGCGTGGCGGTCGGCCCCCCGGTCCGCGGAGAACGCCCCGTCGGGGTCGCTGGAGGCGACCTTCTCCGCGCTCTCCAGGAGGAACGTGTACGGCGACCGGTCGGCCCCGGTCGTCCGGCCGACGAGCGCGGCGTAGGCCGCGAGCGGCTCCACGTCGACGTCGAGGTCGACCGCGACCCGGACCACCGCGGGCGCGGCAGCGGCGTGCTCGCGGAACGTCCCGCGGTCGGTGTCCACGGCGTCGGTCACGGCCCGGCCGTCACCTCCTCGTCGCGCTCACCGGTGCGCTTCGCCCGGCGGACGAACGCCCGGACCGCGTCCCCGTCCTTCCGCCCCGGCCGGTCCTCGCGCTCGACGCCGCTGGCGACGTCCACCGCGAACGGCCGGACGACCCGTACGGCGTCGGCGACGTTCGAGGGGACCAGCCCGCCGGCGAGCACGACCGGCACGTCGAGTTCGTGAACCACCTCCCGGGTCCGCTCCCAGTCGTGGGTACGGCCGGTGCCGCCCGCGCCCGCCTCGTCCACGGAGTCGACGACGAGCCCGTCGACGGCGTCGGCGTACTCGGGCGCGGTGGCGTGGTCCGTGGCGAGGAGGACGTCACCGTCGAACGCCCCGCGGAGCCGACCGACCTCCTCGGGCGGGAGGTCGCCGTGAACCTGGACCGCGTCGACGCCGACGCGCTCGGCGAGATCGACACACTCGGCGGCCGAATCGGGCATCGTCACGAGGACGCTCGTCACGAACGGCGGGACCGCGTCGGCGAGTTCGCGGGCACGGTCCGCCGGGACCGCCCGCGGCGTGTCGACACACACCTTCACGCGCACGGGTCCGTGGGCGTTCGTGTGGCCGCTCATGCGCCCGACCGGAGCTCCTCGAGTTTCGCGGCGGCGGCGCCGGCCTCGATGGCCTCGCGGGCGCGGTCGACGCCTGCCTCGAGCGAGCCGGCCTCGCCGGAGACGTAGATGGCCGCGCCGGCGTTGGCGAGGACGATGTCCCGTTTGGGCCCCTGCACGTCGCCCTCGACGATACCCCTGAGATCGGCCGCGTTCTCCGCGGGCGGACCGCCCGCGACGTCCCCGACGGGCGCCGAGTCCAGCCCGAGGTCCGCCGGCGTGATCGTGAGCTCCCGGACCGCTTCGCCGTTCGTCTCGGCGGCGGCAGTCTCGCCGTGGAGGGCGATCTCGTCCATCCCCGAGCCGTGGACGACGAGCGCCCGCTCGACGTCCATCCGGGCGAGCGCGCGGGCCATCACCGGCACGAGGTCGGGGTCGTACACCCCGACGATCTGGGCGTCCGCGCCCGCGGGATTGGTGAGCGGCCCGAGGACGTTGAACACCGTCCGCATCCCGAGCTCCTTGCGCGGCCCGATGACGGCCTTCATGGCGGGGTGGAACACGGGCGCGAGCATGAACCCGATGCCGTCGCGCTCGATGGCACGCTCCACCGCGTCGGGTTCGGCGTCCACGTTGGCACCCACTTCCTCCAGCACGTCGGCGCTTCCCGAGGAGGAGGAGACCGAGTAGTTCCCGTGCTTGGCGACCGGGACGCCCGCCCCGGCGGCGACGATGGCGCTCGTCGTCGAGACGTTGATGGTGTCGTGGTCGTCCCCGCCCGTCCCACAGGTGTCGACCAGCGGGGCCCGGTCGGGGTGGATGGTCCGTGCGGCCGCGCGCATCCCCTCGGCCAGGCCAGCGATCTCGGCCTCCGTCTCGCCCTTCGCCCGGAGCGCCGCCAGCAGCGCGCCGATCTGTGCCTCCGTCGCCGCCTCGAACACGCGTCGGGCGGCCTCGCGGGCCTCCGACTGGGTCAGGTCCTCGCCGTCGGTCACCCGCTCGATGTAGTCCTGCATGGTATCACTGATGTACTGGTTCGTGTTATAATGACTATATTCGTACATCGGTATAAGCGTGTCGCCATCCGATCCGCCGCCCGGGTACCGCCCGAGGGCGACGGTTCCGAAACCTTCAAACGTCCGTCCAGGGTACGATGACGCGAAAGGGTTCGTGGTCTAGACCGGTTATGACACCTCCTTGACATGGAGGAGGCCGGCGGTTCAAATCCGCCCGAACCCATCCCTATAACTGGGTGGATCACCAGCCTGCGGCTGGATCCTTATTACCGCTCTACTCGTCTCGTTCTGTGTCGGTGTCATCGTCCAAGTTCGATTTCCCGAGGTGTGTCTCCTGCCTCGAAACCAGGTCGTCCGCACCGGGCTTGTCGTAGAAGCGCCGAATCACGTCCGGGCTCGCGTTCGCCTCCGTGGCGATCGTCTCGTCCGGCACCCCTCGCGAGCGGTGCCAGGTGATCAACCCCGTCCGCACCTGATGGGGCGAGCGGGACGAGGGACAGCCACTCGCCGCCCGGCCGCCGTACTACTCACACGACGGCCGCTCGACGAGCCTCGGCGTGGGCCTCGATGATCGCCACCGTCTCCGGAGAGAGCCACCACATCACGTCGGCACTGAGCACGGCGAACCCAAGAACGTATCTCCGCACGTCGACGCCGGAGCCGCACCACTCACGAGGGTGCTGTCGCTGTGTCGGACGTGTCCTCGGCGTCGAACGGCAGCGTGATCACGAGTTCGTCGAACCAGACGACCGGCCGCTTGGCCTGCCCATCCTCGACGAGGTCGATCACGCCCAGCTGGGCGAGCCGGGTGAGTTCGGTATGGACGTTCGAGACGTCCCGGTCGACGACGCGGGCGGCCGCGTTGATACTCGGCGGTTCCTCTCGACGGATCGCTTCGAGCAGGTCGAGCACGCGCGGGGTGAACGTCTCGGCGAGCGCATCGTAACTCGGAAACGCAAGCGTCGGCGTCCCGTCGACGTCGTCGCCGCACTCGAGCGCCTCGATATCGGCGGTCACGTCGGCGTGGAACTGCTCGCTTGACCGGACGGTCACCACGAGCGTCGACGCGGCGGCGCGGTACTCGCGGGCTTTCGGGTGTGTTGGGGGCGTGTTGGTGTCGGTCATGATAGTGATCTGGATGGCCTCACGCGACGTCGATCTCTGGCTTCGGGATCTCCTCCCAGAACTGCCGCCGGAGCGTGAGCATCCCCGGAAAGACGGTCTCGATGGGCGTCGGGTCCGGGGCGACGTGGAGTTCGTGGCCTTTGATGTCCTCGTGGGCGTTGTCGTACCCGCGGAGCGTCCCGTCGGCGAGCGTCCGCGGTGGGTCCGGGTCCGTCGCCCCGTAGTGGAGCGTGTAGGCCCACCCCGAGGGATACGCGTCGTCGGTGGTCCGCTGACAGAACACCCGAACGACCGTGCCATCCGGGTAGGTCTGCGTCTCGTCAACCCCATCCAGGTCGTCGTCGGTCTGTGCGGCCATCCTCATTTATTGGTACACACACCAATATTATAACTATATTGGTCGTGTTGCCAATAGATACGCCGGACCGTAGCGTCCTCGCAGTCGGACGCTCACCTGCCACTCAACATCGAGAGCATCGTCCCCACGACCATCACCATCGGGACGAGCAGCGGGGGATCTAGGAGTCCGCCGAGCCCCACATCGCTCGTGGGCTCGCCGGCGAGGTGGACCAGGACGCGGACGTGGGGGCGTAGGGATGGAGAGACCCAACGCCTAAGCCCTGTCGACGCGTCTGTCAACGCAGGATGGCCACCGCCGACGAGCAGATCCGGGTCACCGACCGGGTCAAGCGCGAACTGGATCGCCGCCGCCGAGAGGGCGAGTCCTACAACGACGTCGTAGAGCGCCTCCTCGAGGACGACCGCGACCTGCTGGCGGGCTTCGGGGCGTTCAAGGGCACCGACCGCGGCGAGGTCATGCGCGAGGTCCACGAACGGGGCAAGAAGAAGTCCCGCGAGCGGATCGAGGAGATGGCCGACGCCCGGACCGACGGATGAGGATCCTCGACGCGAGTTTTCTCATCGACTACGGCAACGAGGTCGACGCCGCCGCGGAGTACCTCCTCGGGCACGTCGACGAGCGGTTCGTCATTCCGTCGCCGATCTATACCGAGTACCTCCTCGGGAGCGTTCACAGTAGCGAACCCACCGATATCGAGGGTGCCCGAACCGAACTGGCGTGGGGAGAGGTGGTTGAAATCGACGAGGACACGGCTGTCACTGCCGCCGAAATCGCCGATGAAATCGGTCCCCAGGGACCGAACCTCACCGCCATCGACGCGCTCGTCGCGGCCGTCGGGCGAGAACTGAACGCGGCAGTCGTCGCGGGAGATCGCGACCTCACCCACCCGGAGACACAGAAGGTCCTCGACGTCGAGGAGTACCGCTAGTCGCTGCCGACCGTCCCGACCTGGACCACGAGCCCTCACCCGGGACCGACGACAGAAACGAGGGCAGCCACGATCATGACCATCGGCAGGGCCGCCACGAGGTCCACGAGTGAGCCCCCGGTCGTGCCGGCGAGGCGGACCGGCTCGTTCGTCGCTCGTATCGTCTCGACCATCGTGTTGGAGACCTCCAGCCCGACGAACAGCACGATCGCGACCGTGATGAGCCCGATAAGTGTGGGAGCGAATCCAGCCACGAGTCGTTTCGACGCCGGGCTGGCCCGCTCGACGCGCTCCAGGCGGGCCCGAATCGGCACGGGCTCTCGGGATCGTAGTCGAAGATCGACTCGGTGCAGTACCGACAGAGGACCTGCTCGCTTCGCTCGCTGAGGAAGGGGCATCCGCCTTGTCCGCCTCAGGTGAACAGTACAGTATCCCGGGTCAGAGTCCCAACTCTACCCATTTGTTGGTATATAGGCCAACATATTTATTATGATGGCGTATGTACCAACATACGAGGATGGCAGGTGACGATGGCGTCGTGGTCGAGCGGGACCGACGCCGTGATTTCGGCGATCGGATCGTCCGGATTCGCGTGCTCCGCGTCCCGGTTTCCGAGCAGTTCCCCGAGGGCGTCACGTACGCCTACCACTTCGGCGAGAAAGGTGCGGACACCCCCATCCCCCGGTACGACAATCACCACGGCATCCACGAACGCCACGCTGGCGCGACGGTCGAGGAAATCGACTTCCCCGGCCCCGAGGCCCGCTTCGAGCGGTTCATCGAGGAACTCCCCGACGACATCGCTCCCTAACCACCCAACCTACCCATGAGCCCGAACACACTCCACATCACGGTCGAATCGACGGCGGACTTCTTCGCGGCCGCCCGCGCCGTGGCGGCCGACGAAACCGACGAGGATCGCTACGTCCTGAGCCTGCCCGACGAGGCCGCGCTCGAGCGGCTCGTGCGAGCGCGGAATCTCGAACTGCTCCGGACGATCGCGACCGCCGAGCCCGAGAGCGTCCGCGAGCTGGCCCGCCAGGTCGACCGCGATGTCAAGAACGTCTCGACGGCCCTGGCCGAGCTCGAGGAACTGGGCCTGGTTCGCTTCGAGCAGGCCGGCCGGGCGAAACGGCCGGTCGTCTGGTACGACGAGATCGACATCGACATCCCGCTCGGGTCGGCCAGCGCGACCGTCTCGGCCGACTGACCTCGACCATGGCTCTGTCGCCGCGTCGGTCCGTCCAGCGCGTATTTTCAAGGGTGGTGCCGCCTGGATCATTCTATGGCAACCGAGCCGACCGAGCCCGACACGTTCGAGGCCATCGCCGAGGCGGCGACGATCCTCCCCGACCGGGCGTTCGAGGAGGACCTCGAGTTCGTCGATTCGCTCGTCTTTCTGCTCGAGCGCGGCCGCCTGCTCGTCCACCCGCTGCTCGAGTTCGCGACGCTGCTGGCGTTCGGCTTGGAACGCGGCCGCGAACGTCCTCGACGACGCTGGTGAGTTCTTCGAGTGACTCGACCTCCGAGAGGTCAACCACCGGGGACGGCCCGGCGTCGGGATCGGTGCGGTCCACGCCCGTCTCGGGCCCGTCCTCGTCGAGCGAGATCCCGACCGCTGTCGCGACCGCGCCCTCGGCCGCATTCTCCGCATCGACACTTGCCGGCGACTTCCCGAGACCGTCGCTCATGGCTCCTCCCCTCGTTGAGGGCGGGACAGTCGGCGGTCTCGTTCTTGATCGGCTCCCCGCAGAAGTCACAGACGGGCGCGGGGAGTTCGTCGACGTCGAACCGCGGCTCCTGGCGGCTCACGCGGACCACCCCGTGACGGGGCTAATCCGCCCGAACCCATGACTTCTGCCGCGAGCGAGCACGTCCGACCGTGGGAAGTCCTCACTCGCGGACGAGGGGTATGCTCCCGTCCGGCGTGTGTCGTCGGTTCCAAACGTCAGTAGTCCCGGGAGCGCTCGACCCGGAGTCGAACCCGAGCCGGCTCAGTCGTCGGCCGTCAGGGTGCGACCGGCGGTCACCGGTTCGAGCAGGTCGGCGACCGTGACCGCCTCGAGGTCGGCGATCCGCCCGCGGAGCCGCTCGGCCGCACGCTCGCCCAGCACGGGGGTCACGAGCGACTCGTACTTCTCGACGACCTCCGCCCACGTCATCGGGTTCTCGGGCTCGCCGCGGGCGAAGTCGCTCTCCCGCGTGAACGCGCCGTCGGCGGTTTCGACGGTCATCTCGACCGCCCACTTCTCGGGGAACGCCTCGGCGACCCACCCGCCGGACTCGACGGTCGTCCGGTCGATCACCCGCCGCACGTCGTCGCTCACGCCGCCCTCTATCTCCTCGATGAAGTCGTCGACGGTCGCCGACCGGCGAGCGAGCGCCAGCCCCGCGCCGAACGGCATGCTGAACTGGCCGTCGACGAACGATCGCGGGTACGTGTTGGCGGGATCGCCGGTCAGGCTCACGCCCGTCGCGGGCATGAGGACGCGGACGGACTCGACGTCCCCCGGGTCGACGTCCTCGGTCGCGGCGATATCGAGGAGCTGATCGAGCGCGTTGTGCATGTACCGACAGCAGGGGTAGGGCTTGAGCCCCGTGCGCAGGATCTCCCACTCCTCGCCGAGGCCCGCCGTGGCCAGGTCGGGGTGCGGGTCGTCGGAGTAGCCGCGGAGGAACCCCCTCGGGCCCTCGAGCGGCTCGTCCGCGGCCGCGAAGCCGGCCTCGGCGAGCGAGAGCGACAGCAGCGCGCGGTGGGCCGCGAGGCCGGGGTGGGCGCGCTTGTTCCACCCGCCGCTCTCGAGGAACTGTAGCGAGCCGGCGGCCTGGCTCCCGTTGACCCCCATCGCGCTCGCCATCGTCCCGGCGTCGAGGCCGAGGACGCTCCCCGCGGCCGCGGTCGCACCGAACGTCCCGCAGGTCGCCGTCATGTGGAACCCGCGGTCGTAGTGGGACTCGGGGTCGACGGCCATCCCGAGCCGGATGGTGATCTCGTAGCCGGCGACGACGCCGGCGAGGAGTTCCGCGCCGGAGGCGTCGACCCGCTCGGCCGCCGCGAGGGCGGCAGGGAGGACGGGCGCGCCGGGATGCAGCGACGACGCGCGGTGCGTGTCGTCGTAGTCGAGGCTGTGGGCCATCGCCCCGTTGAGCAGCGCGGCGTACTCGGGGGCCATCGACTCGCCCGTCGCGAGGACCGTCCCACCGGAGCCGCTGTCGAGCGCGCGGATGCCCTCGAGGAAGGCGTCCGAGGAGGCCGCGCGCGGTTCGGCGCCGACGGCGATGCCGGCGGTGTCCAGCAGGAGCCGCTTGGCGTAGTCGACGACCTCGCCCGGGAGGTCCTCGAACTCGAGGTCGGCCGCGAACGCCGCCTGCCGCTCGGTGACTGACATACCCGGGAGAACGGGGGGGAGGTACTTAGCGGTTGGTGGGGCGGGCGTCGAGGCAGGGTAGCGGGGTGGGACGGGAAACCCGGCCGCGGGCGATCACGCCGGACCGGTCGGAGCCGGTGGCGGGCCGACGCCGCCCGTCACTGGCGGTCCGGTCCCCGACCGTCGCGCCCGAGGCGGCGGGTCGCCCGGTCGGGAACTCCGGTCCCGTGTCGCCGGTCGTCCCACCCGGTTCGTCGGACGCGGGAATCGGTCACAGCTCCGGTCGCTCGCCGGTCAGCCCCTCGATCAGGTTCGCGACCGTGCGGTCGTGGACCCGGGCGACGGCCGCCTCGGTGTTCTGGGCGTTGTGCGAGCCGAGTATCGCGTGGTCCATGTCGGTCAGCGGGCTGTCCTCGGGGAGCGGCTCGGTCTCGAAGACGTCGAGCGCGGCGCCGGCGAGCCGACCCTCCTCCAGGGCGGCGATCAGGTCCGCCCCGACGACGAGCTCGCCCCGGGAGGTGTTGATCAGGTAGCCGTCGGGTCCGAGCCGGGAGAGCGCGTCGGCGTCGACCATCCCCTCGGTCGCCTCGTTGAGCGCGCAGTTGAGGCTCACGACGTCGGCCCGTTCGAACAGCTCCGACCGCCCGACCGGCTCGAGGGCGGTCGGAGCTGTTCGAACGGGCCGACGTCGTGAGCCTCAACTGCGCGCTCAACGAGGCGACCGAGGGGATGGTCGACGCCGACGATCCCGAACGTCCGGCCGGAGAGCGAGACCCCGCGGGGACAGTACCAGTTCCCCGCCCGGACCTCGCGGTCGACGTGGTGGAGTTCGCGGGCGAGCATGATCGCGTAGCCGATCACGACGTCGGCCACCTCGTCGGCGAACGCGCCGGGGGTGTTGAACACCCGGACGCCGTGTGCCTCAGCGGCGTCGAAGTCGATGCCGTCCGTTCCGATGCCCCACTTGGCGATGACCTCCAGCCGGGGCGAGGCCTCGATGACCCGCGCGGTGAGTTCGTCGTCGCCGGCGAGGATGCCGTCGTAGTCGGGCAGCAGATCAAGCAGTTCGTCCTCGTCGAGCTGCTGGTCGACGTCGGCGACGTCGTAGGCGATACCGTACGACGCGAGCAGGTCGGCGTAGTCGTCGATGGCGTCGAGGACGAGCGGACAGGAGAGGAGGACGCGGTAGTCCTCCGGGCCGCCGGTGGAGGCCGTATCCTCGCCGTCCGTGGGCGCCATACCGCGCAGGTGCATCCGGAGGGGATACGAAAGGTTCGGTTCGGCCCCTCCCCTCACGCGGGGTGAGCCGCCACGAACGTTCAAGCCCGGTCCCCCGAACCATCGGGCGTGCTGCTGGTCGTGACGTACTCGCGGGGGGCGCGGGACAGCCTCCGGAACGTCTGTCGGACCCACGAGTCGAGCGTGGTCAGGCGCTTCGGCCGGGCGGCGCTGTTCGAGCCGACACACCACGGCGCCTTCCTCGCGCTCCGCCTCCGCGAGAAACACCCCGGGGACGTGCAGGTCGAGCGGACGCGCCCGTTCAACGAGTTCACCGACGCGCCCGAACCGGTGCGCGAGGCGGCGCTGGCGTACGAGTCGCGGGAGGCCCCCTCGACCCCGTACGCCGCGTTCGCCGCCGGGACCGACCACCCCGACCCCGGGGGGATGCGCGAGCGCGATCTCGAGTCGTGACGGGGGGTCCGACGGTGCGGGTCCGTCTGGAGGGCATCGACCGGACCGGCCGGGCAGTCGACCTCGTCGGAAGCGGGGTCGATCCCGACACCGTGCTCCGGGCGGTGCGGGACCCGTCGGACGACCGCGTGGTCTGTCCGGAGACGGGTCCGGCCCACGGGCGCGCGGGTCTGGTCGACAGCTCGGCCGTCCCGCCGCTGGCGACGCTCGCCGCCGTCGCCCGGTCGCTCGGCGAGCGGGCGCCCGAGGACGGCCGGGTGGCCGAACTCCGTGCCGAGCTCGAGGGGATCTCGGCACCGACCCCGGAGACCGAACCCCTCCGGGAGCGGGTCGCCGCGGCGCGGGACCGGCTGGAGGAGCGCCGCGAGCGCGTCGCCACCCTCCAGGGCCGGCTCCGTGCCGCCCGCGAGGTGGGCGAGGACGCCGCCGAGCGCGAGGCGGAGGACCGCCTCGCCGACGCGGTGCGGGAGCTCTCGGAGGCCGAAACCGATCGGCTCGCCGCCGAGGAGGCGCTCGAGCGCGCCCGCGGGGAGGCACGCGAGGCGCGCGATGCCCGGGAGCGGCGGCTCGAACTCCAGGACCGGATCGACAACCTCGAACGGGACGCCCGGGCGGAGCTCGCCCGGCGGGTCCGTCCGCGCGTCGACGCGGCCGTCGTCGCCACGCCGGGGGGTCGGGCGACCCGCTTCGCCGACGCCGACCCGGTGACCGCCCGGCTGGCCGCCGCGCGGGTCGCCGACCTCCGCGCGCCGGTCGTCCTCGCCCGCTGCCGGTTCGACGGCGCCGCGCCGGCGGCCGCATGGCTCGACGCGGCCGTCGTGCGGGTCTGATACTGTCTGACATACGCCCGCGAACGATGCGCGGTACTGTGGCGGCGGTGATGCTCGGG
>PXRQ01000064.1:65281-68755 GCA_003022005.1 Halobacteriales archaeon QS_5_70_15
GGTTGCGCCCGGCGACCGCGCCCGATTCGTGGGCGCGTGTCGCGAGTTCCCGCGCCCGGCGCTCGACGCCCCGGGGGAGGTCGAGCCGCGTGGCGAACCGCGGGAGGTACTCCGTCGGGTCGATCGGCCCCGTCGGGAGCCCGAGTTCCCGGTTCAGCGCGTCGTAGGCCGCACGCAGTTCGTCCTCGGTGGCCTTCGCGTGCTCGAGCACCTCGCTGAGCGTCCGCGAGACCGACGCCGTCCGGCAGGTGGCGTAGACGACTGCGGCGGAGAACCCCTCCAGCGAGCGACCGCGGAGGAGGTCCGCCTCCTGCGCGGACTCGAACAGCACGCACGCCCGGTCGCGGACGTGCTCGGGCAGTTCGAGCTGACCGGTCAGCCGGCGGATCTCCGTGAACGAGTACACCCGGTTCCGGTCGGTCTTGCTCGAGATCCGCGCCCGGGTGTGCTGCTTGCGCATCCGGGCGAACCGCCGTCGCTTCCTGCCCTTCAGCCGCGTCTTCCGTCCGATCTCAGTCGACAGCCCCCTGTCGTGGCGCGACCTCGTCAGCGGCGCCCCCGTCCGCTCGGGGTTCGTCTCGTCGTCGGCGAACGAGCGCCACTCCGGCCCGCGGTCGACCTCGTCGGTCGCCACCACCAGGCCACAGTCGGCACAGACGGTCTCGGTTCCCTCGTGCGCTACGTCCCCACCACACTCCGGACAGCACGTCGTCACCCCACTCATCACGTGTGGGACTGGGGCCCGATACCCCTTCAAAAAGGTCGGGGATCGCGGGCCGGAACGGCGGTTCTGGCCCGGCGAACGTACCGGTGACCGGTACGTTCGGGCTCCGTCGTCCGGGACCGACAGACCCGAACCGACCCGAACGGACTCCACGCTCGGCGCGTGTGAACAGATCGGTGCCGGACGAGCCGCGATTCCGCCACATGTCACGCCTCGAACGCAGCCTGCGCCGTGCCAGGTACGCGGCCGTCGGCGGTGCCATCGGCGGACTGGTGAGCCGGAACGCCGCGAGTACCGGGGCGGGGATGGGGGGGCTCCTGGGCGCGACCGTCGCCGAGAAACGGGAGGCCGTCGACGGCGTCATCGAAGGGGTGCGGGGGAAACGCGGCTGGTAGCGGTCCCCGGAGGGCGGGAACCGGCCCTCGCCGGTGCCCGGCCGGTCGTCCGGATCCGGGGACCGGGAGCGTTTAATCGGCTCGACCCCGAGCGACGCCCATGTGCGGACGCACCTCGCTCTTCGCCGCCCGCGAGGAGCTGGAGGCGATCTTCGACGCGCGGTTCGTGACCGACGGCGGCGGGGCGAACGGCGAGGGGCGAAGTCCCTCGGGCCGTTCGAGCGGGCGGTACCGCCCCCGGTACAACATCGCGCCCGGCGAGCCGCTTGCGACCATCACGAACGACGCCCCGGGCGAGATTGACCGGTTCCACTGGGGCCTGCTGCCCCCGTGGGCCGACGGGTCCGACGAGGGGCTCATCAACGCCCGCTCGGGGACCGCCGCGGAGAAGCGCTCGTTCGCCGACGCGTGGGAGTCGAGGCCGTGTCTCGTCCTCTCGTCGGGGTTCTACGAGTGGACGGCGACGAACGGCGGCCCGAAGCGACCCTACCGGATCTACCGCGAGGACGCCCCCGCGTTCGCGATGGCCGGGCTCTGGGAGGTCTGGAAGAGCGAGGAGGGAGGCCGCTCGATCCCGTCGGTGACGATCCTGACGACCGAGCCGAACGACCTGATGGAGCCCATCCACGACCGGATGCCGGTCGTCCTCCCGGCCGACGAGGAGGACGCGTGGCTCGCCGGGGACCCCGAGGAGCGCGCGGAGCTCTGCCGACCCTATCCCGGTTCGGACCTCGACGCCTACGAGGTATCGACGCGCGTGAACGACCCGACGAACGACGATCCGGGCGTCATCGAGCCGCTCGGACACGAGCAGTCCGGGCTCGACGACTTCTGATACGGACGGTCGAGTCCCGTCTCCCGAATCCCGGGATCGGCGGGACGCGGCGGGCGCCGCGTCGGGTCACCGCAGCGCCACGAGGGTGCCGCGGTCGGTCCCGAACACCGTCCCGTCCGCTACCGCCAGGTCGGTCGGCGAGCGGTCCGTCCGCCAGCGCTCCGTACCGTCCGCGCGGTCGAGAGCGACCACCGTCCCGCCGAGGGCCACAAGGAGCGTGTCCCCAGCGACGACGGGCGGCTGGTAGCCCGCGTCGGGTGCCCGCACCGACCAGCGGGGCTCGCCGGCCCCGGCGTCCAGCGCCCGGAGCGCCTGCCGTCCGCCGTCGGATGCCCCCACGACGTAGATCGTCTCGCCGTCCGTCGCGAGGGACCCGTGGTCGCCCGCGACGTCCCAGACCGGGATCCCGCCGTCGTCGAGCGCGTGGACCGCCCTCTCGCCGGTGCCCTCCCCCAGGGCGAGGTAGAGGCGGTCATCGGTACCGGCGAGCGCATCGGCCCGGGACGCGAACTCGCGAGTCCACCGATGACTGCCGTCCGTGCGGTCGAGCGCGAGCAGCCTCGCCTCCTGGGCGTCGTTCTCGGCGAGGACCGCCACGAGGCCCCCCCGGACGACCGGGGGCTCGGGGGACCGGAGCCGCTCGGCGGCCCACCGTCTCTCGCCCGTCGCGGCGTCGAGGGCGTGGACGTGCCCGTACGGCGGGCGCTGGGGACCCCTGTCGAGCAGGTTCAGGAGGTACACCCGTCCGCCACCACCGGACGTCCGTACCTGGGGCTGGCGTAGCCGTCCGACGGCGCCGACGGCTCGGCCTCCCAGGCCGTCGTCGGCGCCTCGGTGAACCCCTGTGGGGCGACGACGTACCCGTCCCTCGCGGGGCTACGCCTGCCGACCGGCCACGCGTCCGGTCGTGGCGCTGGATCACACCTCGGCTCGCTCGGACTGCCGGTCGGGCTGTCGGTTTCGGCTTGCGTCTCCGTGTCGGTCGTCCGGCAGCCGGCGACTGCCGGGGCAGTGGCGGAGCCGGGCAGCGCGAGGAGGGCACGCCACGATCGGGGCGGCATACGTCGGGTTTCCGGGGCGGAGGGAAGTGTGTCTTCGTCGGCAAGTGGTCGTCTGAACCGCCCCGGACGCGACGCCGGCGTGCCCACGGGCCCGCGTCGTCCGCGCGGAACCGTCCAGCCGGCGACGGGGTCCGACGCCGGTGCAGGACCCGGGCCGGAGGCCGCGGGGACGGACCGCGGCTCCGTCGGGGTGGCTCCCGGCCGTTTCGAGGTGTGCGTGCCCGATTTCCGGTAGCACGAACCCGCTCGTGGACCGTCCCGCGGTGGAGGCGTACCGTGTCGGTCCCATACGGGTTGTTGTAACGATTTACCGGGGATCACTCGAACGGGGTCCGTGATCGCCGGGAAAGGACTACAACGATCCGTCTCAGGCCCGCTCGATGCGGACGGTCGCGCCCCCGGTTATCCCCGACAGCGGCCCGACGTCGTGGATCGCGGCGACGACGTTCACCGGCGAGG
>PXRQ01000065.1 GCA_003022005.1 Halobacteriales archaeon QS_5_70_15
TGAAATGAGGTGACTACCAGATGGGAATCAGCTACAGCGTGGACGCGGACCCGGAGCATACGGCGAAAGCGATGCTGCGGGAGCGCCACATGAGCCACAAGCACAGCAAGGAAATCGCCCGCGAGATCAAGGGCAAGACCGTCGCGGCGGCCCGGGAGTACCTCGAAGCCGTCGTGGCGGGCGAACGGGCAGTGCCCTTCCGATCCCACAACTCCGGGGTGGGCCACCGCGGGGACGTCGACGGCTGGGACGCCGGGCGCTACCCCGAGAAGGCCGCGGGGGCCTTCCTCGACCTGCTGGAGAACGCAGCGGGCAACGCCGACTACCAGGGGATGGAGGGCGAATCCATGACGATCGTCCACGTCGCCGCCCACAAGGTCGGCGAAGTGCAAGGACGGCAGCCCCGCGCGATGGGGCGGGCGAGCGCGTGGAACACCCCCGAGGTCGACGTCGAGCTGATCGTCGAGGAGACCGACGAGGCGGGCGACGGCGAGAGTGGGGGTGGCAGCTGATGGCCTCCGAGCAGCGGTTCATCGAGGACGGGATGCGGCGCACCCGCATCGACGAGTTCTTCGAGGAGGAGCTGGGCCGGGCGGGCTACGGCGGCATGGAGCTCGCCAACACTCCGATGGGCACCCAGATCGTCCTGCAGGCGGAAAAGCCCGGCATGGTGATCGGCAAGGGCGGGAAGAACATCCGGAAGGTCACGAGCGAGCTGGAGGAGCGGTTCGACCTCGACGACCCCCAGATCGACGTCCAGGAGGTCGACGAGCCGGACCTGAACGCCCAGATCGTCGCCGACCGGCTCGCGAACGCCCTCGAACGGGGCTGGTACTTCCGGAAGGCCGGGCACACGACCATCGACCGCATCATGGACGCCGGCGCGCTCGGCGCCGAGATCGTCCTCAGCGGGAAGGTCACCGGCGCCCGCTCTCGCGTCGAGAAGTTCAACCGTGGCTACATCAAGCACAACGGCGAGCCCGCGGAGGAGATCGTCGACCGCGGCACCGGCGTCGCGGTGATGAAGCTCGGCACCATCGGGGTGCAGGTGCGGATCATCCCGCCGGACGCCGAACTGCCCGACGACTTCCAGGTGTACGAGGACGTCGACGTCGAGGAGTTCATCGAGGAGCCGGACGGCGACGTCGACGAACTGCTCGCCGACGCCGACGCGGCGATGGAGGGCGAGACCGGCGACGTCGACCCCGAGGCGGTCTCCGCGGCCGCCGAGGAGTTCGAGGAGGCGGACGTCGAGTTCGACGACGAGGAGGTCATCGAGGAGCCCGACATCGCCGAGGAGGACGCCGACACGGCCGACGGGGCCGACGGGAGCGACGACCTCGACGCCATCGACGAGGCCATCGAGTCCGAGGTGGACGAGGACGCCGACGCGGAGGCCGGCGACCTGATGGCCGAGATGGAGGACGCCGACGAGGGCGAGGACGTCAGCGACGCCGACGCCGACGTCGACGAGGAGGTGGACGAGGAATGACCATCCTCCATCCCGAGGAGATCCGGGACATGACCCCCGCCGAGCGCGAGGCGGAGCTCGAGGACCTCGAGACGGAGCTGCTGAACGCCAAGGCCGTGCAGGCGGCCGGCGGCGCCCCGGAGAACCCGGGCCGCGTGAAGGAACTGAAGAAGACGATCGCGCGGATCAAGACGATCCAGCGCGAGGAAGGCGACCTCGAGGAGGTGGCCGGGTAAGATGCTCGCCCCGGAGACGCTCGTCCGACACGAGCTCGCGGGCCTGTCGGTCCGCGTCGTCGACGCCGCCCACGAGGGCTACGTCGGCATCGAGGGTCGGGTGGTCGACGAGACCGCCAACACCCTGCTGGTCGACGGTGACTCCGGGGCGATGCAGGTACAGAAGGCCGGGACGACGTTCGAGTTCGCGCTCGCGGGCGACGGCGAGGACGGCCCCTCGCACGTCGTCGTCGAGGGCGAGCGGTTCGTCGCGCGCCCGGCCCGACGTACCGAACTCACTGGTGATTCGAAATGGCGCTAGGACTGAACGTCACGGAGCCGGCGGAGGCCTGCGGCGACCCCGACTGTCCGTTCCACGGCACGCTCGGCGTGCGTGGACAGACGCTCGAGGGTCGCGTGGCCTCCACGGACATGGACAAGACCGTGGTCGTCGAGCGCGAGTACGACGTGAAGGTGCCCAAGTACGACCGGTACATGAAACGCCGGTCGCGCGTTCCGGCGCACCATCCGCCGTGCCTCTCGCTCGACGTCGGCGACACGGTACGCATCGCAGAGACACGACCGCTCTCGAAGACGAAGAGCCACGTCGTGATCGAGAAGACCGAGGCGGGAGCGGAAGCGGAAGCGGAGACCGGAGGTGAGGCCTGATGGAGGCGCTGAACGCCGACGTCACCCCCGGCCTCGAAAAGGGGTCGCTGATCACGTGTGCCGACAACACCGGCGCGCGTCAGCTGAAAGTGATCAGCGTCTCGGGCTACTCCGGGACCCACAACCGCCACCCCAAGGCCGGGCTGGGCGACAAGGTGACCGTCTCGGTCACGAAGGGCACCCCGGAGATGCGCCGACAGGTCCTGCCTGCGGTGATCATCCGGCAGCGAAAGCCCATCCGTCGCCCGGACGGCACGCGGGTGAAGTTCGAGGACAACGCCGCGGTCGTCGTCGACGACAACGACGACCCGCGGGGGACCGAACTGAGGGGTCCCATCGCACGCGAGGTGGCCGAGCGGTTCGGCAGCATCGCCTCGACGGCGACGATGATAGTATGAGCAAGCAGCCACGCAAACAGCGGACACGACAGCGGCGTGCGCCCCTGCACGAGAAGCAGAAGCAGGTGCGCGCGCACCTCTCGGACGACCTCCGGGAGGCGTACGGGACGCGCAGCGTCCGGGTCGCCGAGGGCGACACCGTCGAGGTCCAGCGCGGCGACTTCGCCGGGGAGACCGGCGAGGTCCTCGCGGTCGACCTCAAGGAGGCGGTCGTCCACGTCGACGACGTGACCCAGGAGAAGGCCGACGGCGAGGAGGTGCCGCGCCCGCAGCAGGCGTCGAACCTGCTCGTCACGGACCTGGACCTCTCGGACGACCTGCGCGAGGAACGGCTCGAGTCCCGGGGAGGTGAGAGCGAGTGACCCGGCACCAGAAGCGGCTCTCGGTGCCGAAGTCCTGGCCCGTCGAGCGCAAGACCGAGACCTTCACCGTGAAGGCCGACGCGGGCCCCCACGGCGAGGCCGGCGTCCCCCTGCTCGTCCTGCTTCGGGACGTGCTCGGGTACGTCGACTCGCGGAAGGAGGCCCGCTACGCGCTCGGTCAGGGCTCCGTGCTCGTGAACGGGACACCCGTCAGCGACGAGGGGCGCCCCATCGGGATGTTCGACATCCTGGCGTTCACCGAGCGCGAGGAGTTCTACCGGGTGTTCCCCGACGAGGGCGGTCGGCTGGCGCTGACCCCAATCGAGGCCGATGCGGCCGGCTCGAAGCTCGGGAAGGTCGTCGGCAAGCGACAGGTCCCGGGTGGCGCCTTCCAGCTGACGATGCACGACGGCGGGACCATCCGGGTCGAGGAGGGCGACTACAGCCCGAACGACTCGCTGGTGATCGACAACGAGACCGGCGAGGTCGTCGTGCACTTCCCCTACGAGGAGGGGGCGCTGGTGACCGCGGTCGACGGCGCACACGCCGGCGAGATCGGCGTCCTGGAGGAGATCCAGGTCACGCCGGGCTCCTCGCCGAACAACGTCCGGGTCGAAGGGGACGACGGCCGGTTCGAGACCGTCGAGGGGTACGTGGTCGTCATCGACGAGAACTTCGTCGAGGACGAGCCCGTCCCCGGCGAGGGAACCGAGACCGAGGCCGACGCCGACGCCGACGCCGATGGTGACGCCGACGCCGAGGAGGTGACCGAGGAATGAGTTCGGAGAGCGAATCCGAGGCCGAGTTCCACGAGATGCGCGCGCCGCGCGTCGAGAAGGTCGTCGTCCACATGGCGGTCGGCGAGGGCGGTCGCGAGCTGGCGAACGCCGAGGAGATCCTCGCGGAGATCGCCGATCAGGAGCCCGTTCGGACGGTCGCGAAGAACACGATCGGCGAGTTCGGCGTCCGCGAGGGCGACCCGATCGGCGCGAAGGTCACCCTGCGGGGCGACCTCGCCGAGGCGTTCCTCGAGACGGCGCTCTCGTTCGTGGAGATCGACCGGTCGCAGTTCGACGAGAACGGGAACTTCTCGTTCGGCGTCGAGGAACACACGGACTTCCCGAGCCAGGAGTACAACCCGAACGTCGGCATCTACGGGCTTGACGTGACGGTGAACCTGGTCCGGCCGGGCTACCGGGTGCGCAAGCGGGACAAGGTGTCCCGCGCCATCCCGCCGGGCCACCGGCTGACCGTCGAGGACGCCGTCGCCTACCTCGAGTCGAACTACGACGTGGAGGTGCAGTGATGAGCGAATCGGAGACCGAGGAGATCGAGACCGGGGAGCAGGCCGAAAAGCGAACCGGCAACATCCACGAGTGCCAGCGCTGCGGGCGCGAGCAGGGACTGGTCGGCAAGTACGACATCTGGCTCTGCCGGCAGTGCTTCCGCGAGACCGCCCGGAGCATGGGGTTCAAGAAGTACAGCTGACATGGTTGACAACGATCCACTGGCCAGCGCGCTGTCGGGCATCGACAACGCCGAACGCGTCGGCCACCTGACACAGCGGGTACAGCCCGCCTCGAACGAGATCGGCAGCGTGCTCGAGGTCTTCTACGACCGCGGGTACATCGACGGCTTCCAGCGCGTCGACGACGGCAAGGCCGGCCGGTTCGAGGTCGAACTGAAAGGCGCCATCAACCGGTGTGGCGCGGTCAAGCCCCGCTACTCGGCGGGCGCCGAGGACTTCGAGAAGTGGGAGAAGCGGTTCCTCCCCGCCCGGGACTACGGGACCCTCGTCGTCACGACCAGTAGCGGCATCATGAGCCACTACGAGGCCCGCGACCGCGGCATCGGCGGACAGGTGCTCGCGTACGTATACTGATATGAACGAGACACGAATCACCATCCCCGAGGACGTCACCGCCGAGATGGACCACCTCGACCTCACGGTCGAGGGGCCCAACGGCTCGGTGACGCGACGGCTCTGGTACCCCGACATCACGGTGTCGGTCGAGGACGACGAGATCGTCGTCTCGGCCGAGGACGACGACGCGAAGACCCTCTCGACGGTCGGCACCTTCGAGAGCCACCTCAGGAACATGTTCCACGGCGTCACCGAGGGCTGGGAGTACCACATGGAGGTGTTCTACTCCCACTTCCCGATGCAGGTCGAGGTCGAGGGGAGCGAGGTCGTCATCTCGAACTTCCTGGGCGAGCGGCACCCCCGACGCGCGGAGATCCGCGGCGACACGGAGGTCCGGATCGACGGCGAGGAGATCACGCTCAGCGGGCCCAGCATCGAGGACGTCGGCCAGACGGCCGCGGACATCGAGCAGCTGACCCGCGTGAACGACAAGGACACCCGCGTCTTCCAGGACGGGGTCTACATCACGGGGAAACCCCGACGAGGTGAGGCCTGATGGCAGACGAGGAGACGCCCGACGAGGCCGAGGTTGGCGCCGCGGACGAGGGCGCGGAGGCGACCGAGCAGGCCGAGGCCGAGGCCGAGGTCGACGAGCAGGTCGAGGTCGAGGAGGAAGCCGCCGAGGAGGAAGCCGCCGAGGAGGACGAGTACGAGGACCTGACGGACATCAGTGGCGTGGGGCCGGCGAAGGCCGACGCGCTGCGCGATGCCGGCTACGACACGGTCGACGACGTCCGCGGGGCCTCCCAGTCCGACCTCGCGGAGGTCTCCGGCATCGGGAACGCGCTCGCGGCCCGCATCAAGGCCGACGTGGGCGGGCTCGATCTCCGCGAGGAGGAGGAGACCGAGGCCGAGATCGAGGCCGAGGAGCCGGAAGCGCCCGAGGAGGGGGAGACGAGGACGGAGCTCCGGCCCCGCGGCCACGCCGAGAAGACCCCGGACCTGAGCGCCGAGGAGGCGCGCCTGCTCGCCCGGCGGCGGGCGGAGGGCAAGCCGGGGTTCAAGCGACAGGACTACCACAAGAAAAAGCGGACGCCCGAGTCCTGGCGCCGGCCGCGCGGCAACCTCTCGAAGCAGCGCCGCGGCGTCAAGGGCAAGGGCCAGAAGGTCGAGGCCGGCTACCGCACGCCGACCGAGATCCGCGGTCGTCACCCCTCGGGGTTCGAGGAGGTCCGCGTGCACAACGTGGCCGACC
This sequence comes from Halobacteriales archaeon QS_5_70_15, assembly GCA_003022005.1. Next base: position 6,235 of record PXRQ01000065.1, read on the forward strand.
TCGACGGCGTCGACGGCGACCGCGAGGCGGCGCGCATCGCCTCGACGGTCGGCGCCCGCAAGCGCGAGCGCATCGAGGACGAGGCCGAAGAGCGCGGCATCCGCGTGCTCAACCCGACCTACGTCGAGGTGGAGGTAGAGGAATGACCGATCTGAGCGCACAGCGACGACTGGCCGCGGACGTGCTCGACGTGGGCGCGTCCCGGATCAGGTTCGACCAGGACGCACAGGCCGAGATCGCCGACGCGATCACGAGAGACGAGGTCCGCGAGCTGATCGAGGCCGGCTCGATCACCGCGACGGAGCCGAAGGGCAACTCCCGCGGCCGCGCCCGCGAGCGGGCGGAAAAGCGGGCGTACGGCCACCGCAAGGGGGCCGGCTCGCGGCAGGGCAAGAAGGGCGGCCGCCAGGACCCGAAGGAGGACTGGCAGAGCCGCATCCGCGCCCAGCGGCGCACCCTGCGGGAGTACCGCGACTCCGGCCGGCTCGACCGGTCGGCCTACCGGCAGCTCTACAACCAGGCTTCCGGGGGCGAGTTCGACAGCGTCCGGGACCTGGAGCGGTACATCCGGAACAACTACGACATCGGAGGTGACGAGTGATGGCAACAGGACCACGGTACAAGGTGCCGATGCGGCGTCGCCGCGAGGCCCGAACGAACTACCACCAGAGGTTGCGCCTACTGAAATCCGGCAAGCCACGGCTGGTCGCTCGCAAGAGCAACCGGCACGTCAGGGCGCAGCTGATGCTCACGGGCCCGCAGGGCGACGAGACGATAGCGAGCGCGACGTCCGAGGACCTCGCCGAGTACGGCTGGGAGGCCCCCACGGGGAACCTCCCGGCGGCGTACCTGACGGGGCTGCTCGCCGGCAAGCGGGCCGTCGAGGCCGGCCTCGAGGCGGCGGTGCTGGACATCGGGCTGAACACCGCGACGCCCGGCAACAAGGTGTTCGCGGTCCAGGAGGGGGTCATCGACGCGGGGCTCGAAGTGCCCCACAACGACGACGTGTTCGCCGACTGGGGACGGACCCGCGGCGAGCACATCGCCGAGTACGCCGAGGCACAGGACGGCCTGTACGCCGGCGACTTCGACGCGACGACCCTTCCGGAACACTTCGATTCGGTACGCGAACGACTGATGGAGGAACTCTAACATGTCCCACGGCTGGGAACCGAAGACGCGCCTCGGTCGCAAGGTGGCCGAGGGGGAGATATCGAGCATGGAACAGGCCCTCGAGTCCGGGCTCCCGCTGAAGGAGCCCGAGATCGTCGACCAGCTCCTCCCGGGGCTGGACGACGAGGTGCTGGACATCAACATGGTCCAGCGGATGACCGACTCCGGCCGCCGGGTGAAGTTCCGGTGTGTCGTCGCGGTCGGCAACCGCGACGGCTTCGTCGGCTACGCCGAGGGCCGGGACGACCAGGTCGGCGGCGCCATCCAGAAGGCCATCGAGGTCGCGAAGCTCAACATCATCAAGGTCGAGCGCGGCTCGGGCTCCTGGGAGGACCGCTCGGACCAGCCCCACTCGCTGGCCCGCAGGACGACGGGCAAGGCCGGTTCGGTGACCGTCGAACTCATCCCCGCCCCGCTCGGGCTGGGGCTCGCGGCGAGCGAGACGGTCCGGAACGTCCTCGAGCTCGCGGGCATCGAGAACGCGTGGACGAAGTCGCACGGTAACACCCGGACGACGCTCAACCTCGCGAAGGCGACGTACATCGCCCTCGAGAACGCCTCGCAGGCCCGCGGGCCGCGCTCGCTCCGTTCGGCGGCGGCCGCCGAGGAGGTGCCCGAGTGATGCAGGCGCTCGTGCAGCTCCGCGGCGAGGTCAACCAGTCCGGGGGCGTGCGCGACACGCTCGGGATGCTCAACCTCCACAGAGTGAACCACTGCACGCTCGTCCCGGAGACGGAGACCTACCGCGGGATGATCACGAAGGTCAACGACTGGGTGGCCCACGGCGAGCCCTCCGTCGAGACGGTCGAGCTGCTCCTCTCGCGCCGCGCCGAGCCCGCCGGGGGCGACGCCGACGTCGACGAGGACTGGCTGGCCGAGCACACCGACTACGACTCGTTCCGCGCGCTCGCGGAGGCGCTCGTCGCCGAGGAGACCACCCTGCGCGAGCAGGGGCTCTCCCCGACGCTCCGGCTCCACCCGCCGCGGGGCGGCCACGACGGGCTCAAGAAGACGGTCAAGGAGGGCGGCCAGCTCGGCAAGCACCCACAGGGCGAGATCGACGACCTGCTGGAGGCGATGCGATGACGTCGAAGAAGCGACGCCAGCGCGGCTCGCGCACGCACGGCGGCGGCTCGCACAAGAAGCGCCGCGGCGCCGGCCACCGTGGCGGGCGCGGCCGCGCCGGCCGGGACAAACACGAGAAGGCGCTCTACCCGCCGCGCGGCAAGCACGGGTTCAAGCGCCCCCAGAAGACCGACGAGACGGTTCTGACGGTCAACGTCCGCGAACTCGACGAGGACGCGGTCGTCCTCGCCGCGGACGGTATCGCCGAGGAGACCGACGACGGCTACCGGGTCGACGCCCGCGACGTCGTCGAGGACGGCCACGAGGCCGACGCGGTGAAGGTGCTCGGCGCCGGGCGCGTCCACAACACGCTCGACGTGGTCGCCGACGAGTTCTCGGCGACGGCCCGCGAGTTGATCGAGGACGCCGGCGGGTCGGCGACCCTCTCCGAGCGCGGCGAGGAACGCGCTGAGCGAAACGCCGAAGCAGATACAACCGAGGAGCCGGAAGAGGACACGTAGCATGAGCTGGAAGGAGACCGCCGAACCGGTACTCACGCGGATGCCCGCGGTCGAGCGCCCGGAGGGACACGTCCCCTTCCGGCGCAAGCTCGGCTGGACCGCGGGCATCCTCGTGCTGTACTTCTTTCTGACGAACGTGTTCCTCTACGGCCTGCCCACGGGCGGGACCGGGAGCGACGCGTTCGGGCAGTTCCGGACCATCCTCGCGGGCGGCCAGGGGACCATCCTGCAGCTGGGCATCGGGCCCATCGTCACGGCGTCGATCGTCCTCCAGCTGCTCGGCGGCGCCGACCTGTTGGGCCTGGACACCCAGAACCCCCGCGACCAGGCGCTCTACCAGGGGCTCCAGAAGCTGCTGGTGGTCGTCATGTGCATCCTGACGGGGTTCCCGATGGTGTTCGCGGGCAACTTCCTGCCCGTCGACCCCGCGCTGGCCCAGCAGTACGGCACCGCGACCGTCAAGTGGCTGATGTTTGGCCAGATCTTCGTCGGCGGTCTCCTGATCCTGTTCATGGACGAGGTCATCTCGAAGTGGGGCGTCGGCTCCGGGATCGGCCTGTTCATCATCGCGGGCGTGAGCCAGCGGCTCATCGGGGGCCTGTTCGCCTGGGAGGCGCTCGGGACGAACTACAACGGGTTCTTCCCGACCTGGATCGGCATCATCACCGGCTCCGTCCAGGTGAACAGCCCGCTGACACCGCAGGGGGTGCTGGACCTCCTCATCGGTCCCGGACAGATACTCGCGCTGATCACGACGGTGCTCATCTTCGCCATCGTCGTCTACGCCGAGTCGGTCCGCGTGGAGATCCCCCTCTCCCATGCCCGGGTGAAGGGCGCCCGCGGGCGCTTCCCCGTGAAGCTCATCTACGCGAGCGTCCTGCCGATGATCCTCGTCCGGGCGCTGCAGGCGAACATCCAGTTCCTCGGGCGCATACTGAATAGCCAGTGGACCGGAATGCCCACCTGGGTCGGCGAGTACACGGCCTCGGGGGGTGTCGCTGAGCCCATCGGCGGCCTGTTCTACTACCTCGCGCCCATCTACGCGCCGGGCGACTGGATGTGGTGGGCCGGCGGCGCGGCCGCCAGCCAGGAGCCCTGGCAGGTGCTGCTCCGGGTGAGCGTCGACCTCTTCATCATGGTCGTCGGCGGCGGCATCTTCGCCATCTTCTGGGTCGAGACCACCGACATGGGCCCCGAGGCGACCGCCCGGCAGATCCAGAACTCCGGGATGCAGATCCCCGGGTTCCGCCAGTCGCCGGGCGTCATCGAGAAGGTTCTTGGAAGGTATATCCCGCAGGTCACCGTCATCGGCGGCGCGCTCGTCGGCCTGCTCGCCGTGGGCGCGAACATGCTCGGGACCATCGGGCAGGTCTCCGGTACGGGGCTGCTGCTGACGGTCTCCATCACGTACAAGCTGTACGAGGAGATCGCCGAGGAGCAGCTCATGGAGATGCACCCGATGATGCGCCAGGTCTTCGGGGACTGACACCGCGCCCCGCGCTCCCTCTTCCGACCCGCTCTCGCCGGCAGCGACGCCGTCCTCCCGAACGGTACCCCGCGGCTCGCTCCGGGCGCTCTCCGCGGTGAAGAACCGCCGGACGCACCCGGAGATCGGCCTCAAGTGGACCGAGGACCGCGGAACCGGCGAACTGACGGACAACCACGCGCTGTGTTCGAGCGTGCCCGAGCGGAGCGGATCGCCCCACAGGAGGGGCGGAGGTCTCCCGAAGCGAGTCGCTGGAGGACGGTGGAGTTAATCCCTATGCGTCGACCGTGCCGGTATGCGAAGCTTCAGTATCGGCGAGATATGGGACATCCCGATCCGGATCAACACCTCCCTGATCGTCTTCCTGCCGATCCTGGCGTGGCTCAGCGGGAGCGGTGGACAGATCAGGTGTACGCGGGGTTCATCGAGGGGTTCACGGGCGTCGGGTTCGACCTCGCGCGGGGTCGATGCCGTGGGTCATCGGCATCACGGCCGCCATCGGCCTGTCCGTGAGCGTGACGATCCACGAACTCGGCCACTCGTGGGTCGCCCTGCGCTACGGGATCGAGATCGAGTCGATCACGCTGTGGATACTGGGAAGGATGGCGGCGCTCACCTCCGTCCCCCGGGAGTGGGATCGGGAGTTCCGGATCGCCGTCGCGGGGCCGATCACGAGCGTGCTCGTCGGCGCGATCTGCCACGTCGGGCTGCTCGCCACGCCAGGGCCGCTTCCCGTCCCGCGGTTCCTCTTCGGCTGGCTCGCGATCACGAACGTCACGCTGACCGCCTTCAACCTCCTGCCGGCGTTCCCGATGGACGGGGGGCGGATCCTCCGGGCGCTGCTGGCGCGACAGCGGCCCTACGCGAGCGCGACCCACATCGCCGGCCGCATCGGCGTGATCTTCGCGTTCGTCTTCGCCATCGTCGGGGTGTTCACCTTCCAGATCCTCCTGCTGCTGCTCGCCTCCTTCGTCTACGGCGCGGCGACCACCGAGTCACGGACGGTCCTCCTCGACGAACTCCTCGAGGGGATCACGGTGGGGGATATCGCGCCCCGGGACGTGACTACGGTCCCGGCCGCGACGACGATCGAGGAACTCGGATCGCGGATGCTCCGCGAGCGCCGGACGGTCTACCCGGTGGTCGGCGAGGGGGGAACATCGTCGGTGTGGTCACCCTCGACGACCTCAAGCAGGATCGCAAGCGAAACCGCGAGTCCGCGACCGTCGGAGCGGTCATGCGGGAGGTCCCGCGGGTTGGGACGGCGGCCGACGCCTTCGACACCCTGGCGCTGCTGAACCAGCCGGGGAGCGCGAACGCGCTCGTCGAGGAGGGCGGGGCGGTCGTGGGCGTGCTCTCGGGGTCGGACTACGCCCACGCGCTGACCGTCCATCGGGGGTTCCGGAGCGGCCTGGGCGGGTGAGCGGCCGGGGCGGGCGGAGCGGAACGAGCGATCCCGGGGACGGAGCAGCGAATACTTGCCTCCGCGGCGGTAACGGCTGGTGATGACCGACGACCACGGTGGGTTCGAAGACGTCCGTGACAACGTCGCCGGACATCCGATGGTGAGCCTGCTGTCCTACGCCCGGGGCTACTGGGTCCGGCTCTCGCTCGGGGTACTCGCCTCGTTCCTGACGCGGTTCGCCAGGCTCGTTCCCCCGATAATCGTCGCGGCAGCGATCGACCGCGTCGTCCGGACGTCGGGCGACACGGGCCTCCTGACGCGGATCGGGCTGCTGCCGGCGGGACGGATCACCGGCCAGGCGGCCCGCATCGAACTGCTCGAACAGCTCGTCCTGATCGCGGTCCTCGCGTACGTGGTCCGGTCGATCACGCGGTTCGCCTCCCGGTACCTGCTCCAGTCGACCGCACAGAAGGTCCAGCGGGACCTCCGGGACGACACCTACGACCACCTCCAGCGCCTCTCGATGGACTTCTTCGTCGACCACCAGACGGGCGGCATGATGTCCATCCTCAACAGCGACATCAACCGGCTGGAGCAGTTCCTCAACACGGAATTCCGACAGCTCGTCCGCGTGATCGCCACCGTCGGCGGCATCAGCGTCGTCCTGTGGTTCTACTCGCCGAAGCTCGCGCTCATCGCGCTCGCCCCCGTTCCGATCATCGGCGTAGCGAGCGGTCGGTTCCTGACGTGGATCGAACCGCGGTACAAGTCCATCCGCGAGACCGTCGCGCGGCTGAACACGCGCCTGGAGAACAACCTCGGGGGTGCCGCCGTCATCAAGGCGTTCGACCGCTACGACTTCGAGCGGGAGCGCGTCGCCGAGCAGAGCGAGCAGTACCACGACGAGAAGGTCGCGGCCCTGCGTATCCGCCGTGGCTTCTTCGCTGGCCTGCGCCTGCTCACCGGCATCGTCTTCGTGGTCGCGCTGTACGTCGGGGGGATGGACATCATCGGCGCGGGGGCGGCCGGTGGCGTGGCGCTGTCGACCGGCAGCTTCGCGCTGTTCTTCCTCCTGCTCCGCCGGCTCTACTCGCCGATGCGCCGCGTCGGGAAGTCCGCCAACAAGTACCAGCTCGCCAAATCGAGCGCCGAGCGGGTGTTCGGCCTCCTCGGTCACGACCCGACGATCACCTCGCCGGCGTCGCCCCACCGCCCCGAGCGAGTCGAGGGGCGCGTGAGCTTCGACGGGGTCACCTTCGCCTACGGGGACCGGGAGCCGGTCATCCACGACGTGTCGCTTGAGGTCCCCGCCGGCGCGACGGTCGGGCTGGCGGGACCGACCGGCGCCGGCAAGTCTACGCTGTTGAAGCTCGTCGCCCGGTTCCACGACGTTCGTGGGAGCGGAGCTCCCACGAGCCAATCAGAATCGCGGTGCGATTCCGATGACGTCGACGAGGGGGCGGTTCGCGTGGACGGCGTCGACGTCCGGGACTACGACCTCCGGGCGCTCCGTGACGAGATCGCCATCGTCGAGCAGAACCCGTACCTGTTCTCGGGGACGGTCGCCGAGAACATCGCCTACGGCGACCGCGACGCGCTCGAGACGGAGTGGTACGGGGACGGCGACGGGGACGAGGACGGGACCGAGGCCGCACGGGAGCGGGTCCGCGACGTCGCCATGGCCGCCGAGGCCCACGAGTTCATCACGGAACTGCCACGCGGCTACGACACCCGCGTCGGGGAGCGCGGGGTCAAGCTCTCCGGGGGGCAGCGACAGCGGCTCGCCATCGCCCGTGCGCTGTTGAACGACCCGGCGATCATCGTCTTCGACGAGGCGACCTCCGACGTCGACACGGAGACGGAGGAGCTGATACAGGAGAGCCTCGACCGGCTGGTCGAGGAGCGTACGGCGTTCGTCATCGCCCACCGGCTCTCCACGATCAAGGACGCCGACGAGATCGTCGTGATGGACGACGGCCGGATCGTCGAGCAGGGGAGCCACGACGAGCTACTTGCAAGGAACGGGGAGTACGCGGCCCTCTGGACCGCACAGGCGGACGCCGGGCCCGCGCCCGCGGACGACTGATACGGTCGGTTGTAACGATCTACCGGTGACCATCCAGAGCAAGGTCGGCGATCACCGGTAGAAGGCTACAACCGACCGTATGACGGCCGGCGAGCGGTGTACGCCCACGACGGTGTCCCGGTGGCCTTCAGCCGCGGAGGGGGACGTCGCTCGCCTGAAAGCTCGCCGACGCGTTCGGCGACCATCGACGGAGTACGTCACGCTCGATGTAACGTGCGCCCCCTCCGCTGGTGAACCCGTTCCCCGCATGCGAGCCGCTCCCCAGGATGGACCGACAACTCGTTCGAACGCTGCCGGAGACCGGCACGCACTCGGCGCTCCGGTACGGTCCACCCCCCGGGAATCGCTTGCGTTCCGCCGGCGCTGTCCGTTCCGCCGCCGAACTCGTGAATACCGTGTCGATACGACTTAGTTTTTGGCATCGTTCGATGAGGGATCTGCACCGAACAATGACGCCTTCGCCCCGATTGGTGCCGATCGCGGTCGCGATGGCACAGGGGATTGCATCCCACCCCACCCACCCCTGCTGCTCCTACTTGATGGGGTGTGTCCACCGGGTCCGCCCCGCGCCTCTCGTCGAGTCGGCGCCCCCTATGCAACAGTCGCTACTACCCCACCGGGGGAGGTTTTGAACGATGCGCCGGGCCCTTCCGTCACTCCCAGGCCGAGCGGTCCCCGCGGAGCCAGACGTACTCGCAGTTCTCCAGGAACAGCGTCACGCCGCCGTCCCGGACGTGGTAGCCCCCGGGGCCGAGGACGTGCTCGGTCGCCCCCGGGGGCGAGTCGAACTCCACTACGACCCGCCGGTGCTCGTCGGCGGTGTTGTGGGCCGCGAGCAGGACCGCCTCGCCGTGGTGGAACCGGTGGACGAACACCTCCCTGTGGCCGGATTCGAGGGTGGAGAACTCGCCCTCGACGATTCCGGGACAGCGCTTGCGGGCGTGGACGGCCGCCGAGATCCGGTTCATGAGCGAGTCCGGGTCGTCGCGCTGGTCGGCGGCGTTGACCGCTTCGTAGCCGAACTCGGGGCCGTCGTTGACCGGGAGGAGGAGGTCCTCGGGGTCGGCGTCGGAGAACCCGCCGGTCCGTTCGTCGCTCCACTGCATCGGCGTGCGGACGGCGGCCCGCTCGGGCAGCGAGAGGTCCGCGCCCATGCCGATCTCGTCGCCCGAGAGGACGATCGGCGTCCCGGGGAGCGACAGCAGGAGGGCGTGGGTGAGCGCGATCCGGTCGTGGTCGCCGGCGAAGAGGTCCGCGAGTCGGAGCCGGTGCCCCCGGCCGAAGATCCAGGAGTCCTCCTGGCCCTCGCCCTGCCGGAAGTACTCTCGGGCGTAGTCGAGGTCCTGCCACGGCAGTTTCAGCAGGTTCCACTCGTCGTGGTTCCGGAGGAAGTTCGCCCACCAGACGGTCTCGGAGGGATCGGGGAGCACCTCGAACGTCCGGTGGATGGGCCAGGTGTCCTTCACCCCGACGGCGTAGACGAGGTGGGAGTTGCCGACGAAATTGAACAGGGCGTCGAACCCCTCGCCGTCGGCGAAGTAGAAGCCGAGCCGCTCGGGCTCGTCGTCGGCCTCCGCGAGCAGGACGGCGTCCTCCTTGACCCCCCGGGCGCGGCGCTTCATCTCCGCGAACAGCCACTGCGGGTCGTCCATCGTCGTCGCGTCGTGGCCCTTCGGGAGGACCATCGGGTGGGCGGCGTCGATGCGGAAGCCGTCGACGCCGTGCTCGAGCCAGAACTCGATGATCGAGAAGACCTCCTCCTGCACGGCCGGGTTGGCGAGGTTGAGATCGGGCTGGTGGCTGTAGAACTGGTGGAAGTAGTGCTTGTCCGCGACCTCGTCGTAGCTCCAGACCCCGTCCTCGTACTCGGGGAAGATGTTCCCCGTGTGGTAGGCGTCATCGAGATGGCTCGTCCAGAGGTAGTAGTCGTGGTACTCCGACTCGGGGTCTTCGCGTGCGCGATGGAACCACTCGTGCTCGTCGGAGGTGTGGTTCAACACGAGATCGGTCACCACGCGCATCCCGCGGTCGTGGGCCGCCTCGACGAACGCGACGAACTCGTCCAGGGTCCCGAGCCGGTCGTCGACGGCGTAGTAGTCCGCGACGTCGTAGCCGTTGTCCCGGAGTGGGCTCAGGTAGAACGGCCGGACCCAGATGCAGTCCGCGCCCAGCTCCTCGACGTGGTCGAGCCGGTCGATGAGCCCCCGGAAGTCCCCCCAGCCGTCGCCGTCCGAGTCCTGAAACGTCTTCACGTCGAGGGTGTAGACGACGGCGTCCCGGTACCACTCCGGTCGCGCCTCCCGTACGTTTCCCATGTACGGAGTGTACCATGGAACGACAAGTCACCTTCGGACCGCGGGGACGGGGGTACCGGTGCACCCGGCGCCCGGACCCGACCGTCGGCGTCGCGTCGGAACGTCCCGTGGGCGGGCTACGCCGGTTGGTGCCGTGACGTACCCCCCGGAATCGTCGAGGGATGCGGGATCGGGGGGACCGGCCGGGACCCGGGAGCCGTCGCCCCGGCAGTCGGCAGCGTCAGTCGATCCCGAAGTAGCGGTCGTGGTGGACCGCACAGCCGGGGTTGAACGCCGCCCCACAGGCCGGACACTCGTGGCCGCAGTCGAGGTACGATCGGGCCGAGAGGGCGGTCCCGCAGACGCCACAGAGCACGCTCGGCTCGTCGAACGCCGGTTCCGGGATCGGTACCGGGTCGTGGTCGGTCACGGCCGCGTGGCACCGGAAGCAGGGGTAGTACCGGTCACAGCAGGCGAACCGGATCGCGATGACGTCCCGCTCGGTCGCGTAGTGGGCACAGCGCGTCTCGGCGTCGAGCCCGACGCCGTGGACCCGGTGGCCGCCGACCGCGACCGTCTCGCCGTCCATGGGCGGCGGTGGTGCGGGACGGATATCAATCCCCGCCCGGGCGCACGGGTAGTGGTTCGGACGAGCGGGACCGATCCGTTGGGACGAGCGGGACCGATCCGTTGGCAGTGCTGAGACCGGCTGGAACGCCCCTGCCGTCCCGACGGCCGAGACCGATCTCGTACCGGTCGTTGTAGTCTTTTACCGGCGATCACGGACCCGGTTCGAGCGATCGCCGGTAGATCGTCACGACGATCCGTATCAGTCCCCGGCCTCGGCCGCAAGGTCCCGCTTCAGCGCCTCCAGAATGTCCGTCGTCGCCTCGCCGATCACCTCCTCGACGAACTCCGGGTCCGAGTCGGTCGGGTCGCCGAGCCCACCGCCCGGCGTGATCTCGTCGAAGTAGGCGTACTGGCGGACCTCGTACCGGTCCTCGTCCTGCGGGGTCTTCGCCGCCCCGTCGACCAGGTCGGGATGGAAGAGTTCGACGACGCTCGTCTCGTGTTGGCCGGCATGTCCCCAGTCCTGGCCGAAGCGTTCCTCGAGCCGTTCGTGGGCGAAGTCGGTCCAGTGGACCGGGAAGACCGCCAGGTCGGTGTCCCGCTGGACCCGGTCGGCGGCGAGCTTCAGCGGCTCGCGGTTGCCGCCGTGGCAGTTCACCACCGCGACCCGCTCGGCGCCGTGCTCGGCCAGCGAGCTCATGATCTCGATCAGCACGCGCCGGTAGGTGTCCGCGCCGAGGGTCACCGTCCCCGGCGAGCGCATGTGGTGCTCGGAGTAGCCGTAGGGAAGCGTCGGGAGCCGGACCATCGAGAGGTCGTGGTCCGGCGCGGCCTCGACGAGCTCGCGGGTCAGCGACTCCGCCCGGAGCGTGTCGACGCTGACCGGGAGGTGCTCGGCGTGCTGTTCGATGCTGCCTGTCGGGAGCACGATAAAGTCGGCCTCGGGGATGGCCTCGCCGGCGGCGGCCGAGGGCATCCCGCCGAGGTCGTACGCCGCGTCGTAGTCGAGCGAAACGGGCACGACTCGGCGCGTCGATGCCCGGGGTCCTATAGCCGTCGGTCGGGCCCGCCGACGGCGTGCCGACGAGGCGGTCCGACGACCGAGCGACGGAGGGTCCCGGGCTCTACCGGAGGAGGAACCCCTCGCCGAACGGGTCGCCGGGGTCGAGGACGAACTCGCTCCGGCCGACGACGCTCGCGCTCCCCTCGACCTCGGGGATGACGGCGTCGTAGCCGCCGTAGGTCGTCCGCTCGAGGGCGCGGCCGGCGAACCGCGACCCGACGATGCTCTCGACGACGAACGGCTCGCCCGGGTCGAGTCGACCGCGGTCGGTCTCGATCGCGAGGTGGCCGCTCACCCCCGTCCCGGTCGGCGAGCGGTCGATCTCCCCGTCGGCGAACACGCAGACGTTCCGGAGGTCGGCAGTTTCGTCCTCGGGCGGGCCGGTGAACACGGTCCCGTAGAGGAACCCGAGGTCGTCCTCGACGGGGTGTTCGACGTCGAGGTCGGCGGCGACCGCCGCCTTCACCGCCCGCCCGGTCCGGACGAGGTCGTCGGCGTCCGCCGGTCCGAGTCCGACGCCCGCCGGCTCGGCCTCGCAGTAGGCGTAGAACGCGCCGCCGTACGCGACGTCGTACGAGAGGCTGCCGATCCCGGGCACGTCGACCGTTCGGTCGCGGGCGTAGACGAACGACGGGACGTTCTCGAAGGCGACGCTCTCCACCGCTACGCGGTCGGCGGACGTGTCGAGGAAGGCCGTCGCGGCGACCGGTCCCGCCGGCGTGTCGAAGCGGATGTCGAGTCCGTCGGCGTCGCCCGTACCGTCCGCCCCGGCCGCGTCGAGCATCCCGGTCTCGAGGAACACCGTCGCCAGCGCGATGATCCCGTGGCCGCACATCGTGCTGTAGCCCTCGTTGTGGATGAACAGGACGCCGACGTCCGAGTCCGTCCGTTCGGGTTCGACGGGGATCGCGCCGTACATGTCCGCGTGTCCGCGTGGCTCCCACATCAGCGCCGTCCGGAGGTGGTCGAGATACTCCTCGGCGTAGCGCCGCTTCTCGAGTATCGTGTTGCCCTCGATCTGCGGGAAGCCGTCCACGACCACGCGGAGCGGTTCGCCGCCGGTGTGGGACTCGACGGTCTCGATTCGGGGCCACTCGTCGGGCGGCGACCACTCAGGCGCGTCGAGCACTGTGGGCCCTCGCGGTGGATTCGGGTACGTGTTCGTGTGTCGGTGGATCGGGACTGGGCCGACTGTGGTCGGTGTCGTCCTGTGCCATCCGGATCGAACGCCGCTACGGCGTGCGGTCACAAGTCCGTTCGCCCGACGAGTAGAGTGAATCGTGGGTGAGCAGGGGTGGAGCAGAGATACCACTTCAAAAGCCCCGGGTCGCCGGACTCGGGAGTAGCGCGGAGCGAAGCTCCCTGGACCATGCGAGCGGGCATCCGCCCGCGAGCCGCGCGACCGTAGCCAGGGTTGCCGGCGGGGCCGGCGACCGACAACGTGGCAGCGGAGCCGCCACGCAGGCCGGGGCTTTCGGGGTGTCCTATCCGCAGTCCCTCTCGAGTGTCAAACACGATAACTCACGAGTACGTCGCCACCGGATCACCGAGCACCTCCTCGCGGGGTTCGACACCGAGACCGTCACCCGACGGGGCGGCCATCACTCCATCGGAAACCTCGGCCCCACCGTCGGCCGTCGTCACCGCGTTGTAGTTGTGGAAGTCGGTGGTCGCCAGCACCGCATCGGGTCGCGTGCTGTGTGCGAGGTGGGCGATAGCGCTGTTGGCGATCTCGCTCCCCCACGAGTCCTCGATTAGCATCGACAGCCCGAGTTCGGTACAGAGGTCCCGAATCGCCCGAGCGCGGGTCAGGCCACCGACCTTCGCGATCTTCAGGTTGATCGCGTCCATCGCGTCCTCGCCGTACCCCCGGACGATCGGCCCGACACCGTCCATGATCTCGTCGAGGACGAACGGGTGATCGCACTGTCGCCGGACGGCCCGGCACTCCTCGTAGGTGGCGCAGGGCTGTTCGACGTAGACGTCGACATCGCGCACCGCACGGACGAGTCGGACGGCCTCGTGCCGGCTCAGACCCGTGTTGCAGTCGGCATCGAGGAGGTGCTCGGGGTCGAGCTCCGCGCGCGCGGCGCGGATCCGCTCGGCGTCGGTCACGGGGTCCTCGCCGACCTTCAGCTGGAACCGCTCGTACCCCTCGTCGCGGTAGCGGGCGACCCGTTCGGCCATCTCGGCCGGCGTCCCCTGGGAGATGGCGCGGTAGAGCGGGGCGCCGTCGCCGAAGCGCCCGCCGAGCAGCTCCGCGACGGGCCGACCGGCGACCTTCCCGGCCACGTCCCAGCAGGCCACGTCGATCCCGGACTTCGCGTAGGGGTGGCCCCCGAGCCGGCGGTCCAGCCGGTCGGCGAGCACCGCCGGCTGTGTCGGGTCCGAGCCGAGGACCGTGTCGGCGAGCTCCTCGATGCCGGCACGGGAACCCCGCGGGAACGCCGGCAGGTACGAGGAGCCGAGCGTCGCCGTCTCGCCCCACCCCGTCACGCCCGCGTCGGTCTCCAGGCGGACGACGGTCGCCTCGAACGCCTCGTAGGACTGTTCGCCGGACCAGTCGTAGCTCCCGTCGGCGATCGGCAGATCGACCCTGTAGACCGCCAGTTCCGTGACCTCCATGCGGGTACCGCCCCGGTCGCGGTGTTAAGTCTACTGACGGTCGGCGGGCGTGGCGAACGCCGACAGTAGGTCTTCGGGGTCGACCACCGTCCCGGGAAGGAGGACATTTACCTCCCGGACCCCGGATGGGGCGACATGGACGTCGTGGTCGGCGGCGGCGGTATCGTCGGGGCAGCAAGCGCGTACTACCTCGCGGAGCGCGGGGCCGACGTGACCCTCCTCGAGAAGAACTCGCTCGGGTCGGGCAGCACCGACCGGGCCGCCGGCGGTATCCGGGCGCAGTTCTCGACGACCGTGAGCATCGAGCTCTCGAAACGGAGCATCGAGGTCTGGGAGCGCTTCGAGGGGGCGTTCGGGGTCGACATCGAGTACCGCAGGTCGGGGTACATGTATCTCGCGCGTACGGGGGCGACCGCCGACCGGCTCCGCGAGACGGTGCCGTTCCAGAACGACCACGGGGTGCCGAGCGAGTTCCTCGACCCCGAGGCGGCGGCCGAGCACGTCCCCGGCCTCCGGACCGGCTCGTACGTCGGGACGGCCTACTGCCCGACGGACGGGTTCGCGGACCCGCACCTGGGCCTCCAGGGGTTCGCGCGGGCCGCCGCGGAGGCGGGCGCGGACATCAGAACGGGCGTCGAGGTGACGGACCTGGCCGTGGAGCGCGGATGCGTGACCGTCCGGACGACCGACGGGCGGTACGACCCCGAGTACGTCGTCGTCGCGGCGGGGTCGTGGTCGCCGAAGGTCGCCGGGACGGCCGGTGTCGACCTGCCGGTCTCGCCCCGCCGCCGGCAGGCGATGGTCGTCGACCCCGAGCGACCCGTTCGGGAGTCGGTCCCGCTCGTGACGGACCTCGACGCCGGCTGTTACTTCCGCCCCGAGCGGGACGGCAAGGCGCTCGTCGGCGGCCACTTCGCCGACGCGGATCCGGAACAGGACCCCGACCGCTACCGCACCTCGACGGACCTGGACTGGACGGTCGACGCGCTCGAGGCCGCCGCGGGCGTCGCGGACTACTTCGGGCCCGACTCCGCGGTCGTCCGTGGGTGGGCCGGGCTCTACGCCGTCACGCCCGACCACCACCCGATCATCGAGGAGGTGCGTCCGGGGCTCGTCGTCGCGACCGGCTTCTCGGGTCACGGGTTCATGCAGTCGCCCGCCACCGGGCAGGTGGTATCGGAGCTGGTGCTCGACGGCGAGGCCCGGACGGTCGACGTCTCGGAACTGCGTGCCGACCGGTTCGAGCGCGGGGAGCCGCTCCACGAGACGTACTTCAGCGCCTGAGTGGCGTCCGTTCCGGGCCGGCCGCCGGCGGACCGGCGCTCAGGCCACCAGCTCGTCGAGGA
>PXRQ01000066.1 GCA_003022005.1 Halobacteriales archaeon QS_5_70_15
CGACGCGGTCGGTGGTGCGGCGGTCCTGCCAGACCAGGGCGTTGTAGATGGGGTCGCCGGTTTCGGCGTCCCAGACGACGGTCGTCTCCCGCTGGTTCGCGATGCCGATCGCCTCCAGCCGGTCGGCGTCGATGCCCGAGGCGGAGAGCCCCCTCTCGATGACCCGCTCGACCGCCTCCCAGATCTCGGCGGCGTCGTGTTCGACCAAGCCGGGTTCCGGGTAGATCTGTTCGTGCTTCTCGTAGGCGTTGGCGACCACGTGACCGCCGTGGTCGAAGATGATGAAGCGAGTCCCCGTCGTCCCCTGATCGATCGCACCGATGTATGTCTGACTCATTCTCGCTCTCCGGTCCAGGTCACCCGTCACGCCGAAGTACTGCTACCCGGGTTCTAACCTCGTGTTCGTATAATACTTTGCCCGGCGACGGCCGCCCCGTCGCCCGACTCCGACCGTCCGCCTCCGGATCCGACGGTTACGCGACGTCGAGGAGGCGGACGTCGAAGACGAGCGTCCGTCCCGCGAGCTCGTGATTGAAGTCGACCTGGACGGTGTCCTCGACGACGGCACAGACGTCGCCATGGAGGCCGTTCT
The DNA here is from genome assembly GCA_003022005.1 of Halobacteriales archaeon QS_5_70_15. The sequence continues at coordinate 593 of PXRQ01000066.1, forward strand.
CCGCCTCGACGTGGAGGCCGATCTCCGGCGGCTGGCCGACCATCGCCTCGAACGTCTCGATGTCGTACTCCCGGACCCTGTCCACGTCGTGCTCGCCGTACCCCTCCTCGGGCGGGACGGTGACGGTCGCCTCCTCCCCGACGGTCATCCCGAGGACCGCCGCGTCGAGCCCCTCGATCACCTCGCCGCGGCCGACGGTGAACGTCAGCGGGGTCGGCTCCCACTCCTCGTCGTCGGTCGGCACCAGCCCGTGCTCCTCGGCCACCGCCGGCTTCGACGTCGCGAACACGCCACCACCCTCGAACCGACCGACGTACTCGAGCCGCACCCGATCACCCGGTTCTACGCTCACGGGTACTACTGCGCGGAGGCTCGCATATGCCCTTCGGTGCGCTGCGGGGCCGGTCCCGGGCGGAGCGATCCTCCCTCCCCGACGCGTCGGTGACAGTCGACGGCGGTTCGGGACGACCGGTGACCGTCGGTGACGGTGGGTGGGGGGCGGTGGCGGTCGGCTGCAGTGGCAGGGTCGAGGCGAGGGTCCGTCCGGGAGCGCGCTACTGCCGGAGGTCGTAGAGCCGACGGAACGCGGTCGGAGAGAACCGCAGCTCGACGCGGCTCGGCGGTCGGCCCTTGCCGCTCTGCCGCTCCGACTGGACGCGCTCGACGATGCCGATCTCGGCCATCTCGTAGAGGAACCGTTTGACCGTCCCCGGCGAGAGGTCGACGACGGCCCGGGAGCTGATCGCCTCGGTCGTCGCGGTGACCGAGGCCCGGTCCTCCGGGTCGAGGTCGACGAGGGTCCGCAGCACGAGCTGTTTGTTCGCCGGCAGCGCCAGCACCCTGCCCAGGGGGACGGACGGCTGCGGGATCTCCTCGAGCGCCCCGGTGACGTCCGCTTCGGTGAGGCGGGTGCGACCGTCCCGGTTCGCCCGGTCGGCGGCGATGAACAGCGCGGTCAGCGCGTCGTGGGCGTTCCCCTCGGCCCAGTCGGCGATCCGGCGGGCCAGCTCGTGATCGAGGGGCTGCTGGGCGAGCCCCTCGGAGGCCCGCGCCATCACGATGTCGACGAGCACCTGCCGTCGGTAGCGGGCGACGTGGATCGACGTCGCCGTGTACTCGGTCAGGGACGTGTCCGCCGGGGGGGTCCGCCCGATGGCGAGCCAGCTCACGTTGCTCGGGAGCCTCGCGAACAGGTCCACGAGGCCCGCGGCGTCGATGCCCTCCGGGTCGTCGACGTGGTCGACCGCCACGACGGCCCCGGTCCGGGAGGACCCGAGCAGCGCGTGGAGCCGCTCCCGGAGCTCCTCCGTGCTGATCCCGTGGTCGGGGACCGCCTCGTCGACGAGCGCGTCGAGCACGCCGTGGCAGAACGCGAACTCGCTCGTGTTCTCCCGCATGTCGACGTACACGAACTCGGGGAACGCCGGCGGGGCCGCACGCGTGCTCGTGTGGATGATCGAGCGCGTCTCCGTCGAGAGCTGTTCGAGGTGCGCGAACAGCGCCGTCACCGTCGCGGACTTGCCCGATCCGAACCCCCCGTACACGTACGCGTTGGGGGGACGGTTCCCCTCGAAGACCGGATCGAGGTGATCGAGCAACTGCTCCAGGATCGGCCCCCGGTCGGAGGGCTCGTCGGCGTGGGAGACCGGCGACAGGGGGTCGTAGTCCTGGATCAGGCGGGGCCGCCCGTCCCGGCGTTGTCGTCGTTGGATTCGCGCCTCGATGTCCATGTCTACCCCATGCGTTCGTTACCGGCGGTTCCAACCACACGATAAAAAGGACCGCGGTCGGGAGAGCGGGGGCCGTCCCCTGGGGGGGACACCGGGGCCGTGTCCAGCGGACGGAGCCGAGGCCGTACGGTCGGGTTCCCCGCCGCTCGGGGAGGGGGGTCGAGCGTCGTCCCGATGTGGACTGGGGACATCCAGGTTCCTCTGACCTCCGAGCGTCGGTTCGGTCGACGGTCGGTCCGGCGCGGGGGGGTCGACCCGATAGAGAGCGGGGACGCCTCCTGCTCAGAGGTACCCCGCGTTGGGCAGAACACCGGCCAGGGAGAGGATCACGACGAACAGCATCATGATGGCGATGGCCATCGCCGGCGGGTCGACGTGCGTCCCGGAGTGGGAGTAGAAGAGCCGCTGGGTGAGCTCGCCGAACAGCCCGCTGAGCGCGCCGAACAGGCCCGCGACCAGCAGCGCGACCAGCTCACCGCCCAGCGGCATCGCGACCACGGCACCCACCGATCCGATCAGCGTGATGTGATGCGTGACGGGGATCTTCTCGACGCCGAGGTTCAGGAACAGCAGGCTCATCGCCGAGATGGCGTAGCCCAGGAAGATGCTCCCGGTCTGGATGTAGATGTAGCCCGCCAGCAGCCCGCCGACGACGCCGATCGTCGCGACGCCGCCCCACTTGTACTGGTGGGGGAGCCACGGCTCGGTCGCCAGCCGGGCCTTCGCGGTCCCGCCGTCGGTCTGGGCGCCGCCGTCGGCCGCCGAACGCATCTCCTCGCGCTCGAACGGCGACATGTCGAGCATGCTCGACCCGGCCGCCTTTCCGACGATCGGGTAGCCGAAGGCCGCCCGGGCGATGAACGCCGTCGCGAACACCGAGAACGCGATGAAGTCGGTGGCCGCCGTGCCGCCCACGACGAAGATCGCGTTGCCGAGCCTGGTGATGAGCATCCCGAGCGCGCCGAAGATCGCGCCGACGGCCAGGATGTCCGGCTTGGTCCCGAACGCGTACAGGATGTTCTTCCCGAAGTGGTAGTCCCAGCCGTCGGGCTCCATCTCGGGGTACTTCCTGCCGGCGTAGGCCGTCGCGGCCACACCCCCGGCGAAGGCGATGTGCGGGCCGGTGATCGCCCCGAACCCGATGACGCCCGTGATGCCGGCCGCGAGTTCGCCGGCAGGGACCGCTTCGACTTCGCCGGTGATCTCCCGCTGGAGGATCGCGACGCCCTCCCCGAGGAAGACGACGAAGCCGGTGAAGATGAACGCGGGCAGCGCGCCGAGCGCGGCGCCGAACGCCCCGCCGGCGAGCGCGGTGATCAGCAGCACGAGGAACTGTTCGACCTCCATACCGATGACCGGGATCTGGAGTACTGGCGCGATCATGGACTACTCCTCCGTGGCCCAGTCGAGCGAGCGCTCGACGGCGTCGTCCCAGCGGCCGTACATCCTGTCCGCCCCGCTGCTCTCCATTTCGGGTTCGAACTCCCGGTCGATCTGCCAGTTCGACCGCAGTTCGGTGAGGTTGTCCCAGTAGCCCACGGCGAGCCCCGCCGCGTACGCCGAGCCCAGCGCGGTCGTCTCGTCGACCTCCGGGCGGGCGATGTCCGTCTGGATGATGTCGGCCTGGAGCTGGCAGAGG
>PXRQ01000067.1 GCA_003022005.1 Halobacteriales archaeon QS_5_70_15
CGGCGGGTAGATACCCGCGTTACTCGCGTTCAATCCGTCCCAGGAGTTCAACAGGAGATTAGGCGTGAGGAACGTTTCGGGACCGTTGATGCCGAGTTCGCCGACGACGAACGCACCGAGTAGCATACCGCCGACGAGAACGAACGGACCGGCGAGCCCGATCCGCCCTCTCGATTCAGTAATGACTGTCTCGCCGACGACGTAACCGACCGGAGCGACGGACATACTGAGCATCACGATCCAGAAGGACGGATCGAACCCGACGACGGTCCCGCCGCCCCCGAGCGCGAGGGCCGCACCGAGGACGCCGCCCGCGGCGAGTACCCCTTCGCGTCGGGACCAGCGCCGAGCGACGACGGCCGCCAGGAGACCCGACGCCGGGATCACGACGGCGATGTAGTAGGCAACCCACTCGGTTGTGATCCCGATGAGGGGACGGACCACGTCGTACAGACCCGCACCGAGAGCGACCCCGAGGAGGGTGGCCACCGGGATCGCCGGACCGACGTAGAACGACGCGCTGTCGTCACCCAACTGGCCGTACGCGTACACGAGCGCCGACGGCACCCCCCCGAAGAGCAAGAAGATCAACACGTCGTACGGGCTGACAGCATCGAGGACGGCGTAGGTGACGAGGCCGGCCGCTAGTCCGCCGAAGACGGCGGCGAACGCCTTCGCGCTCGCCGCCCTGACCGCCGGGTGTCGCCGCGCGTACAGCGTGAACCCCGCCGTCGGTGCGACGAGTGTCCCGAAGTACGTCAGGTACCACTGCGCCGACGCCGTCAACGGTTGGATCGCGTCGAAGGCGATGTACGCGAACAGGACGAGCAGCGAGATGATCCCGATGAGCGTCGAGACGAAGAGCACGGCCTCGAAGAGCCGTCCCTTCAGCCGTGCGCGTCGCAGCCGCCCGTCCTGTCCGAGTTCACCGCCGGACTCTCGTTCTACGGCCATCGTCAGTACTCCTCCCTGAACCGTCGCCGAACCAGCTCAGCGAACACGTTCATCGTTAGTGTGATGACGAACAGCGTCAGTCCGAGGGCGAACATCGCCTCGTAGGTAACGCCGCCGAGGGAGTCCGCGCCGGCGATCTCCACCATCGCAGCGGTGATCGTCTGACTGGACTCCGCGAGGTTCCGGAGGACGTCCGGGTAGAACGGCATCTGTGGGCTCATCCCCATCGCCATCGTGACGGCCATCGTCTCGCCGATCGCCCGCGAGATCGCGAGGACGTACGAGGCGATGATCCCCGACGTCGCCGCGGGGACGACGACCTTCGTCGAGACGTCGAGTTTTGTCGACCCGAGGCCGTAGGCACCCTGCCTGAGGCTGTCCGGAACCGAACTCAGCGCGTCCTCGCTGATCGAGGAGACCATCGGGAGGATCATGATCCCGACGACGACGCTCGCCGACAGTGCGTTGAACGTCCGGAGCGACGGCATGACAAGCGTGAACTCCGGCAGGAGCGGTACCCACGCCGGGAGCAGTCCCACTGATATCGGAAGGACGGTGTCGATCAGCGGCGTGACGTAGACGAGCGCCATGTATCCGTAGATGACGGTCGGAACGCCGGCGAGAACCTCCAGAGCTGGTTTCAGGATCGACCGCGCGCGCTCGCTCGCGTACTCGCTCAGGTAGATCGCAGCCGCCAGCCCGATTGGCAGCGCGATCACCGCCGAGACGACCGTGACGATGAGCGTCCCGCTCAACAGCGGCAGCAAGCCGTACGTCTGATCGATAACCGGGCTCCACTTCGTCCCCGTTAAAAACACGAGGAGCGGAACCTCCGACCAGAAGGTGAGTGCTCGCCCGATCAGCGACAGGATGATCCCGACCGTCACGATGATGGTTACGACGGCGCTCGCAGCGATCAGGCGGCCATAGAGCCGCTCTTTCCGGACGACGAATCCGTTCCGCTGAAGCGGTCGTCGCCCTTTCTGTTCGTTACTCATCGGGGATACGTGCGTATCGTGTGCGACCTGTTTCTTGAGTGTTTTCGGTCAGTACAGCGGGATCGGCTCGTACTCGTACTCGCCCTCGATGGCCGCCTCGAGGTTCTCGAGGTTCGCGTCGACCATGTCCTGGCTGCCCGGCACGTAGCCGATGTCCTGGGCGATGTAGTCCTCGTCGGACTGGTCGATGTAGAACCGGAGGAACTCCTGAACCTGGTTCTTCTCCTGGATCTTGTTCATGTTCCCGTAGAAGAACAGCGGCCGGGCGAGCGGGTAGTTCCCGCTCTTTGCGCCTTCGAGGCTCGGTTGTACGGGGTCGCCGTCACCCTCGCTGATCCCGAGCGCCTTGACGCTGTCCGGGTTGTTGGTGTAGTACGCGAAGGGGAGATATCCGAACGCGTACTGGTTGCCGGAGACACCCTGTGCGATGAGGTCGTCCTCCTCGGTGCCCTCGAAGTCGCTGCGGATCTTGTCCTCCTCGCCGACGACCGCCTCGGTGAAGTAGTCGAACGTCCCCGAGGTGCTCGCCGCGCCGTAGAGGTCGAACGGCTCGTCCGGCCACTCGGAGTTGACGTCGCTCCACATCTCGGGGGCGGTGTCGGGCGACCAGATCTCGCGGACTGTCTCGATGCTCATCGAGTCGACCCAGTCGTTGTCGTTGTTGACGACCATGGTGAGCGCGTCCTGTGCGATGAAGAACTCGACCGGCTCGAAGCCGGTGTCCCGGCACCGCTGGACCTCCTCCTGTGAGATCGGCCGGCTGGAGTTGTTGAGGTCGGAGTCGCCGGGGATGAACACGTTCTCGAACCCGCCGGAGCTGCCGTCGCGGGTGAGGTTGAAGTTCACCTCGGGGTTCTGCTCGGCGAACCGCCGGCTGACCTCCTGAGCGACCGGGAAGACCGTGCTGCTCCCGGAGATCCTGATATCGCCCGAGAGCTCCGTGTCGCCGCCGTCGCCGGAGTCCCCGTCGCCACCGTCACTACTGTTCCCGTCGCCGCCGTCGCCGGAGTTCCCGTCGCCGCCGTCACTACTGTTCCCGTCGCCGCCATCGCCGCCACCGTCCTGGCTGCCGGTACACCCGGCGAGCCCGACAGCACCGATGGCACCCGAGGCGACGATGAACTTCCGCCGTGATACCCCATCGAGCGACCGCTTCGGTTCGCGTGTCATCACCTGAGAGGAGATGCTATCTAATTAAACGCGTTTATATTACATCTCTCGAACGCGCCCCAGTAGTACGTTTTTCTGATTAGTGCTTCATGTATGCTAATAGTCAAACGTTTCGCTCGTGGTTGTTATATAGAACTATGTTCGACCGGATCGTGCCGAAGGGCTCCACGACGGTCCGCGGACAGGGGCGTCATCGGTAACGGCGGGGCCGCGTCGGTCGGTAGCACGGGTGCGGGTCCGTTCCCGCGGGGCGGGAATCGGGGTGACAGTACTCCACTGGCGAGCACCTCCCTTCGAACGGAGGGATACCGATGACCGACGTACCCGAACTCCTGCTCCGGACCGCTCCACACGGCCCGCACGGACCCACAGGCCCGCACGGACCGATGGGCCCGGGCGGGACCGGCTGGGGGGTGCTGCCCCGGGGCGCCGCGGGCGGCGGCCTGCTCGTGACGCTCCTCTGGCTGCTGGTCCTGCTGGCGGTCCTCGCCGGGCTGGCGTACCTCGTCCCGCGACTCGCCGAGGGGGTCCGCCAACGGGAGCGACCCCGTCGAGGCCGACGCGGTCGGCGTGCTCGAACGGCGGCACGCCCGCGGCGGGATCGACGGCCCGACGCCCGCCGCGGGCAGTAGAGATAAGCCCCGGGGCGGCGGAGCCACCCGGACGATGACGGACGAGACCTCCACGACCGCGGACGACACGTCCCGGCCGCCGTGGCTGTTCGATCGGACCGACGAGCGCGGCGTCGAGCGGGAACTGGCACCCGGACTGGACGCCCGGATCTTCGCCGGGGAGAACTCGATGCTGTCGCTCGTCGAGATCGAGCCCCACTCCGAGGGGCGGCTCCACAGCCACGAGGAGGAGCAGTGGGGCTACCTGCTGAAGGGCGAGTGCGTACGCATCCAGGACGGCGAGGACGTCCACGCGACGGCGGGCGACTTCTGGCACACCCCCGGCGGGGTCGAGCACTCGATCCGGACCGGCGAGGAGGGAGCCGTCGTCCTCGACGTCTTCAGCCCGCCCCGGCCGGAGTACCGCGAGGCGGGCGAGGGGTTCGGAGACGGGGGCGGGGACGGGGGCGGGGACGGGGAGTAGCCCGGAGCCCGACGGTCGGGAGGTCGCTACTGCTTAGTGTCTGCACACGGCAGTCCCATGCATGCCCCGATACGAGCCGGTCGAGTCGCCCGACGCGACGACGGTGTTCCCGTACCACGACCTCACCCCGCCGACCACCGCGGACGTCTACCGGGCCCGGCGGGTGGTCGACCGCCACCTCCCGCGGACGCCGCTGGTCCGGAGCGAGCCCCTCTCGGCCGAGTTCGACGCCGACGTCTACCTCAAGCGCGAGGACACGCTGCCGACGGGGGCGTTCAAGATCCGCGGCGGGATGACGCTCGTCTCCCGGCTCGACGAGGAGTTCCGCGACCCGGGACTGATCGCCGCGAGCACCGGCAACCACGGCCAGTCGATCGCCTACGCCGGCCGGGAGTTCGGCGTTCCCGTCACCATCGTCGTCCCGGCGGAGGCCAACCCCGCGAAGGTGCGGGCGATGGAGGGGCTCGGTGCGACGGTCCTCAAGCACGGCCCGGAGTTCGACGCCGCCCGCGAGCACGCCGAGGGGCTCGCGGTCGAGGAGGGCTACCGGTACGTCCACTCGGCGAACGAGCCGGCGCTGGTCGCCGGCGTCGGCACCGCGGGGATCGAGGTGATCGAGGAGCTCCCCGACGTCGACTACCTGTTCTGCCCAGTGGGGGGCGGGTCGAGCGCCGCCGGCTACTGTCTCACGGTGGGGGCGCTCGCGGACGCGGAGGTGATCGGCGCGCAGTCCGAGGCCGCCCCGGCGGTCCACGCCGCGTGGAGCGAGGGCCACCTCGACCCGCACGACCGCATGGAGACGTTCGCGGAGGGCATCGCCACGCGGAGCCCGTTCGCGATGACGACCGAACTCCTCCGCGAGCGGCTCGACGACTTCCGGCTCGTGGCCGACGACGCGCTCCGGAGGTGGGTGCGGGAGCTGCTCGTCGAGGAGCGCGTCGTCATGGAGGGCGCGTGCCCGGACGGGGAGTGAACGCCGGCGGTTCGGCTCCGGCGTCCCCCGCTACCCCGCCTCACTCAGCGTCGGCGCCGGGCGGCCTCCCCTCGAGTCCCGGGGGGAGGCCGGTGTGCTCGACGCCGTCCAGTCCTCGACGCGGAACCGGTAGAGCCGGACGGTCTCGGTCCCCTCCGCAGGCCCGAACAGTTCCGGCCGCTGGGCGACCCGAACCGTCTCCAGCACCTCGTCGCGCTGGGAGGCCGGGACGGCCTCGACCGCGCCCGAGAGGAACACGCTCTCCCAGTTGAACGTCGTGTCCGCCCGGTAGACGAGGAACCGTGCGGGGGTGCCCTCGCCGGTCGGCGCCTTCCGGCTCTCGGCACCGAGGACGTGGCTGAAGTAGAGCGCCTCCCCGTCGAAGCCGTACGACATCGGGATCAGGTACGGGGCTCGCTCCCCCGAGGGCCGAGCACGCCCGTACTCCGAGCCCTCAGGAACCCCCTGATCTCCGCGTCGTCCGTCCGGACCGGCCCGTGTGACTCGAGTTCGTCGACGGTCATACCGGGCGAGGGTGGCGTCCGGATCACGCGAGGGCCGGAGCCGATTACCAGCCGCCGAGAAGAGCCCGCCGTCGAGCCGGGACACGGGCACCGGTCGAGGGGGGTCGAGCGGGGGATATCCGTCCGTCGAGGGGGGCGGACGGGGATCGTCGCCGCGGTGTGGCTGGTCAACGAGCGCGGGTACGCGCCCGCCAAGGCCGTCGAGACGGGACCCATGCCGCGCGCGCCGAGGGAAGTCAGTACGAGAGGACAACGCGACCGAGGCGGAACTGCACGACCTGCTGGCGTCGGTGTAGCCACGTCGGGAGCTCCGCGGGCTCGTCTCCCCGGCGGTGCCGGCCGCTCCCCGGCGCCGCTCGTCACCGTTCAGTGGCGCCCGTCACTGTTCGATGACGGCCCCGACCCATTCTCCCGTCACTGTTCAGTGACGACCTCGACCCGTTCGGAGAGCCACGCGACCGCATCGGCCACGGCGTCGGGGTCGGTCCCGCTGACCCGGAGACGGTTGTGTCCCTCCGTCGCCGGGTAGCTCCCGACGGCCACGTCGAAGCGCTCGCGGACCTCCCGGAGGACCGTCACCATCGATCCCTCCGGCTGGGGAGTGTAGAGCGTCTCCGAGACGATCTCGCCGGCGAACTCCGCCTCGACGAGTTCGAACAGCGCCTTCGTCTCGTCGGGCACGCCCGGGAACGCGTAGACGTTCTCCACGACGCAGCCGGGACAGAGCCCCTCGGGGTTGATCAGCGCCCGGCCGCCGGCGGGGAGCGCGGCCCACGCGTCGACGTCGATCTCCAGGTCGTGGGCCTCGACGGTCTCGGGGTTGCGCTCGCGGTAGGCCGCCACCGTGCGGAGGACGTCCTCGCGGACGGCGTCCTCGACGACGAGGTCGCGGTCGAACGCGTCGGCGATGGCGTCGGCGGTGACGTCGTCGTGGGTGCCGCCGAGCCCGCCGGTGACGATCACGGCGTCGAACGCCGCCGACCACTCCCGGACCGTCTCGGCGATGAGTTCGCGGTCGTCCGGGACGGTGAGGATGCGGGTGACCGTCGCGCCCGCCCCGGTCAGCCGCTCCGCGAGCCACTGGGCGTTCGTGTTCGCGATCTCCCCCGCGAGCACTTCGTCACCGACGGTGAGCACGGCGACCTCCATCGGGGGACCCGAGGCCCCGCCCGGACAAAAGCCTACGGTCGCCGGGACCGCGGCCGAGACCCGCACAGAACGGCTCAGGGTCTCCGGAGACGGTTTCGAAGGGGTTTGAACGATCGTGAATTTACTGAACGCTCCTCTAAGTTCATACGCACAGGGGTGATGGATCCGACCATGTCCACCGGAACGATCCCGACCGACGAACGTGCGAACGACGCCGTCGGCGCGCGGCGGGAGGACTCCACTGACGCCCCGTCGCTCGTCGCCGAACTCGTGTTCAGGGAACTCGTCGAGGCCGAGGCGGCGCTCGCGGAGGCCGAACTCCGCGAGCGAACGCTGCTCCCTGGCGCGGAGGTCCACGAGGCGCTCGCGGAGCTGGAGTCCCGGGGGCTCTGTACCGCCCGGCGGCGGACGACCGACCGGGGGCCGCGACGGTACGCCGCGACGTTCCCGGAGCAGGGGGCCTGAACCGACAGTCGGGGGGGGCTACGAACGCCGGGACGGCACGGGATCGGCCGTGGGGAGTCGCTCGCGGCGGCTCGTGCGGCCGTCGGGCGAGACGCGCCCGTCCCCACGCCCCGGCGCACATCGTGTCACGGCCCGCCCGGTACGGTACCACGGCCCGGCCGACCCGGTACTTATGTCCCGCGGGCGCCCCGGTCCGGACATGGGAACCGACCCGGACGGCACGAGGGCGTCCACGGACCGGACGGCCGATGGGACCGGTGGATCGACAGGGGAGGGCGAGGGTACGGGCGACCTGCCGCTCCCGCCGTACCCGCCGAACCTCGGCCACCCGTCGCTCCACGTCGTCCGGCAGATGCCCGACGTGCTCGAGTTCACCGAGCGGGCGCACCTCGCCGGCGACGTCGTCAGGACGCGCCTCCCCGTCATGGGCGACCAGTACCACCTCGCCCACCCCGAGCACGCCAAGCGGATGCTCCTGACCGAGCGCGAGCGGTTCCGGAAGTCGGCGGACTTCCGCATCGCGTTCGGCGAGGGGCTGCTCACCGTCGAGGGCGAGGAGTGGCAGCGACAGCGCGAGGCGCTCCGGCCGCTGTTCACCCGGGAGCGCGTCCACGGGTACGCCGACGGGATGGTCGAGCAGGTGCGCCGCCGGAGCGACCGGTGGGCCGACGGCGACCGGCTCGACCTCCAGCAGGAGTTCACCCGGATGACCCTCGACGTGCTGTTCGCGACGGTGCTGGGCCGGGAGCTCGCGGTCGACGGCGACGAGCGGCTCCGCGAGGCCGCCGAAAACCTCCACGGGTGGTTCGTCCCGACGTCGTACCTGCTCCCGCCGCGGGTGCCGACCCCCTCGCGCAGGCGGTTCAGGCGGGCGAAGGCCGCCCTCCGGGAGGAGGCCGACCGGCTCCTCGCCGAGCGTCGGCACGAACCCCCGGCCGACCCCTCGGAGGCCGAGGACCTCCTCTCGCTGCTCGTCGGGCTGCGCGAGTCCGGTGCCGTCGACCGGGGGGCGTTCGCCGACGAGCGGCTGCGCGACCAGATGGTGACGATCATCTTCGCCGGCCACGACACCACCACGACGGCGCTGACGTTCGCCTTCTGGGCGCTCGCGAACCATCCCGGGGTCCGCGAGCGGTTCCACGAGGAGGTGGACCGGCTCGACGGCCCGCCGACGGCGGCGGACGTCGCCGACCTGGAGGTCACCGACCGGGTGATCACCGAGACCCTCCGGCTCTTCCCGCCGGTGTACTCCCTTCCCCGGGAGACCACGGAGGAGATCGCCGTCGACGGCTACCGACTCCCGGCCGACGCGCCGGTGTTCCTCGAGATACGCCGGATACACCGCGATCCCCGCTTCTTCGACGCCCCCGAGGCGTTCCGTCCCTCGCGGTGGGACGGCGACCTGCGGCGCGAACTCCACGACTTCGCGTACGCGCCGTTCGGCGGCGGCCCGCGGGTCTGCATCGGTCGCGAGTTCGCGTTGCTGGAGGCCAAGATCGCGCTCGCCACTATCGGCCGGGAGTACGACCTCTACTGGATCGGCGAGAACGGGCCGGACGGCGAGCCGCCGACCTCCCCGGGGATGACCCTCCGGATGGAGGACGGGCAGGAGTTCCTCGTCGTCGACCGGTAATTCCCGCCCGAGACGACTCGGTCCGAACCGATCCGGGTGGCCCGAACCGATCCGGTCGCCCGAAGCTTTTCACCGCGGCCCGCGAGCGACGCGTCATGACAGGGTCACGCCACGACCACGTCGAGGCGACGTTCCCCGAACTGGAGGAGATATCGGACCCGGGGCTCCGGGAACGAACCGCCGAGGCGTGGGTACTCGCCATGGAGGAGAACGGCGTCGACGACCTCTCGCAGGTGCCCTGGCGACCGCCGGACCAGGAGCGGCTCGCCCTCGGCGAGGAGTGGCTCGTCGACCACGTCCGCGAGGTGGCCGCCGGCGGGCTCGCGCTCGCCGAACTCCTCGAGAGCCGCCGCGACGCCGACATCGACACCGACGTCGTCGTCGCGGGCGCGCTGGTCCACGACGTCAGCAAGCTCTACGAGTTCCACGGCTTCGATGAGACCGAGATCGGCGACCTGCTCGGCCACCCCTACTACGGGGTGTACGTCGCCGGGAGCGTCGGTTTACCCCCCGAGATCGTGGCGATAACGGTCAACCACACGGGCGTGACGAACGTCGAGCCCGCGACGGTCGAGGCGGCGCTCGTCAGGCAGGCTGACCACGCCTCCGCGGCGGCCATCTGGGGCCAGGGTGGGCGGGACCTCCGGGAGGCCTGACGCGGTCGGGCCGGTCCGCCCACACGAGTCAGCCGACCCCGTTGGCCCGCCTTTTCGTCCCCTCGCCCTCGTCCACGACGGGCTCGTCCACGTCCTCGAGCTCGTTGTTGACGACCGTCGTGTTCCGGGCGACGCCCTCCCCCTCGGTGAGGACGCCGACGCCGACACCGACGTCGAACCCCTCGTAGGCGTTGTTCACCACCTTGACGTCGTCCGCCGTCTCGGTCGTGTCGTCGGCCTCCTCGGGGTCGTACGCGGAGACGACCGTCCCGCAACTCGTCGAGTCGTCGGGCAGATCCTCGCCCTCGGCCTCGTTGTCCACGATCCGCGAGCGTCCGGCTGAGCTCCCGGCGTCCGAGCCGGCGTGCGCGAGGAGGTACACCGGGTACTGGACAGCCTCGAACTCGTTGTCCCGGAGGGTGTTGTCCGCGGAGTCGAACGCGAAGAACCCGATCCCGATCCCCTCGCCGGCGGAGTGGAACGCCAGCAACTCGTTCCGCCCGGCGACGACACGGGCCCCGTTGACGGCGGTCAGCGCGCGCTGTGCGGTGCCCGGCGTCCGGCGAACCCGGTGTCGAACACCCGGCCGGTCGTTCCCTGCCCGGCAAAGAGGAGCGGGTCCGCGCCGAACTCCTCGAACCGGCACCCGCTGATCCCGACCGCCACGCTGCCGTCCTCGTCCGGGTCTTCCGTGACGTACCCCCCGAAGTCGATCCGTTCGACGGTCACGTCACGGACCCGGCCCCCGGCCCCGACGAGCGGCCGGAGCCCCGAGGGCGGCGCGACCGTCGCGTCGTCGGTGCCGCGCAGGGTCAGGTCCTTCCGGACGAGGACCTGCTCGCGGTGGGTGCCGCCCTCGACGACCACCCGGTCGCGCCGCGGCGGTCCCGACGGCCAGCGCACCCGTCATCGCCGCTCCCCGTTTCGACACGTCCCGTCGCGACGCGGCGTTCGTGTCCTCGGACATGTGAATCCTCCGCCGCAGTGCGTTGGTTGTCAGCGAACGATACACAAAAGCCCGACGGCCACGAGAACCTCTTCCGGGAGACGGGGGAGTCCACGTCCCGGTCTCCGGAGATCGACTCTCCGGCGAGCGGCCCTGTCCTCGGGGTCGGGGGTCCCGTCGGACCACACGGTCGCGACCCCCTCGACCGGCTCACTCCCGCGTCGTGTCGATGCCGAGCGTCGCGTTCAGCCCACAGAAGCAGGTCGTGGCGTTGAACCCGGCGCCGAGCGCGCCGAGCAGGGCGACCAGGCCGAGCGAGCGCCGCCCGGAGCGGAGCGCGCTGACCGCGACGACTGTCAGGACGACGGCGAGCAGGGCACGGGCGAGGCGGTCGACCCCGCCGATGTTCCGATCCGGCATACGAACACGAACGGACACGGGATACCTAAATCCACGGGCGGCGGCGATCGAGGAATGGTCCGCGCGGCGGCCACGGACGTCTCGGCCTCGCCGGTCGGGAGCGCCCGCACGAGGTAGGGGCCCATCTCCGGGCTCCGGGGGGACGGGGCCGTCGGCTTCCCGTGCCAGAGGGCGGGGGGATCAGACCCGTTCGACCGTCTCCAGCAGCCGCCCTATCCGTCGGATCGCCTCCTCGATGGACGCGAGGTCGGTCGCGTAGGAGAACCTGAGGTAGTCCGCGGCGCGCTCGCCGAAGTCCACGCCCGGCGTGACCACGACGCCCGCATCGGAGAGGAGGAGGTCGGCCACCTCGAGCGCGTCGCCGGGGAGGTCGCTCACGTCGGCGAGCAGGTAGTAGGCGCCCCCCGGCGTGTAGCCGAGGCCGAGACCCCAGTCCTCGACCGCGTCGACGAGCAGGTCGCGCCGCTCGCGGTAGGTCCCCCTGATCTCGTCCAGCCGGCCGGGCGGAGTTTCCAGGGCGGCGACGCCGGCGTCCTGGACGAAGTTCGGCGCGCAGATGAGGGTGTTCTGTGCGAGGCGGTTGACCGCGTCGACGTACCCGGAGGGGACGACCATCCAGCCGAGCCGCCAGCCGGTCATCGCGAACCGCTTGGAGAAGCCGTCGAGGACGAACGCGTCGTCGGTGTACTCGAGGACCGTGTGCTCCTCGACGCCGTAGGAGAGGCCGTGATACACCTCGTCGGCGACCACCGTCGCGTCGTCGGCCGCCGCGAGCGCCACCAGCGACTCGAGGGTATCGCCGTCCATCACCGCGCCCGTGGGGTTGGCGGGGGAGTTGAGGAGCAGGGCGCGCGTCCCGTCGTCGATCGCGGCCTCGAAGTCCGCGAGCTGTGGCCGGAACCCCCCGGCAGCCCGCAGTGGGACGGTCTCGACGCGGCCGCCGACCGTCCGGACGAAGTTCGGGTAGCACGCGTAGTGCGGGTCGGTGAGGACGACCGCCTCGCCGGGGTCGACGAGTGCGGCCATCGCGAGCAGCAGCCCCGGCGAGGAGCCGGGCGTGACGACGATACGATCGGGGTCGACGTCGACCCCGTACTCGCGGTCGTAGCGGGCGGCGATGGCCCGCCGGATCTCGGGCTTGCCCCGCGCCGCCGTGTAGCCCGTGTTGCCGCCCCGGAGCGACTCCACGGCCGTCTCGGTCACCGCGTCCGGCGGCGAGAAGTCCGGCTCGCCGACCTCCAAGTGGACCACGTCCTCCATCTCGTTCGCCCGCTCCAGCACGTCCATCGCGATGAACGGCGTCACCTCCCTCGCGCGCTGTGAGACCATCTGTAGTGGGGCGTCGTACGGAGGAGGAGTACGAATATCATCGGGTATCGGTCGGAAGCGATCCCGGACAGGACATCGGGTGGGACCGAAAGGGGCCGTGCGCGGTCGGTCGAAACGGCGGAGCCGTTTCGTGATGACGAGAGGCGCGACGCGCCTCTCGAACCACGGCGGAGCCGCCGCGACCATTCGAGGCCGGCGTTGCGGCCTCGCGCCGGCTCCGGGAAGCACGGCGAAGTAAGCACCGCAGGGAGTGAACTGGCGGAGCGAGTGAACGACCGAGGCGCGAAGCGAGCCGCGCCACCGGAACCGGCGGGGGCTTTCGAGGCGTTCCCGGTAGCTCATCGGCGACGATAGAAACAGTTCGAAAGCCCCCGGCCCCTTTCATACGGTCGTGCGTCGTCCGTTACCGATGATCGCCGATCCCGTCCGGGTTGATCGCCGGTACATCGGTACGCACGACCGTATCAGTCCCACCCGATGTTTCGCCCGAGACGTTTCCGAACGACACCCGAGCGGGGCGACGACCTTTTTGTTCGCCGGTCGAGAGGCGACGCGTCATGGCCGAATACCTCAAGTCGGCGGCCGACGCCTCGCTCGAGATCCCGCAGGACGTGACCGAGTCGGTGCGGGAGATCGTCGACACGGTACGGGAGAACGGCGACGAGGGGGTCCGCGAACTCACGCGGCGGTTCGACGACGTCGAGCGCGATGACCTCCGGGTGACCGAGGACGAGATCGAGGCGGCGGCCGAGGAACTCACCGAGGCCGAGCGGCGGACCATCGACAACACCGTCGAGAACGTCCGGGCGTTCCACGAGGAGCAGTTCGCGAACCTGGAAGGGTTCGAGCGGGAGTTCCACGACGGCGTGACCCTCGGGACGCGGCTGGTTCCCGTCCGGAAGGCCGGCGTGTACGTCCCCGGCGGCCGGAAGCCGCTCGTGGCGGCCCCGGCCATGACCATCGTTCCGGCGGTCATCGCCGGCGTGGAGACCGTCGTCGCGTGTGCGCCACCCCAGGCCGACGGGTCCGTCCAGCCCGCACAGCTGTACGCGATGGACCGGGCGGGTGCCGACGAGATCTACGTCGCCGGCGGGGCACAGGCCATCGCCGCGATGGCCTACGGCACCGAGACGATACCGGGCGTCGAGAACGTCACGGGCCCGGGAAACGTCTTCGTCATCGAGGCCAAGCGCCAGGTCTACGGCCACGTCGGGATCGACTTCCTCGCCGGGCCGACGGAGGTGCTGATCATCGCAGACTCGACGGCCGACCCCGAGATGGTCGCGACGGATCTGCTTGCCCAGGCCGAGCACGACCCGCGCTCGCGGGCGGCGCTCGTGGCGACGGACCGGGACCTCGCCGAGGCGGCCGTCGACGAGCTCCACGGGCAGTTGCCGACCCTCCGCACGGAGGAGATAGCCCGGGAGTCCTGGGCGGAGAACGGCGAGGTCGTCCTCTGTGAGGACCTCGGGGAGGCCGCCACGGTCGCCAACGACTGGGCGCCAGAACACCTCCAAGTGATGACCGACGAGCCCCGCGAGCTCCTCGACGACCTCCACAACTACGGCTCGCTGTTCCTCGGCCACCACGCGCCGGTGGTGTTCGGCGACAAGGCCGTCGGGACGAACCACACCCTCCCGACGCTGGAGGTCGCGACGTACAGCGGCGGCATCAACGTCACGACCTACCTGAAGGTGCTGACCCACCAGGAGCTCACGGCGGCGGGCGCGGACGGCATCGCGCCGTGGGCGGCGAAGATCTGCGAGCTCGAGGGGACACACGCCCACCAGATCTCGGCGGAGAAGCGGATCGTCTCGGCGGAGGGACGGGAACTCGCCCGCGACCTCGATCTCGAATCCGGCGGGGGCGTCGACCTCTCCCGCGAGGACCAGAAGTGAGCGGGCCGGGCGGGAACTGACGGTACCGACGCTCGGTGCGGCGGCTCGCGAGTCACCGGTGGAGAGGGGGGGTCGAGGGGGATCGACCCACCGGACGGTGAGATTTCGGAGTTCGACTCTCGTCCCCCGCCCCCGCTGCGGGAACGGCGGGACTCGGGAGCGCTCGCCTCGAGCGCCGAAGCGACGCGAACGCATATTGAACACGCCACCGAACGGGCGCCCGTGAGACGGCGCACCGGGACCGCACTCGCCGTCGCATTCCTCGCCCTCCTCGCGCTCGTCGGCGTCGCACAGATGTTCGTGTTCGGACCGGGCGCCGACTGCGGACTCGGCACGGCACAGGTGTACATCGTGTACGAGACGAACGGGAGGGGGTCCGACGCCTCGGACGGTCGAATAGCGATCCAGCAGGCGTACGGGGTCGAGAAGAACGACACCGACAGGCCGTTCACGATACGGGAGGTCGGGCCGAACCAGTCCGAGTTCAACCGCTCGTACGCACGCGAGGCACCGCTGCGAGAGGAGGTGAAAGAGGGTGTTCCGGCGCGCTCGGGGGGGATCGACGAGGACGAGGCGTTCTATCTGTTCTACGGGGACGGGCGTAGTGGTGTCGGCGCGACCGAGGATGGCGAAGTGTTCGTGCTTACTGCAGGAATTTGCTGAGGGTGTGGAATCCAGCCCGAACGGACCGGCACGCTTCGGACGATGCGCTCCTGGCTCTCTAAGGGCGCAGGTATCACCCCGGGCGCCGGGCGCTCCGCTGGACCGCCAGAACCGGCCGCGAGACGGAGCGCGCTAGGGCGGCCTGCCCCCCCCCCGGCCGTCGAGTACACCTACGGCTCGAGGGTTCGAACCTCCGGGTTCATAGTCCCAGAAGGATTCGAACCTTCGTCGTTGCCCCCAGAAGGCAACAGGATTGGCCACTACCCCATGGGACTGGAACGTCCACCCGCGTCCACGCTCGGTCGCAGGCACCCGGGAGTACCCCCCTGAGCGTTATCAATATTCCGGAGTGTGCTCGGGTGTCGCGTCACGAACCGGGCGTCGTGGCGTCGGACCCGGTCGCGAGTCGGACGGGCGGCACGAACCTATTTAACCGATTCCGCCCCACCCTCGGACGGAGACAGTCGAGATGGTTCCGAAGGTACTGATGCTCGGCTGGGGGTTCCCGCCGAAGATAACCGGGGGGCTCGACACGGCGGTCGCGGAACTGTTCGAGGTGTTCCGGGCCCGGGACGACGTGGGGATAGAGCTGGTGCTGCCGGCGGAGTACGCCCCCGAGGATCGGGAGGGCATCCACGGGGTGCCGACGGGGCAGGGCGGCATCGTCACCCGCATCGGCCGGCTCGCCGACGAGTTCGCAGACCGCGCTGGCGACACGGACATCATCCACACCAACGACTGGTTCGGCTACAGCCCGGGCTCGCGGGCGCAGATGGACCACGACGTGGAGTGGGTCACCACGTTCCACTCGCTCTCCTCGGACCGGAACGTCAACCCCCCCGAGCGGGAGGTCGAAACCGAACAGCGGGTGGCCAACCGCTCAGACCACCTCGTCGCGGTGAGCGAGTTCACGCGGAACAGGATCAAGCGCGAGTACGGGGCCGACGCGACGGTCATCTACAACGGCTTCTCGTCGGTCGAGCCCACCGGGCGCGACCTCAAGGACGAGTACGACATCGACGGGAAGATGCTGTTCTTCGTCGGGCGGCACACCGACCAGAAGGGCATCTCGCACCTGCTGTACGCCGTCTCGAAGCTCGGTCGCGACGACGTGACGCTGGTCCTCGGCGGGACGGGCCACCTCACCGACCAGCTCGAGCGGTTCACGGAGCTGCTGGGCATCGAGGACCGGGTCGTGTTCGCCGGCTACGTCCCCGAGGCGGAACTCGGCGACTACTACGCCAGCGCGGACCTGTTCGTCTCCCCGTCGCTCGCGGAACCGTTCGGCATCACCATCGTCGAGGCGCTCTCGGTCGGGACCCGCGTGGTCGCCTGCGAGAGCGGGGCCGCCGAACTGCTCCCCGAGGACTGCGTCATCGAGGTCGAACCCGACTCGGACTCGATCGCCGACGGCATCGAGCGCGGGCTGACGATGGACGCGCCGCTGGAGTACGACGTCCGGACGTGGGAACAGGTCGGCCAGGAGCACGTCGAGTTCTACGACCGCGTCCTCGGAGAGACGGAAGAGTGACCCCCCGAACGGTGGCGCGCCCGAGGTCCGCGGTCGGTCGCCCCGGCCGGTTCGGACCGTCCGTCGTGGTCGTTTACCGGCGACCACCGGCTTCGATCCCGACGGCTTCCGGATGACCGCGAGCCGTCGCGGCCGTCCGTCTCAGCGGAGGAACCGGACGTCCGTCACCGGCTCGGGGTGGACGATGCGGTAGCCGTCGGCGGTCGGCTGGAGCCCCTCGATGGCGGTGGACTCAGCGCTCCGGTACGGCGTCTCGCCACGCCCGCTGCCGGACTCGTAGGGGCTGTCGTAGGGGGTCCGGCGGCCGCTCTCCGGCGGCCGGTCGAAGTCCTCCGGGGGGAGATAGATGTGTTCGCCGCCCGGCGACCGCACGACGACCGCGGTGTCGCGATCGCCGGACACGCGGATCTCGGTCCGCCCGTCCGCCATGGTCATGTCGAAGTCGACCGTCTCGCTCCCCCCGTCCGGCCCGGCGTCGGATGACTCGCTCATACCCGTGGGGCGGTCCTGCAACACTTAGCTGTTTTCCGCCCGGCCCGCACCCGGGGCAGCCTCGACCCTCGCGGGACCCGAACGGACTCCCGGGAGCCGCGCGTTCCGACCGGGAGCCCCGAGAGCCGACGGGGGACCCCGGCGAGCGCGTGGATCCGGTGCTCAACACTACTATACGTGATGGATCAGACCGTGTGGTATGCGGTTGCGAACGGCGCTCAACGACTACAAGCGCGACCGTGCCGCCGCCCGTCAGTACCCCGGGGAACGGCGGACGGTCCACGGGGCCTTCTCCGGGTACGGCGACCGACTCGTCCACGTCGATCCGTCCGGAAGCGTCAGGGACTTCTCGTCTTCGCTCTCGGGGCTGTACGGGATCGACCGGTCGCGCCTGGGCATCAGGACCGGGACGCGGACCCACTGGTTCGACGATCTCGAGACCATCCGCCAGCACTACTACCGGGACACGAACCTCGTGGAGACCGAGTACGACGTGGGGGAGTTCACCGTCCACCAGTACGACATGACGCTGGGGCGGGCCCACGTCACCCACGTGGAACTCCGCGGGGAGGTGCCCGCCCGGGCCCACCTCGTGGCGTTCCTGACCCTGGCGCCGGAGGGACGGGACACCGGCGTCGGCCGGCTGATCCACGAGGACGGCGGCCCGGACGGGAGCAAGGCGGTCGAGGTGTTCCACCACCGGGAGCACGACTACGTGACTGCTTCGACCGGCCTCGACCGGGTTGAGGGACAGGTCCCCGAGCGGTTCGAGGAGATACTCGACGAGGGGGCCGTCGAGTTCCCCCGGGACGTGACGATGAACCGGTACGAGGACGCCCACCTCTCGGGCGACGTGCTGGTGACAGCTCCGTTGGAACGGGCCGGTCGGGCCGCCCGGACGACGCTCGTCACCCAGCTTTCGGACCACGGGGAGATAGCCCGCGAAACCGCCCTCGCCGACCTCCGTGACTGTGCCACCTCCTACCGGACCGCCGACGACGTCCGCGAGGCGGCCCGGAAGTGGACCGGCATGGACGTCCCCGAGGGGACGCCGAGGGGCGGGCTGGTCGAGGCCGACCGTCGCGTGCTCGGCCTGCTCGAGGCCCCGAGCGGGGCGCGCATCACCGCCCCGGAGTTCGACCCGTTCAACGTGAACTCCGGGGGGTACGGCTACACCTGGGTCGGCGAGGACGCGTGGGTGGCGGGGAGCCTGCTGTCGGCGGCCGACCGCCTGGGCCTCGACGTCGACGAGGACCTGTTCGAGAGCGCGCTGTTCCACTGCGGAACCCAGCGGGCGGACGGCACGTGGCCACACCGCGTCTGGGCGTCGGACGGGACCATCGCGCCGGGGTGGGCGAACGCGACGGTCGAGGGCGGCGACTCCGCGGAGCACCGCGCCGACACGACCGCCCGGACGGTGCGGTTCCTGGCGACGCTGCTCCGCGAGCGTCACGTCCCCGAGGACCTCGCCGGCGAGATGCGCGGGACCATCGAGGCCGCCGTCGCGGCGATGGACCGCTCGCTGGAGGAGAACGGGCTCCCGGAGCCGTGTCTGAACGTCTGGGAGGACATGCTCGGGCAGTTCACCCACACCGCGGCGACCTACCTCGGGGCGTACGCGGCGGTGGCCCGGGCGCCCGTCCCCGGATGGCTGGCCGACGGCGCCCGCGAGAGCGCCGAGCGGGTCTACGGGGGGCTCGATCGGCTCTGGGACGACGAGTTCGGCTTCTACGCCCTCCGGCTGGAGGACGGCGCCCGCGACTCGCGGCTCGACGCGTCGACGTTCGCGCTCGTCGAGGCCCTCCGGGAGTACGCCTCGCTGGAGGGGAAGGGGCTCACCGAGACGGACCTCGACCGCCTGGCCGATCACGCGGGCGCGCTGCTCAACGGGCTCTACCGGAACCCGAGGGGGAGTCCGGTCGCGGGGCTGGCCCGCTACGAGGGGGACCGCTGGCGGACAGGCGGCGGCGACCAGGCAGAGGAGAGGGTCTGCTCGCTCTCGACGGCCGTCGGGGCGGTCGGGGCGGCGCGGCTCGGCGAACTGCTCGACGGCTACGGCCGAAGCGGCGAGGCGTTCCGCGAGCGCGCGCGGAACCTGTACGAACTGCTGGGGCCGGACGGCCCGCTCTGTACGGACGCTGGCTACCTCGCGGCGGGGGCCTTCGAGACCCCGCTCGGCCCGGCACACGCCGCCCGGCTCCGGACGACCGCCGTCCTCGCCGAGCACGACGGACTCCCGAGGGCGGCGACGCCGGCGGGCCCGGAGGAGCGGCTCCACTGGACCACCGGCGAGAAGTTCGGCGTCGGCACCGTCGCCGACCACGGGGGCGAGGACCCCTCGCGTGTCTGGTTCACCCTCACCGAGGGCGCCCTGACGGAGCTCCGCTTCCCCCGGGTCGACCTGCTGAACCTCCGGACGCTCGACTTCCTCGTGCGGTGCCCGGCGGAGTCCTACCTCGTGCGGACCCACGAGGAGCTCCGCCCCGGGCGGGGCGAGGGCTCGGTCGACCGCCGGGTCGAGCCCGCGGCCGACGACGCGCTCCTGTTCAGACACGTCGTCACGGAGACCGACGACGGCCACGGCCACGAGTGGACGCTGACGGTGGAGTACGCGGCCGATCCCGTCCACGACGCCGTCGTCGCGGACGTCGCGTTCGAGGCCCACGACGGGAAGCGCTACGAGGTGTTCGCGGTCGCGGACACGGCACCCCGGACCCCCGGCGAGCGCGACCGGGGGCTGCGGCTCGGCGAACCGGGCGAACACCACCTCGTCACCCGCGACGCGGACGCCTACACCGGCGAGGCCGTCCCGCCGCTGCTCGTCGACGAGGACGGCGAGGGCTACTCGGTCGCCGTCGCGCTCGCCGCGGCCGACCGCTTCGACTGGGCGACCGTCGGCGTCGCCGGCGGCGACCACCTCGCGGAGGTGTTCGCCGACGGCCCGCTCCCGGAGCCGCGGGACCGCGTCGACAGCGACCACGTCGTCCTCGTCGGGCGGCTCGGGGTCGGCGGGAGCGTGGACGGGCAGGTCGCCCTCGGGCTGGCGGGGACGGGCGACACCGCCGCCGCCCTCGGCGAGGCACAGGGGGCGCTCGCGCGGGGCTACGACGCCGTCCGCGAGGCCTACCGCGGGAGCTGGCGGGCGTTCCTCGAGGACCGCCCGCTCCCCGACTCGGTCGCGGACGACCCGGACCTCGCGAACCAGTACCGGACCGCGCTGATGAGCCTCCGAGCCGTCGAGGACAAGGCGTTCGACGGGGCGGCCATCGCCTCGCCCTCGGTGCCGTGGGGCGAGACGGTCGCCGACGAGGCCGGGACCGGCTGTGGCTACAGCTTCGTCTGGTCGCGGGACTGCTACCAGACGTTCACCGCCCTCGAGGCCGCCGGCGCCCACGACGCGGCCGTCGCCCTGCTCGAGTTCGTCTACGCCCACCAGCAGGACGACGGCGGGTTCGTCCCGCAGAACAGCTACGTCAACGGCTACCCGCGGTGGGGCGGCGAGCAGATGGACAACGTCTCGTTCCCGCAGGTGATGGCCTACCACCTCCACGAGCGCGGGTTCGGCTTCGAGGACGTCGGCTACGACTACCGGAACGTCCGGCTGTCGGCGGACTACGTCGCGCGGAACGGCCCCGCGACGACACAGGAGCGGTGGGAGGAAGAGTCGGGCTACTCGCCCTCCAGCATCGCCGCGGAGATCGCCGGCCTCGCCTGTGCGGGGAAGCTCGCCATCGAGACCGGCAACGAGGCCGACGCGCTCGTCTGGCTCGCGCTGGCCGACCGGTGGACGAACGAGGTCGAGGGCTGGACGGCCACGGGGACGGGGACGGAGCGGCACGACGAGGTCCCCTACTACGTTCGGGTGACACGGGACGGGGACCCCGACGCGGGACGGAAGCGGACGCTCGCCAACGGCGGGCCGACGCTCGACGAGCGGAACGTCGTCGACGCGGGGTTCCTCGAGCTCGTCCGGCTCGGGATCAAGCCGCCCGACGACCCCGTGATACGGAACGCCCTGTCCGAGGTCGACGACACCCTCCGGGTCGATCTCCCGCAGGGCGCCGCGTTCTACCGGTACAACGGCGACGGCTACGGCGAGCGCGAGCGCGGCGACCAGGGCGGCCCCTACACGCCCGGGGAGTTCGGGAGGGGGCGGCTGTGGCCGCTGCTCACCGGCGAACGCGGGGAGTACGAACTGCTGTGGAGGAACCGGGAGGACGGGAACGAGGACACGGGCGGGGACGACGCCCTGCGCCCACGGGCGCTCCTCCGGGCGATGGAGGGGTTCGCCAACGCCGGCCGGATGCTCCCCGAGCAGGTGTGGGACCGCGAGTACGGCACCGAGTACGGCTGGACGCTCGGGGAGGGGACGGGCGCGGCGACGCCGCTCGCGTGGGCGATGGCCCAGTTCGTCCGCCTGGCCCACGGCATCGACGCGGGCGAGCCCGTCGAGACGCCCGACTTCGTCCGCGAGCGCTACCTGGAACGCCGGCTCCACGAGCCCGGGCGGAGCCCCGCACTGCGGGTCGACACCCGGTTCCGCGGGGACCACATCGTCTTCTCGGGGGAGACGACGGGCGCCCTGGTCGCGATGAAGACCCCGACCGACGCCGCGGTCGTCGAGCCCGATGACGGCGAGTTCGAGTGCGAACTCGAGATGGCCTACGGCGAGAACACCGTCGTCGTGGCCGCCGCCTCCGAGCGGGACCTCGAACGGGCGAGCACGACCGTCCGGCGGTTCACGCTCTAACGACCCAACCCGGCGCTAGTTGGCGACCGCTCATCCCTCGCCGTCCCCGCCGTCGTCCCCCAGCCGGACGACCCGGTCGGCCCGCTCTCGGAACGTGGCGAGGGTCTCGCGCTCGTGCCTTGAGACGCGGTCGTCGGTCCCGAGCTCGTCGCTCTCGAACGCGTTCAGCACCGCCACCCCGGCCCGGTCGCAGTAGTCCAGCAGCCGCCGGGGGTCGCCGCGCTCGTGCTGGAACGGGATCGTCGCGTCGTTGACGAAGGCGGCCCGCGGGCGGTCCGGGAGCCCCGCCATCGCCGCCCGTGCCAGGGTCGCGTTCTCCCCGGCCAGCCGGACCGACTCGGCCACCGTCTCCCCCTCCGCGCGGGGCGCGTGGGTGTCGAGGACCGCCGCGTGGACGCCGTCCGGGAGCGGCCCGAACCGCGAGAGCCGCCCGCCCAGGACCCGCCCGTCGCGCTCGACTTCGGGGGCGAAGTCGAGGACGACGACCCCCTCGACGCCCCGCGAGCCGACCCACGCCTCGAGCGCACGGGCGGTCAGCCGGGTCTTCCCGACGTTCGATGGACCCACCACGAGCGTCGTCCCCGAGAGCGGGAACGGGAGGTCCTCGCTCCCGTCGGCGTCGGAGCTCGTCATGCCGCCGACGCGCCGCCGACCGCCTCGCGGGCGTACTTCCCGACCAGCACGAGGGTGGCGACGCCGAGGACGAGGGCGAACGCCGCGACGAACGTCGGTAGCGGGTCGCCGAGGTCCGGGAGCGCCCGCGAGCGGACGAAGTTGGCGGCGATAGTGGTCGTGACGGCGAGGAGGACGACCCCGCCGAGGTTCGTGGCGAGCGAGGTGGGTTCCGGGACCGCCTCGCCGTTCAGCAGATAGAGGACGACGGCGATGGCGAACGGCGTGCCGACGAGGCCGAACGCGAGCACGAGCACGAGCAGGGGGAAGAACGCGCCGCCGAGGAACGCCCCCAGGCCCGAGAGGAGCGCCACGACGACCAGCAGCGCCCGGTACCGCGCGTCCGAGACGTCGGTGTCCCAGCCGAGCTTGTCCGCGAGCAGGTACGGTGGAACGACGGTGTTGCCGCCGAGGGTCGAGACCGCCGCCCCCCAGAGCCCGAGGAGGAAGAGCCACTTCGCGTTCGGTCCGACCAGCGGGCCGAGCGCCTGTGCGGCCGCGACAGCCGTGAGTTCGCTCGCCTCGATCTCCGGGGAGTGGAGCACACCGGCCGCGACGAGGAAGATCGCGAGGCTGTAGATCCCGAAGGCGACGAGCATCGACGCGCCGACGTCGAACGTCGCGAGCCCGTACTCCCGGCTCGTCCACTCCCGTGCGCGCATGGTGTACGAGTGCATCGTGATCAGTGTGACGTGGACCGCACCGCCCAGAACGCCCGCGGCGACGAGCGCGCCGTCCACGCCGGCCGGTATCCGGGGGACGAGCCCCGTCGCGGCGCTCGCGGGGTCGACCGGGACGACGAGCAGCGAGGCGAGGAAGGCGAGGACGACGGCGCTCACGAGGAGTTTGGCGAGGAGTTCGACGAACCGGTAGCCCCGGCCGGCGAGGCCGAGCGCCAGGATCACGGCCCACGCGACGCCCCAGATCCGCGCGTTGACGCCGGTGACCGTGGCGCTCACGTCCGCGAGCCCCTTCATGATGACCAGCTGTGCGAGCCCTGCCGCGAGCACCGTGTCGACCACGAGCACCCACGCCCACCCCTCCCCGAGGTGGCGCTCGACGACCGAGACGATCCCCGCCTCGGTCAGCAGGCCGAGCCGCATCGCGAGGTACTGGGCGGCCGCGCCGAGGACCGCCGAGAGCACGACGACCCACAGCAGCGCGTAGCCGAACGTCGCGCCCGCCGTGACGACGCTCGCCATCGTCGCCGGTCCGGCCGCGACCGCGCCAGCGACCCACGAGGGACCCATCTCCGAGAGGTAGGTCCCGAGGTCCCCCTCGATCACCGCCCGCACGTCGTGGCGTCCGGAGTCCGTGCTCATCCCGGACCGGCTACCGACCGCCGGTGCAAAAGGCTTGCCACCCGGTAGTACCACTTGGTGAAACAGCCGGGAGGCCGGCGCGAACCCGGGGAATGCCGCCTCAGTCGTCCGTCTCGGTGCCGCCGGACGGGGCGTCGAGCCGGCGGATCTCCCGGGAGAGGCGGTCGAGGTCGAACCCGGCGTCGGAGAGTCGAGTGGTGAGGACGGTCAGGGCCGTCGAGACGACCGCCGCGCCGACGAACGCGTACAGGAAGTCGGGGGCTGGGAGCGCCGGCCCGACGACGGGCAGTCCCGCAAGCGCCGACCGTATCAGCGGGTTCGGGAAGTACACCAGGCCGACGGCGAGGCCGGCGACGCTCGAGGCGAGGACGCCCCCGCCCGACGCCCGCTCGGAGTAGAGGCCGGAGAGCAGGGGGACCATCACCGCGGCGCCGAGCAGATCAGCGAGCAGGAACAGTCGGAGGACGCTCCGCGCACGCAGGCTCACGTAGATCGCGGCGAGCGCGGCGACGACGGTGAGCACGCGGGCGCCGAGCGTGAGCGTCCGGTCGGAGGGGTCGGCGAGCAGTCGCGGGAGGTCCGCGGTGACGACGCTCGCCATCGCGTTGAACAGCGTGTCGGCCGTGCTCGTCACGAGCAGGAGCGCCAGCAGGACCACGACGAGGACGAGCCACTGGGGAAACGCCTCGTTCAGCAGGACGAAGAAGGCGATGCTGGCGTTGTGGGCCTCGCTCGCGGGGTCGGTGACGATGTCGACGTAGCCGCGCGCGGCGACGCCGAACAGTCCGGCGAGGAGGACGATCAGGAAGTTGACGACGGCGGCGGTCCGGAACCCGTCGCGAAGGGTCTCGGCGTCGCGGGCGGCGTAGACCCGCTGCCACCACGTCTGGTTGATGAGCTCGGCGCCGAGGATGGCGATGGCCACCCAGAAGCCGAACCGAAGGCCCGTGAAGAACGTCGGGTCGAGCAGCGAGGGGTCCGCCGCGGCCACCTGCGCGTGGACCGCGCCGGGACCGCCGAGCGCGAGCACCGCCCCGACCGCGCTCAGGGCCAGCAGCGGGAGGACGAGCAGCACCTGGACGGTGTCGGTGAAGATGCTCGCGCGGAGGCCGCCGTAGGCGGTGTAGACGAGGACCGCGCCGCCGACGAGCGAGGCGGTCTGCCACCGGGGGACCCCGGCGACCAGCTGGAGCGCGCTCGTGATGCCCGTCAGTTCCGCCGCGAGGAAGACGAACATGTAGAAGAGGCTCACCAGGAGGACGAAGGCGTACATCGCGGGGCCGTACCGGACGAGGGCGTACTCGGTCAGCGAGTGCCCCTCGGGGATGAGTTCGCGGATGCGGGGGCCGAGCGTCACGAAGGCGAGCATCGGGAGCGCCTCGCCGACGGCGTAGCCCGCCACCGGCGACGCCGCCGAACGCCGCGCCCGCCTCCGCCGGCGAAAGCAGTATCCAGACCCCCATCACGGACGCCACCAGCGTCGCGGTCGTCGCGCCTCGACCGGTGGAGTCGCGCGCGCTGATGAAGTCTTCGACCGACCCGATCCGCCCGCGCGAGTACCAGAGCCCGAGGGCGGTGAACGCGGCGAGCGTGGCCGCCATCAGCCCGAGCGCGACGCCGGAACTCACCATCTGTCCTCACCCGTCGTGGTCATCGGTCCACCCTACGGCGCGACCGGTAATAAAACCCGATTATACTACTTGGTTATCCCCCGGGCGAGGTACGTATAAACGGCACCGGGCCGAGGCGGAGGTATGTCGCTGGTGCTGCCGAGCGAGATCGTCGTCGAGCGCTTCCTGCCGACCGTGCGGGCGATGCTCGCGAGCCGGCTTCACGACCGGGGGCTCACCCAGCAGGAGGTCGCGGACCGGCTCGGGGTGACCCAGGCCGCGGTGAGCAAGTACGTGAGCGGCCGGGCGACCGTCGAGGAGCGGTTCAGCGAGGACCCCCGAACGGTGGCGACGGTCGAACGGCTCGCGGACGGGCTGGCCTCTGGGGACATGGACGGCTACGACGCGCTGGCCGAACTGCTCGAACTGGTCCGCGAGTTCGAGGACCGGGGCCCGATCTGCGAGGTCCACGAGGCGGAGATGCCCGAACTGCGCGGGCTCGGCTGTGACCTCTGCGTTCGCGGGGCGGACGCGGCGGTGGCCGCGGAGCGCGAGGCGCTGGCGAGCGTCCGGAAGGCGGCCCGAGTCCTCGCGACAGCGCCCGGCGTGGCCCGGTACGTCCCGAACGTCGGAACGAACGCGGGGACGGCACTGCCGGACCCGGCCGACGTCACCGACGTCGCCGCGATACCCGGCCGGATCTACGCCGTCGGCGGCCGGGTCGAGGTCCCCGCCAACCCCGAGTTCGGGGCCTCCCGGAACGTCGCGAGGACGGTCCTCGCCGCCAACGGGGCCGACCCCTCGATCCGCGGGGCGGTGAACCTCGCGACCCGCGACGACCTGTTCGCCGCGGCCCGCGACCGGGGTATCGACCCCCTGGAGTTCGACGCCGACTACGAGGACCGCGGCGAGCGGCTGCGGGAGGCCTTCCGCGAGCACGGCGTCCCGCGGGTGTGCTACCACCGGGGCGCGTTCGGTATCGAACCGATCACGTACGTCCTCGGAGAAACCGCGGTGGAGGCCGCCGAACTCGCCGTCGACCTCGTGGCGGCCGCGAGCGATGGGGCGTAGCCGCCGGGGCCGGACGGCTACTCGTAGGCCATCTCGAAGAACGTGGCCTCCAGCGAGACCGTTCTCCGAAAGAGCCGTTCGACGCGGCGCCGGCGGCGCTCCGACAGCGACGGCCCGTGCTCGTCGAGTTCGTCGCGCAGCCACCCGACGAACGACTCGAACTCGGGGGCCTCGTGGAGTGCGACCCACTCGCGCAGGTAGAACGCCTCGGGGGGGTCCGACACGTTCGACGCCCACGTCAGGTAGATCCACTCCGCGGGGACCAGCACCGCCAGCGTCTCCTCGTATCCTCCCTCGTGGGCGGCCCGGACGAGCAGGTCCTCGAACGCCTCGGTGACTCCGGTCATCGCGGGGTCCGTCCGATCCGCCTCGGGGACGCCGAGCGCGTCGAACGATCGCTCGAAGTAATCGTTCTCCTCGTCGGTCAGCGTCCCGAGGAACCCCGAGAGCCGGGCCTTCGCCTCCATCGTCGGCGCGGTCCCGACCGCGTGGCCGAACGCGCCCGTCAGCGTCCCCACGAACGCGTAGTCCTGGACGAGGTAGCGCCGGAAGACGGCGTCCTCGAGCGTCCCCGCCCCGAGTTCGCGCACGAACCGGTGTTCGGTCGCACGGGTCCAGTCCGGCTCGGACCGCTCGCGCAGCCACTCCGTGAAGCGGGCGTCCGGCCGGTCGGCCGCGTACGCCTCGAACGTCTCCGCCGTCATACCTCCCACTCCTCCCGCCTCCACGCGGCGTCCCAGAACCGGTACTCGTAGCGGGCCGAGGTCAGGAACAGCTCCCGGTAGCGCTCGCGCTCGCCGGCGGTCGCGTCGGCTGCCACCTCGTCCATAAGGTCCAGACACCACCCCGTGAGTTCGGTGAACTCCTCGCCCGCGTAGGTGTCGATCCACTCGGCGTACCGCTCGTCGTCGGGCTTGCCCTCGGCGTCGAGCCGCTTTCCCGTCTCGTTGAACCCCCACATGCAGGGGAGAAGCGCGGCCACGATGTCACCGAAGGAGTCGAGCGCGGCGGTGCGAACGAGGAAGTCGGTGTACGCCCGCGTCGTCGGCGAGGGATCGGTCGACTCGAGCTCCGCCTCGCTGATCCCGAACTCCGCGGCGTACGACCGGTGGAGGTCCATCTCGACGTTCACCGTCGACTCGAGCAGGTCCGCGAACGTCCCCATGTGCTCGAGCGTCGGCGCCTTCGCCGCCCCGAGAGCGAAGGTTCGGGAGTACTCGATCAGGTAGACGTAGTCCTGCCGCACCCAGTACCGGAACGGTGCCTCGTCGAGCGTCCCCGCGCCGAGTTCCCGGACCATCGGGTGGTCGAGAATGGCCGTCCAGACCTCCTCGGCGTCCTCGCGTATCTCGTCCGTGAACGCCATGTCCGGGGGTGACACGAGCGTCCGGTAAAGTGTTATGACTCCGTGGTAAAACTACATGATAACGATGCGAACGCCAGCCCCCGACACCCGACCCGTGGCGCTCACCGTCGCCGGCAGCGACTCCGGCGGCGGCGCCGGGATACAGGCCGACCTGAAGGCGATGGAGGCGATGGGCGCGTTCGGGACGAGCGCCGTCACCGCCGTCACGGCACAGAACACCGCGGGCGTCGAGTCGACGCACGTCCTGCCGGTCGAGGAGATCGAGGCGCAGGTCGAGGCGGTCCTCTCGGACCTCGACGTCCGCGCGGTCAAGACGGGGATGCTCGCGACCGAACCGGTCGTCTCGTCGGTGGCGGACCGCTACGCCGACCTCGAGGTCCCCCTGGTGGTCGATCCGGTAATGGTCGCGGCGACCGGCGACCGACTGCTCGACCCCGCAGCCGAGGACGCCTACGAGGACCTGCTCGCGCACGCGACGCTCGCGACGCCGAACGCCGACGAGGCCGAGGTGCTGACGGGCGTCGAGGTGACCGACCACCGCGCCGCCGTCGAGGCCGGCGAGCGGCTGCTGGAGCTGGGGACCGAGGCCGCGCTCGTCAAGGGCGGGCACGTCCCCGGCGAGACGGTCAGGGACGTCCTCGTCACCCACGAGGGCGTCGAGACGTTCGAGCATCCCCGGGTCGACACCGACGCGACCCACGGGTCGGGCTGTGCGCTCGCGAGCGCCATCGCCGCCCGGCTCGCTGACGACGACGACCTGGACGACGCGGTCGAGGCGGGCGTCTCCTTCCTCGCCCGGGCGGTCCGCTACCACCTCGACGTCGGCGAGGGCCCCGGCTCGGTCCACCACCTGTCGGCGCTCCGGGACCGCGCGGCCCGACAGCCGACCGCGGAGGCCGTCGAGGGGATCGTCAGTCGGTTCGTCGACGCCGACGTCTCGGCGGTCGTCCCCGAGGTCGGCATGAACGTCGTCGGGGCGACGCCCTACGCCGAGCGGCCGGACGAGACGGCCGCCGTCGAGGGACGGGTCACACGCACGCTGTCGGGCGTCGCGCCCAACCGCGGGGTGCGGTTCGGCGCGTCGAGCCACGTCGCCCGGTTCCTGCTCTCGGCCCGCGAGTTCGATCCCTCGCTCCGGTTCGCCGTCAACTGCCGGTTCGACGAGGGCGTCGAGGCCGCGCTCCCCGAACTCGACGGGACGGCGGTCGAGGTCGACCGGTCGGGGGAGCCCGAACCGGACGTCAAGGGGAGCACGATGGGCTGGGTCGCCCGGCGCGCGTCCGAGCAGGTAGACGAAACGCCGGCTGCGGTCTACGACCGCGGCGACGTCGGCAAGGAGGCCATCACGCGGGTGCTCGCGCCCGACGCCGGGACGGCCGTCTCGCGGGTGCTGGCGCTGACCGACGCCGTCGAGGGGAAATGATCTGACCGGCAGGACGATCCATGGTTTCGTCCCGATACCGGATAGGACAGGCGTGCTGGTTCGGTCGTCCAGCAACGTCTCCGTAGGTGCGTACGGGGCGCGTATCGGTCACGAGATGGGACCGTCGGACGTTCCCCCGGGCACTCTCGTGTTAATATTCAATACGAACGATGCCGAGGTTCCTACCGAACGCTCCGAGGTGTCGAGAGCAGTCCGGGGAGCTCTCGGGAGAAGCGTTCATCGATAGAGGTGCCAAGAATGACAGAAGCCACACCAGAGACCGAACAGCTCATGAGCGAGTACGTGGCCCTGTGGAACGGGGACTTCTCGAAGGTGACGGTGGTTTCCGAGTCGTTCACGCTTCATCAACCGAACGCTCCCGAGGAGGGGACTCACGGTCGGGAGGCGTTCGAGGCCCACCTCAGCGACCTCCACGAGGGATTTCCCGACCACCATCTCACGATAGATGACATGCTCGCCATCGACGAACTCGTCATGACAGAGTGGACGATGACGGGGACGCACGCAGGTGAATACAATGGTGTTCCACCGACCGAACGCGAACTGGAACTGACGGGGATGGCGAAGACGCTGGTCGCGGACGGCGGGGTTCGGGAAGATCGACTCTATTGCGATCGTCAAGAGATGTTCGAGCAACTCGGTCTCACAGAGGAGTAAGCGCGCAAGATAGATACTCTACCGCCGCGCCGGGACGGACGACGTTCGAGCGATCGTGGTTGGCGCTCCGGTGGAGGGCTCCCCACCCGTACGGACCGCTCGATACTGCTCATAGCGACGCTTTTGTTCCCGCATTCGACCGTCCCAATATACCCATATGACGATCGAACCCGTCACGGTGGACCTGTTCGTCAGATCGCTCTCCCCGGCCGGCGCACGCGGCCGTCCCACGGGGACGATCGAGCGCCTCCGGGACTTGGTCGAGACCGGACGGATCGAGCGCTACTCGGTGTACGTCACGGGCGAGGAGGTCGAGGTCCCGTCGGACGCCCCCGCACACGAGCGGGGGGAGTTCATCCTCGACCGGGTCGCGGCGTTCCGTTCGTGGGCCGCCGAGCGGGGCGTGAGCCTCGATGCGTTCGACCGCCGGGAGGTGTCGACCCTGACCGGGGAGCGCTACACGGTCCTCGCGCTCCCCGTGATGGCGCTCGCCGAGTCGGTCGGAGGGGACCTCGCCTGCGTCGCGCCCTGCTCCACCGACGACGGCGTCGTGACCGTCGCGGACCGGCTCGAGTCGCTCGAACGGGACGACGGGCACGGACCGCGGGACGACCGGGACACCCGTTCGGAGGAACGGACGGGTCGGTTGCGAGGACACGACGCGGTACGGTCGTAGGGCGACCGTCGGTACGTCCGACAGCGCGGGCGGGACGCCACCGCGGGCGCCTACCGCGTGTCCGCGTCCTCGGGCCGCTCCAGTTTGCCCCACGACCGGACGCTCCCCGGCTCGACCGCGATGACCGGGCGCTCCTCGAGCGCGTGGTCGGCGTACTGGTCGTACTCCCTCCGGAGCGCCGCCACCGCGTCGGCGTGGCCCGACTCCCCGGGGTCGAGGTGGGTCGCCGTCCCCCGGACCTGCACCCACCCCAACCGCGACCACTCCTCGACGTAGTGGTCGACGACGAGCGCGACGCGGGGGTTCTCGCGGACGTCGCGGCTCCGGCGGAGTTCGTCGGCCGCGACGCGCTTGGGCTTCTCGTCGATCGGCGTGACGACGCGGTCCCCGTCGAGCGCGAAGCAGACGGGCACCGCGTGCGGTCGCCCCTCGGCGTCGGCGGTCGCCAGCCGGCCGACCCGTGCGGTGCCGAGGTACGACCGCTCGCGGGCGTCGAACATACGACGCCGAGGGAGTGGAGCGGCTTGAGTCCGGTGCCGGAGAGGGGAGGGACCGTGTCACCGGTCCGGCGGCGGAGAGGGAAGGCTGTCGTGCGCTACTCGAACTTGCCCGGTTCGCGGGTCCAGTCCCGCGACCGGTGGCGGATCCGGGGCTTCGCGCGCTCCGGGACGGCGCCGTACTCCCGGAGGAACTCGCGGATGCCCGACCCGCCGCCGAAGTCGCCGCGGTACCACAGGAACACCCGGGGGACCCCGACGATCCCCGCATCCTCGTCGTACTCGACCGTCGACTCGAGGTAGCCCCGGGTCGCGAGGTCGAGCTGTTCGTCGACCCGGTCGGGTTCGTAGTGCCGGATGGGGGGACAGCTCGCGGCGCCGCAGTTCAGCGCGAAGTGGATCCGGGGGTCGACCGGCTCCAGCCGGTAGCGCCGCTCGAACGCGCCCGGGCGGAGCCGCGGGAGGTACCCGAGCCCGACCATCGACATCGAGCCGCGGAGGATCCCGTGCTCGATGTCGTTGAGGCTCAGCGGCGTCCCCGCGACGGTGACCGTCTCTGCCCGGAAGAACCGCACCGTCCGCAGCGCGCGCTCGTAGAGCTCCGGCCGGCGGTCGAGCAGCAGTTGCGTCCCCGCGTTGCAGAGGTTCAGCCAGAACGCGAGCGCCGTCGCCCGTTCCTCCCGGAGCGGGGCCAGCGCCGCGTCGTCGGTCGCCGCGAGCGCCGCGAGGCGCTGCTCGACCTCCCCGCCCGTGGGGATCGCGTCGAGCAGTTCCCGCGCGCACCGCACCGGGTCGGCGTTCCGGATCCCCGATGCGGACCCGGACCCCGGGTCCGTCCCGGGGGGTGGCGACCCGTCCGCGGCGCTCCCGCGCTCGCCCGTCGCGGAACCGTCCATGCGGGGACGATGGGCCGGCGGCCGGAAAGGGGTTCCGCGGTTCGGCGAGTCCCGCGCGCCGGCGCGGGAATGCGGCAGCATCGCCCGGCCACCGTGGAGTTTTGCCGGGCGGGCGAGCGCGTCGGGTAGACGATGAGCTCCGACCGCCGCGAACTCGGCACCACCACGAGCCTCTGTCCGGCCTGTCTCGAACCCGCCCCCGGTCGCTACGAGGAGCGGGACGGTAGCGTCTATCTCACCCGGACCTGCGAGGAGCACGGCGTCTCGACCCGGCGGGTGTGGGAGTCGGTCGACCACTGGGAGTGGGCGGGCGAGCTCGGCCCCGAACCCGCGCCGGAGGACGGGACCGGGCGGGGCGGGCGGGACGGCGAAGCCGCCGACGTCGGCGACCTCACCGTCGACAACGACCACGCGTGTCTGGCCGTCGTCGAGGTCACGACCGACTGCAACCTCTCGTGCTCGTACTGCTTCGCGGGGTCGGGGCCGGGCGGCGAGCACCTGCCCGCGGAGGAGGTGATCGAACTGCTGGAGGTCGTCCGCTCGGAGGGCGGCCCCCGGCCGATCCAGTTCTCCGGCGGCGAGCCGACGGTCAGGGAGGACCTGCCCGACCTCGTCGAGCGGGCGGGCGAGATGGGGTTCGAGCACGTCCAGGTGAACACGAACGGCATCCGGATCGCCACCGAGGACGGCTACGCCCAGCGGCTCGCCGACGCGGGCGTCACGGCGGTCTACCTCCAGTTCGACGGGGTCGAGGCCGACACCTACGAGGAGATCAGGGGGGTCGACCTCTCGGGGGAGAAACGGGAGGCCGTCGAGGCCTGCCGGCGGGCGGGGCTCTCGGTCGTGCTCGTCCCGACGGTCGTCCCGGGGGTCAACGATCACGAGATGGGGAACGTCGTCGAGTTCGCGCTGGAGAACCTCGACACCGTCGAGTCGGTCAACTTCCAGCCGGTCGCACACTTCGGGCGGTACGCCGAGCACGACGGCCGGTTCCCGCTCGACGAGGCCGCCCGGCTACTCGCCGGACAGGTCGACGGGCTCGAGGCCCGCGACCTCCTGCCGATCCCCTGCTGTTCGTCGTACTGTCAGATGGCGACGGCGCTGCTCCCCGGCGAGGGCGGCGCCGTTCCGGCCACCGGGCTGATCGACGACGAGACGTACGCGTCCCTGTCCGGGCTGGTCGACGAGGCCGACTGGATGGAGCTGCTGGCGAACACCCCCGCCGGCGGGGAGCGGGCGTGCTCGGCCGCCGGCTGCTGCGGGGCCGACGTCCCCGAGGGCGCCGACGCGCTCCTCGGGGAGGTGCTCCCGGTGTCGCTCACCGGGTTCATGGACGCCGACGCCGCCGACGTCGACCGCCTCGGGAACTGCTGTATCGCCGTCCCCACGGCGTCGGGCGATCTCGTCCCCTTCTGCGCGTACAACATGAGCACCGAGGGCGGCGAGTACGCCGTTCGCAACCGCGAGGGCTGGGGCGGACGGACCGGCGTGGAGGCCCCGCTTCCCGACGCTCCCGAAGGGACGACCGACGGCGGGATCCCCCGGTCGTCAGCCGGCGACGGCGGACCCGGTCCGGACCACGACGGAACCCGTCCGGACGACGGCTGGTGCGGGGGTGGAGGTGGGGGATGCAGCGGCTGCTGACCGCTGCGCTGGCGGACCCGTGGGGCGCGCTCGGGACGGTCCTCGACGGCCCGCTCCACCCGGGCGGGAGCGAGGCGACTGCCGACCTGCTCGACCGGGCCGGCGTCGGCGCCGGGACGCGGCTGCTCGACGTCGGCTGCGGCGCGGGCGAGGCGGTCTCGCTCGCCCGGGACCGCGGCGCGCACGCGCTCGGGCTCGATCCTGACCTCGATCCCGGCGACGGCGTCCGGGGCGCGGTCAGGGGCGAGGCGACCCGGCTCCCCGTGCGGGCCGGGGCGCTCGACGTCGTCCTCGCCGAGTGCGTGCTCTGCCTGTCCGACGACCTCGGCCGCGCGCTGCGGGAGGCCCACCGCTCGCTCGCCGTCGACGGTCGCCTCGCGTTCTCGGACGTGGTCCTCGAGGGCGACCCCCCGGACCTGCCGGCGGCGCTCGCCGAACCGCTGTGTCTCACGGGGGATCGACGGCGCGAACACCTGCTCGGGAGCGTCGAGGACGCTGGGTTCGACGTCGACGAGGTCCGGCCCCACCGCGAGGACCTCCTCGCGATGCGCGACCGGGTGCGGGAACGGGTCGACTACGAGCGACTCCTGGGGGCGATGGGCGAACGCGGCCGGCGGATGCTCGAGGGCGTCGACGAGCTCGAACGGGCGATCGAGGACGGCCGCGTCGGCTACCTCTCGCTCGTCGCCACGCGGACGGGCTGACCGGCGGATGGACCGAATCAGAGGGACGGACCCTCCGCCGGACGGCGTCCCGGCCCGCGGTCACGCGGCGTCGGTCCGGTCGCCCCGCGCAACGAATATCGTCCCGGCGTTGAACCCCGTGACCTCGACCGTCTCGAACTCGCGGCGGAGCGCCGCCGGGAGGTCGACCTCCGGAACCCAGTCGGTCAGGAACCTCGAGACGGGGACGATCGCGGGGTTCGCGAGCCGCCACGGCCACCCCTGGAACGGCCGGGCGTCGAGCACCACGAGCCGGCCGCCGGGTCGGAGCGACCGCCGCGCGGCCGCGACCGCCGCCGCGGGGTCGGGGACCGCGCTCAGCGACATCGCCGCGTAGGCCGCGTCGAACCGTCCGTCCGGGACGGGCAACCGGCGGGCGTCGCCGCGGACGACGTGGACGTTCCCCCAGCCGGCCTCGCGAACCCGGTCGCGGGCCGCCCGGACCATGCCCCGGCTCGCGTCGACGCCGACGACGGTCCCCGGGGAGCCGACGGCCTCCCGGAGCGTCCCGAGGGTCTCGCCGGTGCCGCACCCGATCTCGAGGACCCGCTCGCCCCGCGCCGGCGCGAGTGCCTCGAGCGACCGCCTCCGGAGCCCCCGCTCGCGACCCATGAACGCGAAGGCGTAGAGGGCATCGAGCGCCCGCGGGTGCCGGCTCCACCAGTCGTAGACGTCCGACATGACCGACCCGTCGGTCCCGAGCCACATCCGACTACCGTCTCGCGCTCGTCGGGGGTCGAGTGGCGGGAGTGGGGAGTCGAACGGCGAGGAACGGGCGGAGGACGGTCAGGGCTTCTCGGTCCCGTGTGCCCACTCGAGGGCCGCCTCGAGTCCCTCCTCGTCCCGTATCTCCCGGAACCGCTCGGCCGCGTCGGTCCCCATCGTCATCGTCCCGACGAACTCCTCGACCCGGCCGTAGCGCCGGTAGCCCTGGGTCTCCTGGACGTCGTTGACCATCGCCTTCGTGACGGCGACCGCGCTACTCGGGGTCTTCCGTATCTCGGCGAGTTCGGACTCGACCGCCCCCTCCAGTTCGCCGTCGGGGACGACCCGGTTGACCATGCCCATCCGCTCGGCCGCTTCGGCATCGACGGTCTTGCCCGTGTAGAGCAGTTCCCGGGCGTCCTTGACCGAGTCGACCACGAACGGGAGGACGAACTTCGGCGGCGGCTCGCCGAAGTGCATGTCGGGGTAGCCGAACGTCGACCCCTCGGTGGCGTAGGTGAGGTCACAGCAGACCGCGAGGTTGCACCCGCCCGCGAGCGCCGGTCCGTCGACGGCCGCGAGGACGGGGAGCCGGGAGGAGAAGACCGCCTCGAGGTGCGTCCGCTGGGACAGCACCCGCTCGTCGAGCGTTCGCTCCTCCTCGCCCGTGCCGACGTCGTAGCCGGCGGAGAACGCCCGTCCCTTCCCGCTGAGGACGACGGCCCGGACGTCCTCGGCCCCCTCGGCGCGGTCGAGCGCGTCCTCCAGTTCGGCGAGCAGCGCCGGGTTCAGCGCGTTGAGCGTCGCCGGACGGTCGAGTTCGATCCACGCGGTCGCCTCCTCGACGGCGTAGTCGAGACAGTCGTAATCGGCCATGTCCCGTGGTCACTGCCCGCACACATATACGCCGGGGGCGGACCACCCGGACGCCGCCGGGGACGAGGCTCCCCCCCGATGCCGGGGGCGGGCTCCCCGGCCGCCGGCGCTCACCGCTCGTCCGAGAACTCCTCGCGGAGCGCCACCGTGTTCCGCAGCTGCGAGCTGAACGGGAAGGTGTCGGCCGTCCGCCGGGAGACGACCGTGAGCCGGACGACGTACGAGGCGAGGACGAGGAACGGCGCGAAGCCCACGATCAGGACCGCGGGGACGACCGCGGACAGCACCCGGGGCGAGAGCGGCGGGCCGCCTCCGGGCGCCGTGTAGGCGAGCGTCAGCACGACCGCCGAGACCTGGACCGGCAGGCCGACGTACAGCAGGTACCGCGAGAGCTCCGACACCTCCGATTCGATGAAGACGGTCCGGAACGTCCGCCTGGCGACCTCGATGTGCTCCAGCGTCTCCGTCAGCCGGTCGAGCGGTTCGGCGGTCCGCTCGGTGAACTCGTCGGCGTGCTCGGTCTGGAGGTACCACGTCCGGTGGACGGCGTTCTCGTAGTTGGCGTTCAGCGAGGTGAACAGGGCGTGTTTCAGCCCGCTCTCCGGACGGCCGAGCAGGTCCACGACGTAGTCGGTGTGGGTCCGCAGGTCCGCGACGAGCGAATCGAGCTGCTCGCGAGCCCGCCGGGTCCGCCCCCCGGAGGAGACCCCCTCGAGCTCCCGGAGGTCCGCCATGACCCCCTGGTAGAGCACCAGGAAGAACGCGTCGGGCTTGACCGGCAGGAGGCTCCGCCCGGTCGTCGCCGCGACGTCCTCGCGGTAGGCGAGCGTCTCGCGCATCTTCGAACGGACGTCGCCCGGCGACTCGAGCCGGCGACCGAGGACGAACTGGCTGAGCGACGTGACGATGGCGATGAGCGTGAAGTTCGCGCCGATCAGCGCGAACAGGAGGAACAGGACCGGCGTCTCCTTCCGGAGCGGGGCCAGCCCCGAGCCGACCAGCAGCGCGAACGCCGCCGCCAGCGGGACGAGCCCGACCAGGCTCACCAGCCGGCGGTCGCCGGTCAGCACCACCCACTCGACGGGGTCGTACCGGAGCAGTTCGACCTCGAACGCCAGCCACGACCCGCGGTCGACGGTGGCCTCGTCGGCTCGGCGCCCGGGCATCGGTTCCGGCGTGTGCCCGCCGGGGTCATATGCGGTGCGGTCGACGGCGTCGGCGAGGTCGACCGCGGGTCCCGCTTCCACGGGCCGGGACGGGACCCGGGGAGCGGTCGCCGGTCGTCGAGCCGGTCGACACGACGGTTCCCGAACCGGTCGATATCCCGAGCGGCTCCCGGTTTCATTCCCGGTGTCCGATCACGGAACCGTACGGCTCGAGATCGGCGTTCGTGTCCGAGGTGGCGACCTGGAAGTCGGTCGCGTAGAAGGCGTGGCTCGGCGGACGGGTCCGCTCTGCTCCTCCCCGGTCCGGGAGACGAGGTCGTCGACCCCCTCCCGGGGGGCTCGTCCGGGGAAACCGTCAGCCGGTCGCTTGCCATGCCACCGAGTGGACGGTCGGACCGTATTGTACTCACCGGCGGCGCCGAGCGTTGCCGTCCGGGGGAAACGGGAAGCCCGCCGGTACCCCGCTACGACCGTCGGTACGGGTAGCGGTCCCGCCACGGTCGGACGCGCTCGAACGCGGCGCTCGCGGCGAGCACGTCGTCGTCGGCCAGCCGTCGGCCGACGACCTGCATCCCGACCGGCAGGCCGCCGTCGGTGAACCCCGCGGGGACGGAGGCGGCCGGATGGCCGGTCATGTTGAACGGCTGTGTGAGGAGCCATCCCCGCCGGGGCTCGATCGGCTGGCCGTCGACCTCGGTCGGGAGGTCGTCGATCTCGAACGGCGGGACCGCGAGCGTCGGCGTGACCAGCAGGTCGTGCCCCTCCAGCACGTTCTGTACCAGTTCGAGCACCCGCGTCCGGGTCCGGTCGGCCGCCTTGTACTCCCGGGTGCTCACGTCCTCGGCTTCGAGGACGGTCTCGACGGTGCTCTCGGCGAGTCGGTCCCGGTCCGCCCCGCGGGGGTCGAGGGGCCCATCCTCGGCGATGCGGTCGAACAGCGACTCCCAGGATACGACCGCGAACGTGTAGTAGGCGTCGAGCACGTCGTCCTGGTCGAGGTCGGGGTCGAGGTCGATCCGCTCCACGCTCGCCCCGGCCGCCTCGAACCCGAGGACCGCGTCGTCGAGGACCCGCCGGACCGCGGGCTCGATGGGGTAGATGCCGAGGTCCGGGCTGTACGCGATCGAGAGGTCGTCGACCGGCCGCCGGGTCGCCGCGGCGTACTCGACGTCGGGCTCGGCCAGCGAGAACGGATCGAGCGGGTGGGGGCCGGCCGTGACGTCGAGCATGAGCGCGGCGTCCTCGACGCTCCTGGCGAGCGGTCCGAGGTGGCTGAACGGCGTGTGGTGGCCGAACGCGTTCCCCCGGTCGACCTTCGCAACCCGCCCGAACGTGGGCTTGAGCCCGAAGACCCCGCAGAACGAGGCCGGCGTCCGTATCGAACCGCCGGTGTCCGAGCCCTGTGCCAGCGGGACGAGCCCGTCGGCGAGCGCGGCGCCGGCGCCCCCCGAGGAACCGCCCGAGACGCGGTGGACCGCGAACGGCGTCCCCGTCGGTCCGGCGACGCGGTTGTCGGTCGTACAGCCGAGGCCGAACTCCGGGGTGTTGGTCTTCCCGACGACGATGGCGCCCGCGTCGAGCAGTCGGTCCACGAACGGCGAGTTCTCCTCCGCGACCCGGTCCTCGAACAGGAGCGAGCCGGACGTCGTCCGCACGCCCGCGACGTCGTCGAGGTCCTTGATCGCGACGGGGACGCCGTGGAGCGGGCCGAGCCGCTCGCCCGCCTCGACTGCGCGCTCCGCGCGTTCGGCTGCCTTCCGCGCGCGCTCGTCGGTGACCGTCACGAAGGCGTTGGTGCGCTCGTTCCGCTCCTCGATGGCCTCCAGGGTCGCGTCGACGACCTCGACCGGCGAGAGGTCGGAGTCCCTGATCCGTCGCGCGATGCCGGCCGCCGTCATGTGGGTTACGTCCGGGCTCATCCGATGGACGGACTGGTGGCCACCGGGACAAAAACCCCCACGACGGCTCGGTCGGGCCGAGGTCGGCAGCCCCGGCATCGGTAGGGGTCGGAACACCGGGGATCGCCCCCCGGGACCGCAACCGTTAGAAGCCGGAGGGATGCAGGTAGTGTCATGTACGTCGGTCGCTTCCTCGTCGTCGGGCCCGGCATCGCCGCCTACCGCGTCTCGTCCCGGTCGTTCCCGAACCGGATGGTCACCGAGCGGGACGGCGCGCTCACCGTCGGTCCGACGCCGGACGCCCCCGAGACGGACAACCCCTACATCGCGTACAACTGCGTCCGGACGGCCGACCGGGGGGACGGTCCCGTCGGGGTCGTCGGGAACGGCTCGCACGTCGATCCGATCGCCGAGAAGGTCGACATGGGGTACCCACCCCGGGACGCGCTGGCGCTCGCGCTGCTCGCGCTCGACTTCGAGAAGGACGACTACGACACCCCGCGGATCGCGG
Organism: Halobacteriales archaeon QS_5_70_15; assembly: GCA_003022005.1. The sequence goes on from PXRQ01000067.1 coordinate 39,380, forward strand.
GCGTCGCGAGCGGCTCCGGGGCGTTCGTGGCGACCGTGCGACGCGACGCCCTGCTCGTCGAGGCCGTCGAGGAACCCACGCTCGTCGCCACCTACGAGCGGGACAGCCCCGGGGCGTTCTCGCTGGAGGCCGAGACCGCCGAGGCGGCCGCTCGCGAGCTTTACGAGCACGAGTTCGAGCACACGGTCTGTGCGGCGGCGGCGACCATCGAGGCCGGAGGCGTCGAAACCGCGTTCTTCAACGGATAGCGAGTCCGGGAACGAACACGGATGGTCCGCGGGCTTCCGCGGGGCTCGCTCAGAACTCTCCCTGGACGATCCGTAGCGCCTCCTCGCGGTCCCCCCAGTCGACGAAGACGCCGATACTGGTCGCCGAGGTGATGACGTCGTGGAGGGTCAAGTGCTGGTCCGAGAGCGGGTCGATGATCCGCCGGAGGATCCCCGGCTGGTTCGGGATCTCCCCGCCGGTGATCCGGATGACGGCGATGTCGTCCTCGACGGTGACCGACGAGAGCGTGCTGCTCCCGACGACCGTGTCGTGGAGGACCGTCTCGGCCTCCTGTGCGAGGCCGGCGTCGATGTAGAACGTCACCGAGTCGAGGCCGGAGGAGACGGCGTCGACGTTGATGTCGGCGTCCGCGAGCGCCGTCGAGAGCTTCGCCAGGACCCCCGGCGTGTTCCGGATGGCCCGGCCGGCGACGGTTATGCACGCGAGCTTTCCCTCCCGGAGGTCGATGAGGTTCTGGAACTGCCCCTCGATGCGGGTCCCCCCGGTCAGCAGGTCCCCGTGCTGGTAGTGGACGACCCGGACGTCCATGTCCCCGGTCTTGTACGAGAGCGCCGAGGGGGCGACCACCTCGGCGCCGCGGAACGAGAGGTTCCGGAGCTCGTCGACGGTGATCTCCCCGACGTTCCGGGCTCCCTCGACGACCCGCGGGTCGCCGGTCATCACACCTTCGACGTCGGTGACGATCACCACCTCGTCGGCGTTCATGTACTTCCCGAGCATCACGGCGGTCGTGTCCGAGCCGCCGCGACCGAGGGTAGTGACGTTGCCGGCGTGGTCCTGTGCGAGAAAGCCCGTGATCGCCGGGACGATCCCCTTCGCGAGATACGCCTCGGCGGCCGCCTGGGCCCGCTTTCGGGTCTCCTCGACGTCGATCTCCCCGTGCTCGTCGGTGATGACCGGCCACTCCTCGGATCCGGGTTCGAGGAAGACCGAGTCGACACCGCGTGCCGTGAGCGCGGCCTTCAGCATCCGGACCGAGGTCCGCTCGCCCATGGAGACGATCTCCGCCTCGTCGGCGCCGTCGGCCTCGAAGGTGATGGCGTCGAGGAGGAAGTCCGTCGTCGAGCCCATCGCGCTGGCGACGACGCCCACCTCGTGGCCCTGCTCGACCGCCGCGGCGACGGAGTCCGCGGCGCGGTTCACCCGCTCGCCGTTCCCGAGCGAGGTCCCCCCGAACTTGGCGATCACCCGCATCGTCCCACCCGCCCGCGGCCGTCGACCGTCTCCGCCTTCGCCGCGCTCTCGGCCTTCTCCGCGTTCATGTGCCCCGCTACCCCGTCCCATCGGTTAATCCTGTCCCTCCGGCACGACTCGTGCTGCCGGCATCGGTTCCTCGCGCGAAGGGACCCGACGCGACCGGCGGTCGGTCGTCGGTCGGCCGGTCGCCGCCCGGGGTTTAATCCGCTGGGGCTCACAGTACGGATATGGACGTGCGGGACGCGGTCGAGGCGGACGCCGAGCGGCTCGCCGAGCTGACGGACACGCCGACCGACGTGATGCGGAACCTCGTCCACGACCGGACCGTCCGCGTCGCCGAGAAGGACGAGGAGGTGCTGGGGTTCGTCAGCTTCGACGCGAGACGGGGCACCGTCCACGTGACCCAGCTCGAAGGGACCGTCGGCGCGGAGGAGCGCCTGCTGGAGGAGCCGTGTCGGTTCGCGCGCAACGAGGGAATGGTGGTCGAGATGCTGGTCACCGGCGAGGACGACGACCTCCAAGGGGTCGTGGAGGCGGCCGGCTTCGAGAACCGGGGAACCGGACCCGTCTTCGACGGGACGCCGACCATCAGGTACCGGCTGGAGGCGAAGCCGACCACCTGATCTTCGGCACGACCCGCACCACTCGCCCGGGTTCGACCCACCCCGACCCGTGCATCCGTGCATCCGCGCTCGCTTGCAGGCGGCACGCTTCCCCACCGCCGGACGGTGTGCCGCGCTCCCGCCCGATCCCGACCGATCGGCTTCCGGATCGACGAGTGGCAGTAGAGGAAGCCGGAGAGATCCGTAACGAGACGGGAGAAGGGATCTACGGATAGTAGCACGCTCACCCGCGCCGAGCGACTAACGCGAGCCGAAGCGAGGCCGGCCGGAGGGACGGCTCGATGACGAACGGGGAGGGAACCGACCCGTGAGCCTGAGGCTCGCGGCTGGAGCGAGGCGCGTTTTTAGTCCAGTTCTTGCCCGACCGAGGCGCGGCGGAGCCGCACCGAGGGAGGTGCAAAAAGTGGTCAGTTGAAATCGTACACCGTCAGGTCGAGCGTGTCGAGGTCGACTACGGGGGCGAACCCGCCGTCGGGATCGATGTTGACGGACTTCTGGAAGGCGGTCTGTGCCTGCCAGCAGCCCGAGTTGACCGCCAGGACGTTCCGGTACTTCCCCCAGCCGAGCTTGTGGACGTGCCCGGTGTGGAAGATCGCGGGCACCTCGTCGATGACGAGGTAGTCCCTGGCCTCGGGCGCGATACGGGTGTGGCCGCCGAACTGCGGGGCGATGTGGCGCTTCTTGAGGAGCTGGTACATTCCCCGGTGCGGGTGGTCGTAGGAGGCCTTCTCCTCGGGGAGTTCGGCGATGACCTCGTCGAGCGAGACCCCGTGGTACATCAGCACCGCGTCGTGGTTCCCGGGTATCATCACGACCTCCACGTCCCCGGGGACTTCCTTGAGGTGCTCCGAGAACGCCTCGTACTGCTCGTAGATGTCGACGATCGAGAGCTCCTCGTCCTGATCGGGATATACGCCCACGCCCTCGACCATGTCCCCGGCGAGCAGCAGGTACTCCACCTCGGCGGCGTCCTCGGTGTGGAGCCAGTCCGCGAACCGGGACCACGCGTCGGCCATGAACTCCTGGGAGCCGACGTGGACGTCCGAGACGAGCGCGGCTCTGACGTGTCTGTCGGCGGTGTCCGGCTCGAACGTCCGCGGGACGTCAGGGAAGTGCAGGGAGTTGACGAACAGGACGCCCCCGTCGTCGCTCAGAGTCCCGTCGACCGCGACCACCTCGTCGAGGAGCAGTTCGTCGACGAGTTCGGCGATCCCCCTGTCCCTCATCACCAGGCACGGGAACACCCCGGTGGTGTCCTCGAGGTCGACGATCCAGTGGCCGCTCGCCGTCGACCGGACGTCGCTGACCATGCCGATCATGCCGGCCTCCCCGCCGCCGGGGGCGGCCTGTAGCGATTCGGCCGGCCGGTGGGTGACCCGGCCCCGGAGCTTCGAGGAGAGCCGGTCGTACCGGTCCCGGAAGGTCCGGACGAAGTCGCGGTACTCGCCGGTGCCCGTGGACCGACCTGTCATGTCGTTCGCCACCTCGACGGAGCGGAGCGACCGGTCGACCTGCCGGGTGAAACCCGAACCGGAAGCGGAGGCGGAGGCGGAGGCGGACCCGGACCCGGACCCGGTGACCCGGGCCGGGCCGTCGTCGACCGCCCCCCCACTTCCGTCGTCCGACTCCGCGGTCATCCCCTCGCCGGCGGTCGTAGACCCCTTCGTTTCAGGTGGAGATCGACTCACAGTGTCGTCATCTGTCGGGTGTGTTCCAGTCGAAACGGGGGGGCCGGTTCCCGCGCGGTCGGGAGCGGAGTCGTCGTCGTGGGCTGTGATCGAGTCGGTCCCTGGATCGGGCTCGGACCCGGCGGCGGAGTCCGACCCCGGCGAGTCCGGTGAACTTCCGACCGGGTCCGGGACCGGGGGGCGGTCCTCGAGGGCCGCCCGGACGTGGTCGGCCGTCACTTTGACCGCGTCCTCGGGCACTGTTTCGACGACCCGCTCGAGGGCCGCGCCGGAGTCCGGGGCGTCGGCGAGCAGCGTCACCGCCTCCCGCTCGGCGTTGTACCCCCGGGTGGCCAGCCGGCGAGCGATCCGTGCCGGCGCTTCGAGTGGCACACCCGACGCAGGGGGTGATTCGAGAAAAGCGTGGCGGAGCGGTCGGAACCTCGACCGTCGGACCAACCGGGCTCGCGCGTTCGACCGGACCTCGTTCCGGGACCGACACGGCTCGGAGCTGGTCGGAGTCAGAACGTTCAAACGCCTGCCGGCGGTGGTACGGGGTGATGAGCGAGCCCGACGGCGGCCCCGAGCGGGAACGGGACGCCGGCCCACGACACCGTGACCCTGCGGGTCCACCCGACCCGGAGGGGAACCGTCGTACCCCACGGGAGTGGGTCCGCTGGTTCCTCGAGACCGACCACGAGGCCGTCGCCTACGTGCGCGAGGTACTGTCGAGCGTCGTCGCCGTGCTGCTCGTCGGCCTCCTCCTGTTCGGCGTCAGCGGGCTCTGGCCCCCGATGGTCGCCGTCGAGTCCCCGAGCATGTACCCCCACATGAAGACCGGCGACCTCGTCTTCGTGATGGAGGAACACCGGCTCGCTCCGTCCGCGGCCTACGGCGACACCGGGGTCGTCACCCACCGGACGGGCGAGCGAACGGGCTACCGGAAGTTCGGGATGGCCGGCGACGTGATCGTCTACGAACCGGACGGGAACGGCGGGACGACCCCGATCATCCATCGGGCGATGTTCTACGTCAACGAGAGCGAGAACTGGTACGACAAGGCCGTCGAGGTGAACCCGGAAGCGGTCGGGAACGCCGGGAGCTGCGACGCCATGGCGAACTGCCCGGCGCCGAACGCCGGGTTCATCACGAAGGGTGACAACGAGCGGACGAACCGGCGCTACGACCAGGTGAGCGGTCTCTCGAACCCGGTGAAGCCGGCGTGGGTCGTCGGCACCGCCGAGTTCCGCATCCCCTGGCTCGGGAACATCCGCCTGTGGGCCTCACAGACCGGCCCGTTCCCGCCCGGAACCGTCGATGGGGGGGTCGGCACTGTTTCGGCCGAACCCGCCGATCCGACCGCTTCGACGGGCACGGCGTTCGACGTCCGATCGACCTCGGCGAACGTCTCGTGCGCGCGGGCGTGAGGAGAATTATATCGGCTCCTCCGAAACACGGCCGAAGTGCGAGGGAGTCAGTGTCCGGCAGGTGAACCGGAACGCGTGGGGAGAGGCTAACTCACCCGCGCCGAGCGACTACGGGAGGTCGAGCGAACCGCGTGAGCGAGACCGACCACTGGAACGAGGCGCGTTTAGTCCAGTTTTTGCCCGACCGAGGCACGGCGGAGCCGCGCCGAGGGAGGTGCAGAAAGCGGTGGTGTAAAACGTGGTGATTTAGTTGTCGAACCGGCTCTGGACGAACGGCTGGACGTCCTCGACCTCGTCGAGCCGCGAGTCGCTGAGGAGGACGGCCTCCGTCTCCTCGATCGGCACCGAGAGGGAGATCTCCTTCGTGCGGCCGTAGCGACCCTTGGAGACGACGACCGCGTTGACGATACCGAGCATGTCGAGTTCGCTGATGAGATCGGTCACGCGTCGTTGGGTGAGGACGTCGGCGTCGACCTCGTCGCAGAGCCGCTTGTAGATGTTGAACACCTCGCCGGTGTTGATGTTGTGGACCCCGTTCTTCTCGAGGAGGATCGTCGCGTAGAGGACGAGCTTGGACTGGGTGGGCAGGGTGCGTACCACCTCGACCACCCGATCGAGCTCGATCTTCTCCTGGGCCTGGCGGACGTGGTTCTCCTCGACCGTGTCGGTCCGGTCGCGCTCGGCGAGCTCTCCCGCGGTTCGAAGGAGGTCGAGCGCGCGGCGGGCGTCGCCGTGCTCCTGGGCGGCGAAGGCGGCACACAGCGGGATGACGTCCTCCGAGAGCGTCTCGGGTTTGAACGCGACGTCGGCGCGCTGCTGGAGGATGTCCCGGAGCTGGGCCGCATCGTACGGCGGGAAGACGATCTCCTCCTCGCCGAGGCTCGACTTGACACGGGGATCGAGGAAGTCGGTGAACTTCAGATCGTTCGAGATACCGATGATGCTCACCCGGGAGTTCTCCAGTTCGGAGTTCATCCGCGAGAGGTTGTAGAGGGTGTCGTCCCCGGACTTCTCGACGAGCTTGTCGATCTCGTCGAGCATGATGACGACGACGCGCTCGTGGTAATCGACGGCGTCGAAGAACGTCGAATAGACGCGATCGGTCGGCCAGCCGGTCATGGGCACGGGTTCGAACCCCTCGAGGTCGGACTCGAGTCCGTCGATCCGGTCGTGGAGGGCTGACTCCGAGTCGAACTCGGTCCCCGCGAGGGGTGCCGGGTCGTCCGGGTCCTCCAGCCGATCCCGGACCTCGCGGAGCCCCTCGAGACGGTCCTCGACGACCGCCTCGTTCTTCTCGATGAACTTGTTCGCGAGCTGGGCGAGCACCCGGTACTGGGTGTCTGTCACCTCGCAGTTGATGTACTGGACCTCGCAGGGGACCTCGAACTTCTTCGAGGTGGACTCGAGCTCCTCGCTGACGAACTTCGCGCTCGCGGTCTTGCCGGTGCCGGTCTTCCCGTAGATGAGGATGTTCGAGGGGGTGTCCCCGCGGAGCGCGGTCACGAGGATCGTCGCCATGTTGTTGATCTGCTCCTCGCGATGGGGGAGCCGGTGGGGTGTGTACGACGGCCGGAGCACCTCCTTGTTCTCGAAGATGGGCTCCCCTTCGAGGAGGTCGTCGAACAGCCCCCGCGAGGCCTCGTCGGGTTCCTCGGAGCCGTCGTCCAGGATCAGCTCCTCGATGTCGATCTCGGTCCCCGCCCCGCTCCCCTCGACCTCCGGGGAGCCCCCGGCCGATCCGTCAGCGGCCGTCGCAGTCGACAGATCGCGCTCGGCTCGAGTCCCACCACGGTCGGCGAATCCGGCGGACTCCCCGGAAGGACTGTCGACGGAAGCGCTTTCCACGTCGTCGTCGGCACTCCTCTCCGCCCGGTCGGGTCCCCCTTCCGGTCCGCCGTCGGTCTCAGGATCCGTCATGGCGCGTGGCCGACCCCTTTCGTTTCGTGTGGAACGTTCGTCATGGTTCTTGAGCTACCCCTCGGTTTCAGGTGGAAATACCCTACGCCCGGGCGAGAACGCCCCGTTACTCGCCCAGAACGGGCGCTCGTGGCGGTACGACCGGGCTCCGCTGTCCAGTTGATGCAGGAGAACCGGTGGTGGATAGCGTATTAAGCATTACGGTCACCACCGGTTCTATCCGGAGACCACCAGACCGGAACCCATCGGTCCTGGCCCCCCGATCCTCCCGGGAGGGTAGAACCACGTCGGGGACGGACTCCCCCATAGCGTCGCCGAGCGTCCCTCGAGACCCCGGCGGACATCGAGTTAGATCGGGTCGGTTCGGGACGTGTTTCACACCTCTTTGCGATACCACTCTTTGCGATACCACGGTCGCCGTTTCCGATCAGTGGGAATGGGGGGAGGTCGTGTGACAAGTCCACACGGGTCCTCGAGCTGTTCCGGGTGGCCCGACCCTCCTCGGGAGGGCCGACCCAACACCGTTTCGGATCCTCCGAAACGAACACCCGCCCCCCTCACCCCCCCACCCCTTCGTTTCAGGTGGAACCCAGGAGGAGGGGGAGGGGAGGAGCGTCAGAGGACAGCAGTAGGCGGGATAGATTTATGATGTAGGGGATCCAAATGTCTCCGTACTGTGTTTAAATCATAATAACCACGCCTTTGCTATATAATTCTAGAAAGAAAACCGATTCCGAACTCAAAGCGCTCAGTACGGCTATTATCCGGGGTAACGGCCTCGGTCGGTCGCACACCACACGAGCCCCCCTCGTGCGCTCCACCTGAAACGAAGGGGGGGGGGGGGGGCTCAATCGAGGACCGGGGGATACCGAACGTCGGAACGACGATACCGAACGTCGGAACGACCGCGAACGTGGTTTCCGCGTCCCACCGGACAGGAGGTGCCCTCACCGAGGGACGCCTCTCGACGGGATCAGCCACCTCCTTCCGGTATCGGATCACGTCGTTCTGCCGAGCCGCTCCGAGGCCGGGACTGGCGCGAAGGTCTACCAGTATACTGATATTCGTCGGAGGAGTCCGGACGAGATCGGTCGGGACGACGGGTTCGCCGGGGGAAGTTCCCCGAAAAATAACTGATTTTTTATATATGTCTGACGCACAGTTAAGTGAATGGGGTGGGGTAGTACAGTCAAGCGTCCCCGATTTCGAGACGAAACGGGGCCGTCGAGGGAAAGGATGGGACTGCTCACAGGACTCAGGGAAAGCATCGCCCGGGTTACGTCGAGCCTGTTCTCGGCGCAGGACCCGAAACGTATCGGTATCTACGGCCCGCCGAACGCGGGCAAGACGACGCTGGCAAACCGGATCGCTCGCGACTGGACCGGGGACGCGGTTGGCCCGGAGAGCCACGTCCCCCACGAGACGCGACGGGCGCGCCGCAAGGAAGGGGTCGAGATCAAGCGCAACGGCCAGTCGGTCACCATCGACATCGTCGACACGCCCGGCGTGACGACGAAGGTCGACTACAAGGAGTTCCTCGAGCACGACATCGAGGAGGACGACGCCATCCGGCGCTCGCGGGAGGCGACCGAGGGCGTCGCCGAGGCCATGCACTGGCTCCGCGAGGACGTCGACGGCGTCGTCTACGTACTCGACGCGGCGAACGACCCCTTCACCCAGGTGAACACGATGCTCATCGGCATCATCGAGAGCCAGGATCTCCCGGTGCTGATCCTCGCGAACAAGATCGACCTCGACGAGGCGTCGGTCCAGCGCATCCGGAACGCCTTCCCGCAGCACGAGACCATCCCGCTGTCCGCCCTCGAGGGGGACAACATGGACGAGGTCTACGACAAGGTGGCGGAGTACTTCGGGTGACCAGGGATGGCAGAACTCAAAGCTGACGACGGGAACGACGGCGACGGGGTCCAGATCGACCTGATCAGCGCCGAGCGGCTGAAGGGGCTCCGGACCATGGAGAAGATCCGGCTCATCCTCGACGGCGTCCACGACGACAACATCGTCATCCTGGAGCGTGGGCTCTCCCCCGACGAGGAGTCGAAGCTGATCGAGGTAACGATGTCCGAGATCAGCCCCGACGGCTTCACCGGCATCGAGATCGAGACCTACCCCGGCGAGAGCTCGGGCGACGGCGGTATCCTCGGGCGGATCATGGGCAACAAGGCCGACGGGAAGCTGACCGTCATCGGCCCGGCCAACCGCATCGAGACGCTCCACAAGGACCAGAACCTGCTCAGTACCCTCATCACGAGGAAGTAGGGTCCCGGCACAGCACTCCAGACCAGATGCCACACCAGTGTACGAACTGCGGCCACACCTTCGCCGACGGCTCCAAGGAGATGCTCTCGGGCTGTCCGGGCTGTGGCGGCAACACGTTCCAGTTCCACCCGAAGGGGACGGAGATCCCGGACGACCCCCCCGAGACTGGGGGGTCCCCGCCGGAGCCCGACGGGGGCGGGGCCGCGAACACGGTCGGCCGCGCGGCCACGAGGGTCCGGGACTTCGTGGGGTCCGACGGCGGCGACGGATCCGGGGCGGCCGCTGGCACCCCCGACTCGAGCGCCGGGCCCCCGGAGGAACCGGAGCCGGGGTCGGCCCCCGACCCCTCTGCGCCGTGGCCGGACGACCTCGACGAGGGGGAGGACGGCGGGGACGGCGAGGACGCGGAGATCATCGACGCGGACGCGCGCCGGGAGGCGGACGCCGCCGACGCCGAGGGTCTCGCCCAGGCGAGCGCCCGCGGTGAGGTCGCGGGTCCCGACGACGTCGCGGCCGGCGCGGACCCCCCCGCTTCCGGTGGAGGTGACCCCCCACGCGGAGGCGAGGAGGCCGCTGCATCAGCGGGGGCGGCCGGTCCCGACCCACCGGAGGGCCGGGTCGCGAGCGAACCCAGCGACGACGACCCGGACATCGAGGAGCTCCGGCAGCAGCTCAACGACCAGTTCGAGTCCATCAGGATCGTCGAACCCGGCCAGTACGAACTCAATCTGATGGAGCTGTTCGACCGCGAGGAGTACATCATCGCGCTCCAGGAGAACGGACGGTACGTCATCCAGGTCCCCGAGAACTGGATGGGGGATCGTCCCGGCGACTGACCCCGTCCCCGGATTCGCTTCGAGTCCGTGTCCGTGGTCGTCGAATCCGTGTCCGTGGTCGGTTCCTCCGTGCCCGTGATCGGTCCCCCTCCCGGGATCGTGACCCCAGGTCAGTGACCGCCGGCGACGGAGTCGGCCCCGATCCCCCGAATCAGTACACGCTGGCAGCCGCGGTCCGTACCTCGACCTCCACGAGCGGCTGGAACGGGTAGTCCTCGCCGCTGTCGTACTTCTCGAAGGTACGGGTCGCGACGGGCGCGACCCGATCCTCGTCCTCGACACCGGTGGCGGTCCCGAGGAGGGTCACCGACCACTCGGCGTCCCCCTCCCTGGGCCGCTCGATGGAGACCGCCACTCGGGGGTTCCGCCGGAGGTGCTCTAGCTTCCGTCCGTCGGTCACGAACGAGAGGCCCCCGTCGTCGTAGACGTACCAGACGGGGGCGACGTGCGGCCGGTCCTCGACGGACGTCGCCACGTGGGCGCTCGGTCGCGCGCCGGCGATCAGCTCCCCGACCTCGGGGGGGACGCTCATGCGCCCGTGAACGGGGGACGGCCAAAAGCCGACCGGGACACGTCGGGTCCCTAACGTGGGGTCCGCGGGAGACGCGCCGGGTCCGTAAGGTAGAGGGGACGGCCGCCCGTCGATCGAGGTAGTGGACCGAAGCGGCGCCCGCGAGCGGTTCGAGACGGCCCGCAGCGGCGCGCGTCGGATGCTCGACCGGTTCCCCGCGCTCCTGGCCCGGCTCGGGGTCGTCGACCGGCGGATGGGCGAGGAGGCGTTCGACCTCGCGGCCCCGGTGATGGTGACGGGTGCGCTCCGGGTACTCATCCGCATCTCGGATTTCCTGTTCGTCGGCATCGCGACGGGCGCGGCCGGCATCGCGGCGCTCGAACTCGGGTTCCAGTACTTCTTCATCGCCTTCGGGCTCGCGCTCGCGCTCACCTCGGGGACCATCAGCGTCGTCTCGCGGTTCCTCGGCGCGGACGACCGCTTCCGGGCCGATCTCGTGATCAAGCAGTCCCTCTGGCTCGGTCTCCTCGTCTCGATCCCGCTCGCGGTCGCTGGGTGGCTCTACGCCGAGCCGCTGGTCGGGCTCCTGACCGACGACGCCGCGACGATCCGGAAGGGCGCGGACTACCTCCGGATCGTCCTGGCGGCGTCGCCGGCGCGCTTCTGGTCGATGATCGCTGCCCGTGCGCTCGCCGGAGCGGGCGACACCCGGACCCCGATGTACGTCCGGCTTGTCACCCTCCCGGCGAACGTCGTCCTGAACGCGCTGCTCGTGTTCGGGATCGGACCGTTCCCGATGCTCGGGGTCGCCGGCGCGGCGCTCGGCACCGCGACCGCCTACCTGCTCTCGGCGGGGGCGTTCCTCGCGCTCCTGCTCACGTCGCGGTTCCCGGTACGGCTCCGCCTCGGCGGTCCGCAGGTCGACCTCCCGCTGATGGCCGAGATCGCGCGGGTCGGGCTCCCGCTCGCGGGGACCCGGCTCTCACGGACGTTCGGGCGGTTCCCGTTCCTGTTCGTGCTGGGGGTGCTCGGCACGTCCGAACTGGCCGCGTACGCCGTCGGCCGCCGGGTGGTCCTGTTCGCGATGATGCCCGCGTGGGGGTACTCGACGGCCGCCTCGACGCTCGTGGGCCAGTCCGTCGGCGGCGGCGAGGACGAGCGGGCGACGGCGTACGGCTGGCAGACCACCCGCATCGCGCTCGCCACCCAGTTGCTGGTCGCGGCGGTCATCGCGGCGTTCGCGCCCTACATCGCCCGCGGGTTCGGCACCGAGGACGTCGCCCTGACGGCGACGTTCGTCCGCGTGTTCGCGCTCGGGGTCGCCGGGTTCTCGGTCTCGCGGACGATGCGCGGCGCGCTCCGCGGGGCGGGGGACACCCGCTGGCCGTTCTACGGGACCGTCCTCGGGACCTATCTCGTCCGGCTGCCGATCGCGTTCCTCGCGCTCCCGGTCGGCTACGCCGTTGGCGTCGGGCCGGTCTCGCTCGGGGGCTCGGCGATCGGTCCGCTGCCGGTCTCACCCGGGATGGGGTTCGGCGTGAGCGCCGCGTTCGTGGCCATCCTCGCGGGGCTGTACGTGAAGGCGTTCGTCAACACGGCCCGGTTCGCCTCCGGCCGGTGGGTCGCGGTGGCCCGGTCGGGAATGGGGGCGACCCCCGGGGACGATTAGGGCTCCCGCGGGGGCACACCGAGCCGCTTCGCGGGACACCTTACCGGGCGGAACTCTTCACCGGACGGACCTCTCCACCGGACGCGACATCCCACTGGGGGTGTTCCCGGCGGGACGGCTGGACGCCCGACCCCCATGTTTCGAGTGGAGACCTCATACACCGAGCAAACTAGCGGTAGCGGAACCTCTCCCACGACCACTTTTTCGAGTGGAAGCGTCCCCCACGGATCCCGAGCGAACTCCCGAGCGGGAGGTTCCGCGGATGAGCCAGGTACTTTCCAGTCGGGACCGGACGGGGCAACACGGCCGGGCTGACACCGGGAATGGGGGTCGCCGGCGGGAACTGAAGCACTTAACCACCCCCCGGTCGGTAGCGTGGGGTATGAGTGACGCGACGAAGGTCGTCCTCGGCACCGTGGGTGTCGCTGGTCTCCTCGCCCTGGTGATCGTGCTGACGATGGCGCTCTGAGGATGTTCGAGCGACGCGGTCTGTCCCCCTCGATCGAGGCGGTGAGGGGTACCCACGCGCCTGGCGCGCTGGTGCTCGACGTGGCGGGGGACTTCGAGATCCTCCCGCCGGAGATCGCGGAGAACCTCGGGCCGATGGTCGACCGGTTCGACCCCCTGAGCTACCCCGGGGAGTGGGTCCCGGCCGACGCGCCCGAACAGCTCCACCGACTCGCCGGCGGCGAGTTCACCCTCGGGATGCCCGGCGACGGGGGGGTCGCCTGGACGCGACAGACCGATCCCCCGACGGTGTTCGTCAAGCCCCGGCTCGAGGGCTCGCCGGACGCGTTCGTCGACTTCCTGATCGCCGAGGCGCTCGTCGAGGCCGGCACGGGCCTCCCCGAGCACTTCCTCGGGTTCTTCGAGGAGCGGTACGCGGAACTCGCGGCGTCCGTCCGTCTCTCGCCGGCCGACACCTACCAGCTCGCCAACGCGGTCTACGACGCCTACGTCGGGCTCCACACCCGCGAGAGGTTCGAGGGATGGGGGGAGGCCGGTTCGGCGACCGACTCGACGGACGCGACCGCCTCGGGGGACCCGACCCCGCTGTACGACGCGTGGGTCGACGCCGGGGAGCGGCTCCCGCCGCCGCGGAGCTCGCATGCAGCGCGGTCAAACACGGGATCGATCCCCCGACGCCGTTCGGCGCGCTCGACACCGCCGCCTACCGTCACCACGGGGCCGACTACGCGGTCGAGTGGGTCGAGCGGACGCTGGCGGAACTGGAGGGCGGCTGACGGGGCCGACCGGCGACACCCACCGTCGGGGCAGGGGCCGGTTCACCTCGGTCCGGAGGAAGATGCGGCCGATCCCACCCGGTGTCGACGCGCGTCCGGTCAGAACTCGGCGGTGACGGTCCCGTCCGCGTCGAGGACGACGACACCGTCGAACAGTTCCCGGTAGGCCTCGACCACGTCCTCGTCGTGGACCTCCTCGGCGAGGTGGAACAGCCCGACGGCGTCGTGGTCGTCGAGCAGGGCGAGTATCGCCTCGACGGCGGCCCGTGCGCGGTTCTCGTCGGCGTAGTAGGCCATCTCCGTGATCGAGTCGAGGCTCACCCGGAGCTTCCCCTCGTGGTCCTCGAGGAACTCCTCGACCTTCCCGACGATCCCGTCGAGGTCGTCCGGCGCGGCGACGTAGTGGACCCGGTCGGCGCTCCGTCGGGAGTAGCCCCGTTCTACCGACAGGGTGTCGAGGATGACCGTGGTTTCCGGGTCGACGCCGTAGTACTCGAGCTTCTGCTGGACCTCCCGCGCGGTGGTCCGGGTGGAGACGACGAGCCGGTAGTCGGTGTCCGTGTTCAGGAACTCGGTGTCGATCCGGTCGGTCTCGCCGGTGCTCGGGTGGACGAGGAGGATACCGGTCCCGCCCGGTACCGTCCCGGGCGAGCCCTCTATCGCGAGCTCGTACTCCATGCCTCCCTACGGGTGGCGGTCGCTCTTAAACTTCCAGTTCCGTTCCGGCCCCGAACCCCGGGTTCCGGGGCGAGCGCGGGGTCCGAGCCCCCCTCCCGGGCGTGACCCTCCCGCCCGTCGGTCGGTTCCGCCCTCGTCGGCATCGTCCCCGGGGTCTCCCACCCTCGTCCGCACCGTCAGGACGGATCCGGTCCCGTCCGCGCTACCGGGACGGTCTCCCGGCTACGGGTCCCGTCCGCTCGGCGGCTCCTCCGTCCCCCCTTCGACCAGTCGAACCTTCTCGGCTCGGGACAGCCGTTTCAGTTCGTACTCCCGTGACATCGCCGCTGATCTCGACTCGAACCGTTCGAGGTGACGGAGTTCCACCGGCGTCCGACCCCGTGTGTACTTCGCTCCCTCCCCGGCGTCGTGCTCCCGGACGCGCCGCTCGGGATCGGTGGTGTAGCCGGTGTAGAGCGTCCCGTCGGCACACTCGAGGACGTAGACGTAGTGGGCCCGATCCGGTCCCGTCACCGAAAAGACACCCAGTGGGTCGGTCGCGGCACCACGGCCCTACGGCCGTGTCTCGTAGGCACGTTCTCTCGAGACCTCGGCGATGCCGGCGTTCGCGGCGCAGTTCGGGCAGGCGTGTATCCGCCCGTGTGCGTCCGCGAAGACGCGGGCGAAGCAGTCCGAGACGTGCGCTTCACAGTGGTCACATCTGGGCATTCTGGCTACCGACTCGGGCCACCCCCCGTCGGCTACCCGAAGTACGGGCCGGGCCCTCATATACTCTCGGCATTCGGTGACCCACCGCACACAGGAGCGGACCGTCTATCTCGCCGCCCGTTTCGTGTTCCTACCTTCGCACGTATCAACGGGGAATAATCATCGTCACGCCGGCTGATCGTGGGGGCTAAACGGGCGATAGACGAGTCGAGACCGGGATGAATTGGGAAATATTATAAAGGCTGCTCGTCAACCAGCACCCGTATGGCAGACCTGATTGTCAAAGCCGCCGTGAAGGAAGCGCTCGACGAGATGAACGTGGCCTCCGACTTCTACGACGCCCTCGACGACGAGGTCGCCGAACTGCTGGAGGACGCCGCCCGCCGCGCCTCCGAGAACGACCGGAAGACGGTCCAGCCCCGCGACCTCTAAGTCGGCTCCCCATCTCCAACGTTTCTTTCGCGCCGACCGACCAGCCACGGCCCCGTCCGGCGCCCGATCCGCGTCCGATCGGGGTCGCGTCGCCGCCGATCGGGTGCGAGTCGGTGCCCCCGATCGAGGCCGTCGACGTAGGCCTCCGGGGGTCGTCGGCGTCCCCTCGACCGGCCTCAGCGCCTCCGGACGTCGACGCCGCTCCCGTTTCCGTTCTCCGTTCCCTTCCCGACGTGGACCTCGTCGGCCAGGCCGACGAAGAGCCCGTGTTCGACGACGCCCGGGACCGCCGAGAGCGTCGCCGCCAGCGCGGCCGGTTCCCCGATCGTCCCGAACGCACAGTCCAGCACGAGGTTCCCGTTGTCGGTGACGACGGGGCCGTCCTTCCGTTCGGCGGCCCGGAGTGCCGGCTCGCCGCCCGCCCCCTCGACCCGCTCGCGGACGGTCGGGACGGCGTCCGGGAGCACCTCGACCGGGACCGGGTGGTCGAGCGCCGAGGCCTCCTTCGAGGGGTCGACGACCAGCAGCAGGCGATCCGCGGCGGCGTCGACCACCTTCTCCCGGGCGTGGGCCGCGCCGCCGCCCTTCACGCAGTCGAACCCGGCGACCTGATCCGCGCCGTCGATGGCGACGTCGGGGGTCGCCTCCTCGAGGGTCGTCAGCGGGACGCCGCACTCCCGGGCCAGCCCTCGGGACTGGTAGGAGGTCGGGATCCCCCGGAGGTCCGCGCCGGCGTCCACGGCCCGTCCGAGCGCACGGATCGCGTGGGCGGCCGTGCTCCCCGTCCCGAGACCGACCACCTGGCGGTCCTCGACCCGGTCGGCCGCGGACTCGCCGGCCCGACGCTTCGCCCCGTCGTCACCACCGCTGGCCTTCATACCCGCGGATCCACCCGACCGAACAAAAACCCGACGAGCGCGATCACCGGACGAGCGGCACGGCGGGTGCCGACCGAGCGACGGGGAGGAACTCGTCCGGAATACTGCTTCCCACAGCCTTAGGGGGTTCCCGTCCGGATCACCCGTCCGTGTCCCGGACGCTCCTGATCGCCGGCGCCGGTCCCCGACTGGGCTCGGCGGTCGCCCGACGGTTCGCCCGCGAGGGCTGGAACGCCGCGCTGCTGGCCCGCTCTGGGAGGGTCACCGACCCGCTCGCCGACGAACTCCGGAACGAGCACCCCGTCGAGGCCCTCGCGGTCCGGGCGGACGTGACGGACCCCGAGTCCGTCGACCGGGCGGTTTCACGGGTCGCCGACGAACTCGGCCGGGTCGGATGTCTGGTCGCGAACGCGAGCGCCGGCGGGGGTAGCCCCATCGACGCGGCCGACCCCGAGAGGTTCGAGCGGGTGTGGCGCGTCCGCGCGTTCGGATCGTTCCTGCTCGTCCGTGCCTGCCTGTCGGACCTCCGGGAGACCGACGGAACGGTCGTCATCTCGGGGACGACCTACGCGACGGATCCGGTCCCCGAACAGGTCGAGTGGGGCAGCGGCGCGGCCGCCGCCCGCGGGCTGGCCCGCAGCCTCGCCGCGTCACCGAACGACGTGGGGGTCACGTACGTCCGCATCGGCGCGGCGGTGCGGCCGCCCGAGAGCGACTTCCCGGGGGCGGTCGGCGCCGACGAGGTGGCAGCGCGGTACCTCGACATCGTCCGGACGGCGGACCCGCCGGTCGACGTCCTCGTGGAGCCCGGGTAGGGACTCCCCGGCAGGCCTTTGCCCTCCCCGGCCGTCGGCCCGCTATGTTCGGCACGAGCGGCATCCGCGGCCCGGTCGGCGAGGCGGTGACGGCGGAGCTCGCGCTCTCGGTCGGCCGGGCGCTCGGCGCCGACACCGATCGGGTCGTCGTCGGCCGCGATCCGCGGGGGAGCGGCGAACTCCTCCTCGACGCGCTCGCGGCGGGACTCCGCGAGACGGGGACGGACGTCCTCGACCTGGGGGTGGCGGCCACGCCGACGGTCGCCCGGGCGGTCGGCTGGAAGGGCTGTGACGCCGGCGTCTCGGTGACCGCCTCGCACAACCCGCCCCCGGACAACGGGCTGAAGCTCTGGCAGCCCTCCGGGCAGGCGTTCGACGCCCCGCGCCGCGAGCGGATCACCGAGCGGGTCGAGGCGGAGGACTGGACGCTCGAGCCGTGGGACCGCCTCGGCTCCCGGGAGGCGGCCGACGCCACCGAGCGACACGTCCGGGCGCTAGTCGACGCCGTCGAGTTCGGGGACCATGACCCGCCGCACGTGACGGTCGACGTCGGCAACGGGGCCGGCGGGGTGACAGTCGAGGCGCTCTCGCGGCTCGGCTGTCGGGTCGAGACGCTGAACGCCACGCCAGACGGCCGGTTCCCCGGCCGGCCCTCGGAGCCGACGGCCGAGAACTGCACGTCGCTCGCCGCGCTCGTCGGCGACTCCGACGCGGACCTCGGGGTGGCCCACGACGGCGACGCCGACCGGACCCGCGGCGTCGCGGCCGACGGCACCTACCTATCGGGGGACGTCCTCCTCGCGGTGCTCGCCGGCGCGAGCACGTCGCCCGGCGACCGGGTGGCGGTGCCCGTCGACACGAGCCTCGCCGTCGAGGACTTCCTCGCCGACCGGGGGGTCGAGACGACCAGGACGCCGGTCGGCGACGTCCACGTCGCGGCCGAGGTGGCCGCGGGCGCGGCGTTCGGCGGCGAGCCCAGCGGCGCGTGGATCTGGCCCGGGGAGACGCTCTGCCCCGACGGCCCGCTCGCGGCGGTCAGGCTCGCCGAACTCGCCGCCGAGCGACCGCTCGCCGAGCGGGCGGCCGACGTCCCCCCCTACCCCATCCGGCGCGACTCGCTCCGGGCGACCGACAACCGGGCAGCCATTGACCGGGTCCGCGAGGCGGTCGCGGCTCGCTACGACGACGTTTCGACGATGGACGGGGTCCGGGTCGACGTCGGCGAGGGGTGGTTCCTGGTCCGAGCCTCCGGTACGCAGCCCCTGGTACGGGTGACCGCCGAGGCACGCGAGGAGTCGCGCGCGGACGAACTGCTCGCGACGGCGCGGTCGCTGGCCGTCGAGGCGGGCGCGGGATCGGCGGAGGAGTAGGGCGTCGTCCGCCGGGCGGGAGCGGACGGCGGTCGTTCGGGCGTCGGTCGCCGGCCGTTCGGCAGTCGGTGGTCGTCGGTTCAGGTCCGTCGGGTCGAGCGGGCCTCGCGGACGCCAGCACCGTCCCGGATCTTGTCCTCGCACTGCGGACAGACTCGGGGGTTGTCGATCCCGTTCGGCGTGAACACTCGTGCGTAAGCGTTCGTTACAAAAGTCCCACAGTTCTGGCACTCCGGCATACGTTCCGGTAGGGGTGGCAGGAACATAATAATACTGTGGTACGGGAAAACGTGACGGCAAGTTTCCGGGGGATTCCGGGCCGCTACCGGCAAAATTGGCTGGCACCGTTCGACGTCAGTCGTCCCCACGACGCTCGGGAAACGGTTATGTCTTCCACGTTCGTTCGGTCCGACATGACACGCACTGCGGTCGTCGCCGGCGTTGGTCCGGGTCTCGGCACCTCGCTCGCCCGCCGGTTCGATCGGGAGGGGTGTGACGTCGCGCTGTTCGCCCGGAGTCCCGGGTTCATCGAGGACCTGGCCGACGAACTCGACTCCGGGCTGGCCGTGACCGTCGACGTCGCCGATCCCGACGCCGTGGCGGAGGGCTTCGAGACGGTGCGCGAGGTGTTCGGTCCCGTGGATCTCCTCGCGTTCAACGCCAGCGGCGCGTCCTGGACCGGCCTCCTCGAGAGCGACATCGAGGGGTTCCGGGACGCGCTCGCCGTGGGCGTCGAGGGCGCGTTCCTCTGCGCGCGGGAGGCCGCCTCCGACATGGTCGGGAACGACGGGGGGACCGTCCTCTTCACCGGCGCTACCACGTCCGTCCGGGGACGCGAGGGCGCGGTCGGTTTCTCGGCGGCGAAGTTCGGCGCCCGCGGACTCGCCGAGTCGATGGCCCGCGAACTCGGGCCCGGAGGCGTGCACGTCGCCCACGTCGTCGTCGACGGGCAGATCCTCGCACCCGGGACCGACACCGGCGACCGGGCCGAACACGAGTACCTCGACCCCGACGCGATCGCGAACGAGTACTGGAACCTCGTCGAGCAGGACCGCTCGACGTGGACGCTGGAACTGGATCTGCGGCCGCACGTCGAGCCCTTCTGACCACCATCTTTTTCCGCCTCGGGTGCGCCTTCGGCGCACCACTCGGCGCAAAAACATGGGTGGACAAGGTCGCTCGCTCGGGCTCCGCCCTCGCTCGCGGTAGAGCTTCGGATGCACGCAGCACAGCAGAGGTCTTCGGGTCTTTGGATGGTGGCCCGAAGGGCTCCCCGGTTGGGTGGCCCTCCCGACCGCTCCGACCAGAACCGACTTCTCCCGCCCCGCTGAACGGTCCCGATATGAGCACGTTCGAAGTCTCCGACGACGTCTACGGGATCGACGTGGGACTGTTCGACTCGGGGGTCACGTCGGTCTACCTCTTCGACGACGAGGGGCCGGCGCTCGTCGACGCCGGGACCGCCGCGAGCGCCGACGTCATCGCCGAGGGGATGGCCGGGTGCGGGGTCGAGCCCGCCGACCTCGAACACCTCGTGCTGTCGCACGTCCACGCCGACCACAGCGGCGCCGCGAGCGCGCTCGTCGACGCCGCCCCCGACCTGGACGTCTACATCCACGAGATGACAGCTCCCCACCTCGTCGACCCGACGGCGCTGATCGAGAGCAGCAGGCGCGCGATGGGCGAGTCGTTCGAACTGATGGGCGAACAGGGACCGGTCCCGGAGGCGAACGTGGTCGCGGTCCCCGACGCGGGGACGACCATCGACCTCGGGGAGAACACCCTCGAGATGGTCCACGCGCCGGGACACTCCCCCGACCACTTCGCGGTCTGGAACCCCGAGCGGCGGCTCCTGTTCGCCGCCGAGGGTCTCGGCGTCCACCTCGAACGGGCCGACGCGTGGTTCCCGCCGGCGACGCTCCCGCACTTCGACCCCGACCTGCTCGCCGACGCGGTCGACCGGCTCCGTGCGCTCGACCCCGACCGGATCGTCCTCCCCCACTTCGGGATATGGCCGGAGCCCCCCGAGCGGGCGTTCGAGACGGCCGAGCGGGAACTCGGGCGGTTCGACGAGCGCGTCCTCGAACTCCACGAGGCCTCGGGGTCGGTCGAGGGGACCAAGCGCGCGGTCGCCGAGGAACTGCTGGACGTCTCCCCGCCGTACGAGCCGGTCGTCGAGGAGTTCTACGCGAGCCTCATCACCGACGGCTACCTCAGACACCACGGCATCGAGTGACGGGCGGGCGCAACCCGGGGAGCCGGGACACGCCCGCCGGCGGGCTCGTCCTCGCCCGCCCAACCTCTATACCCCCGGTCCGCGTTCCTCGAACCGCGTATGACCCGCTCGGACTCCCATCCCCACGTGGCGGTGATCGAACGCTACCTCGAGCGCCTCCGGAACGACGACTTCGAGGGGGCGGCCGACCAGTTCACGCCCGACGCGACCTACCTGCACCCGCCGACGTTCCGGGACGACGTCGAGGCGGTCGGTCGCGACGCGATCCTCGAGTACTTCCGCGAGAGCCGGGGCACTCGGGACATCGATCACGCGATCGAGCGGAGCGTCGTCGACGGGGACGCGGTCGCGGTGCAGGGACGGATGACCGGCGGCGACGTCGACGGCGGCGAGGTGTTCGTCTCGTACGCCGAGATCGAGGACGGGCTGATGTCCTACTACTGCGCGGGGTTCCTGAAGGGGACCATCGGCTGAAGGCTCCCGTCCCGGCACGCCTTTACCCGGCGCGGACGTTGGCCGGACATGCGCATCGAGTTCGACCGCGACACCTGCATCGGGATGTTCCAGTGTGTCGCCGAGTGGGACGGGTTCGAGACGGACGAGAGCGCCGGAAAGGCGGTGCTCGTCGACGGCGACGAGAGCGACGAGGACGTGTTCGT
Source organism: Halobacteriales archaeon QS_5_70_15 (assembly GCA_003022005.1). Next base: position 60,815 of record PXRQ01000067.1, read on the forward strand.
CCGGAGGATACCGGAGGACGAGGAGTTCGAGGCCCAGTTCGCCGCGCGGGTCTGTCCCGTCGACGCCATCGCGGTGTACGACGACGACGGCGAACAGCTCATCCCCTGATCCGAGCGGCGGTCGTCCGTACGCGCCCCTCGCTCGTCCCGCTCGCGGCCGATCCGCGACCGGAAGTGCGGCCCGGTGGTGGCCGGCGGTCGGATCACTCGAAACCGCCGGGCGGCTGCTCCCGGAGGACGTACACCGCAACGCCGACTCCGTAGAGCAGCATCAGCGACATACCCACGGCGACGATCAGGTCGGTCCCGGTCGGGTCCTCCGGCCCGACGGTGGTCGCTGTTCCCGTTCCCCTGCGGGTAGCCGTCCCGGTCGGGTCCTCGGCTGACGTCCCGCCCTCCGGCGCCGTCGACCCCGGCGTGAGGGCAACGGTCGCCGACGGCGTCGCCGTCGTCCGGTCGTCCCCGGTCGTCGGGGCCTCCGTGGCGGTCGTCACCTCGACCGACCCGAGGGCGACGCCGTTCAGGGCCATCTCGTACCGCCCGGGGTCGTCGAGCGTCGTCCGGAGGTAGACGGTCCGCCGTTCGTCGATGCCGACCGTGACCGTTCGCTGTGCGACGAGCGACCGGTCGGCCGTGAGGTTCAGCGTGATGCGGCCGCGAGCCGGGTTGAAGTTCGACAGGTCGACCCGTACCACCACCTCGGACTCGGTTGTGACCGTCCCGTTGAGCAGCTCCCGGTCCTCGATCCCGACGTCGCCGCCCGTTCCAGCGCCTCCGCCGCTCCCGCCGCCCCCGCCGCCCCCTCCACCGCCACCGTCACCGTCACCGTCATCGGGGGGAGACGTGGGTGTGGCCGTCGGGGTCGGCGACGGGGATCCGGTCGGCGTCGGTGCGGGGGTCGGGGTCGGCGTCGGTGTCGGCGTTGGAGTCTCGGTCGATGTCGCTGTAGGTGTGACAATGGGTATCGGCGTCGGTGTCGGCGTCGGCGTTGCAGTAGGCGCTGGCGTGGGTGTGGGTGTTGGAGTCGGAGTTGGCGTGGGTGTCGGAGTTGGCGTGGGTGTCGGAGTTGGCGTGGCTGTCGGTGTTGGCGTGGCTGT
>PXRQ01000068.1 GCA_003022005.1 Halobacteriales archaeon QS_5_70_15
TCCTGCTCGGATTCAAGAAGGGATAGCGCCCCGGCGCGTCCCGGAGCGATCGGGTCCCCGGAGCGAACCACGTGAACGATCGTCGAGCCGCGGGCTCGGGGCCGGTAGCGCGCGGCGGGACGGCCTCCCGGGCGGTCCGGGGTCGTTCTCAGGCGATGTCCCGGCTCGTGTCGATGGCGACCTCCTCGGAGAGCTCGAGCTTGATCACCTCGCTCGGGGCGACGCCGCCGCGGAACTTCGGGACGGCGAGCCGGTTCTCGATCCGGTCGCCCTTCACGCTCGTGTCGAGGTCGAAGACGATGTCGGCCATGTGGTGGGTGGTGTCCCGGAGCTGCGGGACGTCCTGCCCGTCGAGACAGTGGAGCAGCGCCAGGCTCCCGGTGTTGTAGATGTGGTTCTGGAGCTCGTTCATGAAGTTCCGGAACCGGGGGGGCTCCTGGCGCTCGAGGATGTCGATCGGGTCGACGATGAGGTTGGAGGACTCGGGCAGGACGCTGATGAGCTTGGTCGCGTTGTCCAGCGGGGCCTCGCCGGTGACGTCCCTGACGGTCGGGTCGCCGGTGCGGGCCGGCGAGGTCCGAATGGAGTTCGACACCGAGCTCCCGGCCCGGTCGAGCGAGAGGTAGAGGGTCCCCCGGGTCGCGGTGAGTTCGTAGAGGAACAGCTCCGCCTGGCTCGCCGGGTCGGCGGTGAGGGCGACGATGCTCCCGGCGGGGATGCCGCCGTCGAGCTTCCGGTCGAGAACCTCGATACCCGTCCGCAGCCGTTCCACCATTCGACTGTTGGGTTGCGCTCCGCTGCGGATAAACGTTCTGGCCGTTTCGCCGCGCAATTTACAACACGTAATCTTTCTTGTATGTGTATGACGGACCGCCCCCGCGTCCGTCCGGACGATGCGCCGAGGGCCGGCCGGACTTCGATGCGTCCCTGAGGCCCTCTGGGAGCCGTTTCTCGAAGCCTTTGGCGTGATTTCGTCCGGTGGATCTGCCGGCGGTCGGAGACAGCCCCCGGAGATGCGAGCATAGATAAGAATACGAATATGTAACTTCCGAGTCTATCTCGGCCGTCGTGGGCCCGTCCCGGGGGTTTGAATAGGGTACCACTCCCCCCTACACCCGATGCGGCACGACCACCTCATCAGCGCCAGACAGCTGTCGAGGGCCGACATAGAGTCCGTCCTCGACCACGCGGCGACGTTCGACGGCGACGTCGCCGGTCGGGGCCGCCGCGACGACGTCCTCGGGTTGCTGTTCTTCGAGCCGAGCACCCGGACGAAGATGTCGTTCGACACCGCCATGAAGCGCCTCGGCGGGTCGACCGTCGACATGGGAACGGTCGAGTCCTCCGCGGTGAAGAAGGGCGAGTCCCTGGCCGACACCGTCCGCGTCGTCGCGGGGTACGCGGACGCGCTCGTGCTCCGTCATCCGAGCGAGGGGGCGGCGAAGATGGCGTCGGAGTTCGTCGACGTCCCGGTCATCAACGCGGGCGACGGCGCGGGCCAGCACCCCACCCAGACGCTGCTCGACCTCTACACGATCCGCGAGAACGCCGGTCTCGACGGTCTCAGCATCGGGATCATGGGCGACCTGAAGTACGGCCGGACGGTCCACTCGCTCGCCGAGGCGCTCACCAACTTCGACGTCACGCAGCACTTCGTCAGCCCGGAGAGCCTCCGCCTGCCCCGGTCGGTGCGGTACGACCTCCACGAGTCCGGCGCGAAAGTCAGAGAGCACACCGATCCGGACGCGGTACTGCCCGACCTGGACGTGCTCTACGTCACCCGCATCCAGCGCGAGCGGTTCCCGGACGAGAACGAGTACCGACAGGTCGCCGGCGAGTATCGCATCGACGCCGGGACCCTGGAGGCCGCCGACGGGGACCTGAGCGTGATGCACCCGCTCCCGCGTGTCGACGAGATCGCCGCCAACGTCGACGAGACCCCCCACTCGACCTACTTCGAACAGGCGCACAACGGCGTCCCGGTCAGGATGGCGCTGCTGGACCTCGTCCTCGGGGGTGAGGAGCGATGAACGGGACCGACCCCGATCAGGAACTCAGGGTCTCGAAGATCCGCGACGGGACGGTCATCGATCACATCGCCGGCGGGCAGGCGCTGAACGTCCTCGCAATCCTCGGCATCGACGGCTCGGGCGGCGAGACGGTCAGCCTCGGCATGAACGTCCCGTCCGACCGTCTGGGCCACAAGGACATCCTGAAGGTCGAGGGACGCGAACTCAGTCAGGAGGAGGTCGACGTCCTCTCGCTCATCGCCCCCGCCGCGACCATCAACATCGTCCGCGGGTTCGAGGTGGTCGAGAAGTCACGCGTTACGCGGCCGGAGGTGGTGACGGGCGTGCTCTCCTGTCCGAACGCCAACTGCATCTCCACACAGGGCGAGCCCGTCGAGTCGCGGTTCGAGGTGCTCGATGACGGGGTGCGGTGTGGCTACTGCGACACCATCGTTCGCGAGGAGATCGCCGAACTCATCGAGGTTTGATACGGTCGTGCGTAGCGATTTACGGCGATCGCCGCCCCATCCCGGGTGGTCGCCGGTACAGGACTACGCGCGACGGTACGAGCGAGCGGGAGACCGGATCCGGAGAATCAAGCCGCCGGTCCGGCTGTTCGCCGACGAGGGGCGCGATCTCGAGGCGCTGCGGGGCGACGTGCCGGTCTCGGCCGTCGACACGCCCACCTTCGCCGCCGAACTGACTGTGTGGCTCGACGAGCTGGACACCACACCGGTCTACCTGAGTGGCCTCCCGGGCGTCCGGGAACCGGACGCGGTCCCGTCGGTCTACGGGGTCTCGACCGGCCGTGCGGACCGGCTGCTGGCGGAGGCCGGGCTCGCGCCGCCGCTCGGCAGCGGTACGACCAGCGGGACCGCCGGCGCGCTGCTGAGCCACGCCCGGGAGCGCGGCCTCGACGCGCTCGGGCTCATCGTGGAGACCGACCCGCGGTTCCCCGATCCGCAGGGCGCACGGCTCCTCATCGAGGAGGGGATCACCCCGCTGTTCGACGTCGACATCGGGACCGACCCGCTGATCGAGCAGGCCGAGCGGATCATCGAACGGCGCGAGGACCTCGCCCGACGGATGCAGGCGGCCGACAGACACGAGTCGTCGCTGACCTCGTCCGTACATGTACTGACTGCCCTCCGGGATCCCGCTCCCGAGGGTTGAAGTAGGGGAACGGGACCACCGCCGGCGTGGTCTGAACCCGGCCCGGGGCGGTCCGCGGTAGCGCGACGACGCCGTCCCGGGCGCTGTCGAGTCGTCGCCTGTTCGCTGTCTCCACGATCGGGTTTCCGAACGCCGTCCGACAGCGGCACAACTGATATAGTAGCCGGCTCCGAACCGTCCAACGGTATGTCCAAGAAAGCCATCCTCGTCGTCGCACTGCTCGCCGTCGCCCTCGTCTACGTCACGCGCCGGTAACCCCCCGACGGAGCACCGCCCGCCGACCAGTCCCCCTCCCGAACGGCTTTGCCGTCCGAGTCCCACCGTCCGGTATGTCGTCCTTCGGGGTCGTCACGCGGAACGAGGAGGAGACCGAGTGGGGGGAGTTCGACGCGGCGTTCTACGAGGTGAAGGACGTCTCGGGCCGACAGAGCGAACCGCTCCCCAGGGCGGTGAACATGGTCTCGTGCTTCGGGGACAACGCCGCCGCTTCGGAGAACCCCGACCTGGTGCCGATCAACCCCGAGGGTCAGCCCGCGAACCGCGACCGGCGCTACTTCGACTGGGCGTACGTCGACCCCACTCACGACCGCTACCGCGAGGGGCTCCTCGAGATCATCGAGGAGTGTGCGGCGGTCAACGGCGACGTCCGCCTCGACGACGTGGGGTTCCCCCGCGAGGAGTACTGCTACTGCGACCGCTGCAACGAGCGGTTCGAAGCGTGGGTCGAGACACGGCACGAGGGGGGCGGCCCGAGCCCCGAGGGGACGGGCCTCGAGGACCGTCTTTCCTGGCGTGCGACGGTCATCACCGACTTCGTGCGCGAGGCGACCGACCGGATCCCCGGCCGGACCTACGTCACGCTCTACCCGGACCCTTACGGCGACCACCTCTACCGGCGGGCGGGGCTCGATATCGAGGCGCTCGCCCCGATGGTCGACGAGTTCGTCGTCCCGCTGTACGACACCCACTACGGGACGACCTACTGGCTGGAGACGATCGCCTCGGGGTTCCGCGACCGCCTGAACGACCTCGGGGTCGACATGGCGGTGGAGCTCTACGCCGTGAACGTCGACGTCGACGACCTCATCCGCGCCGCGGAGGTCGCGGAGGCGTACGCCGACGAGGTGCTGTTCGGCTACGACGCCTCGAACGCGCGGGCGGCGCTCCGTCGGCGGGACGCCGAGAGCCGCGGAGGCGTCTCGCACGGCTGATCCCCGGTCGCCGGTCCCATCCCGGCGAGTGACGGGAATCCGACAAGTCAGAGTTATACGCGGGGGGTATCGAGTTAGGACATGCCCGAGCCACGCATCGTGTCGGTGGGACTCTCGCCCGTCGGGCGGACGGACCTGACCGGCCGCGACCTCTTCTCGGTCGCGCTCGCCGAGGCGTTCGAGGGCCTCCCCGACCCCGCGGAGGTGGTCGAAGCGCTCTACGTCGGCAACCAGTCCGAGCGGTACGAACACCAGATCATGTACGGGACGCTGCTCGCGGAGTGGGCGGGCCTGCGGGACGTGCCCGCCGAGCGCGTCGAGGGCTGTGCCGCGGCGGGCGCGATGGCCCTGCGCCGTGCCGTCGAGGACGTCCGTGCGGGCCGCCACGACGCCGTCCTCGCCGCGGGCGTCGAGAAGATGCCCGCCGGCGGGACGGGGGGCGCGACCGACTCGCTCTCGGCCGCGTTCGACCGCGCGCTCGAACAGCGCTCGGGCATCACCGCCCCCTCCCAGTACGCCCTCCTCGCACAGCGGTACATGTACGAGCACGACCTTACCGAGCGGGACCTCGCCGAGATCGCCGTCAAGAACCACGCGAACGCCGCGCGCAATCCGCGGGCGCAGTTCCGGAGCGAGATCGACGTCGACACCGTCCTGGAGTCGGATTACGTCGCGCCGCCGCTGAAGCTGTTCGACTGCGCGCCCGTCTCGGACGGGGGAGCGGCGGTCCTGGTGACGAGCGAGTCGGTCGCGACGGATCTCACCGACGACGGGACGGTGACGGTCTCGGGCGCGGCGAATGCGGCGCACAACCTCGCCGTCGCCGAGCGGAACCTCACGTTCCCGGAGGGGGCGGCCGCGGCCGCCGAGGAGGCGTTCGGGCGGGCGGGCGTCGCCCCCGAGGCAGTCGACGTCGCGGAGGTTCACGACGCGTTCACGGTCTGCGAGGCGCTGCTCTCGGAGGCCGCGGGGTTCGCCCCCAGGGGCCGGGGTATCGAGTGCGCTCGGCCGCCCGGAGAGCGATCGGAGGGGTGGACCGACGTCCGCCTCTCGACGAGCGGCGGGCTGAAGGCCCGCGGGCACCCCATCGGCGCGACGGGGCTCGCACAGGCCGTCGAGGCGTACGAGCAGTTGACCGGCCGGGCCGGCGACCGCCAGGTCGAGGGCGCCGAGACCGCGTTCCTCCTGAACGAGGGCGGCGTCGCCGACGCCGTGACCGTCACGCACGTCCTGGAGGCCTGAGATGTCGGGGAACCCGTCACCGCTCGATCCGGACGACATCACCGCGGACAGCCCGTTCACCCTTCCGGGGTTCTTCGACGCGCTCTCGGAGGGGCGGCTGCTCGCCGCCGCGTGTGCCGAGTGCGGGGAGACGCTGGTTCCGCCGCGGCCGGCCTGTTACGAGTGCGGGAGCCGGTCGCTCTCCATCGAGGAGCAGCCACGAACGGGTCACGTCGTCTCCTACACGTCGGTCCACACACCCCCGCCGGCGTTCGAAGCGGAGGCGCCCTACACCGTAGCCGTCGTCGAACTCGATTCGGGGGCCCGGCTCACCGGTCGGTTGGACGCCGACTACGGGGACGTCGCGATCGACGACCCGGTCGAACTGACGGTCCGTGAACCCGACGAGGCCCTCCGCGAGCGATCGTTGAGCTACGAGACGGAGTGGCCGCTGCACGTCTTCGAGCCGCGGTGACCACCGCGGGAGGGCCCGGGCCCTGACGGCTGGCCACGCGTCGGCCCCGTCTCCTTCGGCCGAGGGGCGTCAGTCGAGGTACCGCTCGCGCCACCCGAGCAGGTCCTCGCGGTCGCGGGTGTCCTCCGGGAGGTCCTCGAACCAGCGGGCCTCGCTGATCTCGCCGTCCGGGTCGCTGACGGAGGTGTCGACGGTCTCGGCGCGGGCGGCGTAGACGGGGAGCACGCCCCAGGTCCGGTAGTCGGCCGAGCGGACCTCGACCCGGGAGAGCATCCCGAGCCCCTCGTAGGCGGCCTCCACCCCGGCTTCCTCGGTGAGCTCCCGCTCGGCTGCCTCGCGGAACGACTCGCGCCCGTCTATGCCGCCGCCGGGGAGCACCCACATGTCGACCCCCTCGTGGTGTACGAGGAGCAGTTCCCCGGAGGGGCGGTAGACGACCGTGTGCGTCCCGTAGGGGGCGCCCGTCTCCCGGATGCGCTCGGCGAGCACCCTGAACCGCCGCCGCGAGACGTGCTTTCGGTGGGTTGTCTCGTAGTACCCGTCGCCGTGACGCTCGACCAGCCCGTGGTAGGCCTGTTCGGCCCGCTGGCTGGCCCGGTCGGCGAGGTACCAGAGGTCGCCGAGGGACGTCATGGCGGCGAACGGGCAGGGGGCGGGGTCGGGCGACTCGGCACCGGACGTCGGGAGGGGCGTGTCGAGGTCATGACACCGGGTACGGTACACCGTCGCAATAAGCCTTCGACACGGGCGGATCCGACGCCGCGTCTGGAACGGCGGCGGGTGCAGACCGGCGTAGCGGGGACGAACCGTCGCCCTTTTGCTCGGCGATTGGGTAGCCGTGAGCATGGCATTCGAGAAAGGCGACCGGGTCATGCTCCACGACCAGCACAGCGAGTTCGACGGCGAAACCGGCGAGATAACCCAGGTCTCCGAGACGATGTTCGGCGACTCCACCTACATCATCCAGTTCGACGAGGGCCAGGAGGCCGGCATCGCCGAGGACGCCATCGAGCCCGCCGCGGACGACGAGGAGTAACGCCCGATGCCGTCGGTCCCCCTCCACTACGTCGACCTCCGCGCGTTCTGTTACGCCACCGAGGACGAGAAGCGGGTCGAGGGGGCCCTCCGGACGTTCGTCCCGGGACCCGCCGCACCCGACACGGACGGGGACAGCGGCGAAAGCGGCGGGGACGACGCGAAGGGGGCCGAAGGCGAGTTCGTCGAACTCGACAGGGAGGTGACCGAGGGGTTCCACGGCGACCGCATCCTGGTGCTCTCCGTCCGACTCGAGCGGGCCGCCCAGGTCCGCTACGCCCTCTCGAAACTCGCCGAGGCCCGGGATTTCGAGCGGCTGCTGGCCGAACTCGACGACCGGGTCGACGACAACACCGCGTTGTTCGTCCAGCTCGACAAGCAGGCCGCGTTCCGCGGGGACGTCCGCCTCGGCGAGGGGATCACCTTCCGCGCGAAGGTCGAGGCCTACCCCGCCAAGCGCGAGAAGGCCGTCGAGAACGCCCGCGAGACGCTCGAGACACTGCGGGCGGCCTGAACCGGAAGCCGAACCAGCGACCGGTCCGGAGCCGGGACCACGGACGGGACACGCAACGCACAAGTCCGGCCGCGTTCCCATCACGCCCGTGTACGAGGCCGTCCACGCCTACCCCGACGGCGGGGCCACCGCCGCTCGGCACGCCCGGGAGGCCGCGAGCCTGGGCTACGACGGCGTGGTCGTCCGGAACCACGGCGACGACCCCGCCGACTACGACGCGGGGGCCGCCGCGGAGGAGTTCGACGTCGACGTCGTCGAAGGGGTGGAGGTCCGCACGGACGACCGCTCACAGGCGGCCGGTCTCGTCGGACGGTTCCGGGAGGAGGCGACCCTGGTGTGTGTCCACGGCGGGACCCCGAGCATCAACCGCTACGCCGTCGAGGACCCGCGGGTGGACGTGCTGGCCCACCCGATGCGCGGCGAGGGCGACGTGAACCACGTCCTCGCGCGTGCGGCCGCCGAGAACGGCGTCCGGCTGGAGTTCTCGCTCGCGGACGTCCTCCGGGCCGACGGCGGGCCGCGGGTGCGGGCGATATCCGGGCTCGGTAAACTCCGCGAACTCGTCGCGGACGCGGACGCCCGGTTCGTCGTCAGCGCCGACCCGTTTACCCACCTCGACTGGCGCGGCCACCGCGAACTGGTCGCGGTGGGCGAACTCGTCGGGTTCGACGCGGGGCAGGTCCGTGCGGGGCTCCGCGAGTGGGGGCGGCTCGCGGCGCGGAACCGCGAGCGCGCCTCCGAGTCCTTCATGGAGCCCGGGGTCCGACGGGGCAGGTATGAAGAGGAGCCTTGACGAGCACGCCGCCCGGTTCGACGACTACGCCGAGGAGTACGACGAGGACAAGAGCGACGAATACCTCGCGTGCCTCTCGCTACTCGTCGAGCACGCCGACCCGGAACCGGACGATCTGGTGCTGGATCTCGGGACCGGGACGGGTGCCGTCGCGCTCGCGCTGGCGCCCGACGCCGGACGGGTCATCGGCCGGGACATCAGCGAGGGGATGATGGAGAAGGCCCACGAGAAGGCCCGCGACCGGGGCATCGAGAACGTCGAGTTCGGCCGGGGGACGTTCCGCGAGCCGAACGTCGAGGGGCCCGTGGATATCGTCGTCTCGAACTTCGCGATGCACCACCTCTCGGACGCGGAGAAGCGCGAGGCCATCGACGCCGTCGCGGTGCTCGGCCCCCGGCGGTTCGTGCTCGGAGACGTGATGTTCTTCGGCGACCCCGACCCGTCGGAGCCGTTCTACTCCCCGGAGGTGGACGACCCGGCGACGGTCGGGACGCTGGCGGACGCGCTCACGGACGCCGGGTTCGCGCTCACGGCCGTGGAGATGGTCCACGAACAGGTCGGCGTGCTCGTCGCCGAGCGGGCCGTCGATCCCGAGCCGACCCACGAGGACGAGCCCGTGGGTATGACCGAGGACTGAACGGGGACGGTCGATGAAGCACCTCCCGAAGCACCTCCGGCCGCGCTACCGCTACCTCGGCGTCGAACTGCGGGCCGACCCCGACGCCGGGGTCGACCGTGGAACCTTCCGGCGCCACCTCCGGTACGCCGCACAGAACCTCGTCGGCGACGCCGGGAGCGCCGAACTCCGCCTGGAGGTGCTCGGGTTCGAGTTCGTCGACGGCGAGGGGTACGCGGTGGTCCGGTGTCGCCGCGGAACGGTCGACCGGGCGCGGGCCGTCCTCGCCTGTCTGGACGCGGTCGACGGCGAGCGTGTCCGGGCGGTGGTCCGTGGCGTCAGCGGGACCGTGCGAGGCTGTGAAGAAAAGTATATACGGCGTCCGGGCGGAGTTTCCGAGGAGAGAACGGTCGCGTTCGCGGACGCCGACCGGCGCGCCGTCGTCCGGGAGGACGGGCTTTCAGTGCGCGTCGGGTCGTCGTACGTGGGGGCGACGCACCTCGATACCTGAACTATGCAGGGACAATCCCAACAGCAGGCCTACGACCGGGGTATCACCATCTTCTCCCCGGACGGTCGCCTCTACCAGGTCGAGTACGCACGGGAGGCGGTCAAACGAGGGACGGCGTCCGTCGGCGTCCGCACCGCCGGCGGGGTCGTCCTCGCCGTCGACAAGCGCATCCGCTCGCCGCTGATGGAGCGGACCAGCGTCGAGAAGATCCACAAGGCCGACGACCACATCGGCATCGCCAGCGCCGGCCACGTCACGGCGAGCCGATCGGCGTCGAGACGCTCACCAAGGCCGTCACCGACCACATCCAGCAGTACACGCAGGTCGGCGGCGCCCGGCCGTTCGGCGTCGCGCTCATCATCGGTGGCGTCGAGGACGGCGAACCCCGCCTCTACGAGACGGACCCCTCGGGAACCCCCTACGAGTGGAAGGCCCTCGCCGTGGGCGCCGACCGCGGGGACATCGAGGACTACCTGGAGGAGCACTACGACGAGGCGATGGACCTCGACGGCGGCATCGGGCTCGCGCTGTCGGCGCTCGCCTCCGCCAACGAGGACAGCCTCACCCCGGAGGGTATCGGCGCGGCGACCATCGACGCCGAAACCGCGACCTTCAGCGACATCTCCGACGAGGAGCTCGAGAGCCACCTCGCGGAGAACGAACTCCTCGCGCCGGAGGACGAGCAGGAGAGCGGGGACGCGTAGACCGCGGGCGAGCCCCGCCACCCGAACGCCGCCCCCGGACACGCGAACGCCTTTTATCCCGGGGGCGCACTACCGGGACACATGATATCGCTCGACGAGGCGGTGACCGCCCGCCTCGAGTCCCACGGCCAGCGGTTCGAGGTCCTCCTGGACCCGGACGCGGCGCTCGCCATCAAGCGCGGCGAGTTCGACGGCGAACTCGAGGCGGTCATCGCCGCCGAGGACGTCTTCGAGGACGCCTCGCGGGGCGACAGGCCGCCCGAGAGCGCCCTCGAGGAGGTGTTCGACACCACGGACCCGATGGAGATCATCCCCGAGGTCGTCAGGCGGGGGGAGATACAGATCACGGCCGAGCAGCGCCGCGAGATGCAGGAGCAGAAGCGCCGCCAGCTCATAAACAAGATCGCGCGCAACGCGGTCAACCCCCAGATGGACGACGCGCCACACCCCCCCGAGCGCATCGAGCGGGCGCTCGAGGAGGCGGGGTTCAGGGTCGACCCGATGGAGCCCGTCGAGAGCCAGGTCGACGACGCGCTCGACGCTCTCAGACCCGTTATCCCCATCCGGTTCGACGAGGTGGTGATGGCGGTTCGGCTCCCGGCCGAGTACGCCGGGAGCGGGCAGGCACAGATACGGCAGTTCGGCGAACTCGAGCGCGAGGAGTGGCAGAACGACGGCTCCTGGGTCGGCGTCGTCCGGTTCCCCGCCGGCCTCCAGAACGAGTTCTACGACCTCGCGAACGAGGTCTCGTCGGGCGAGGCCGATACCCGGGTCATCAAGGACGAGGACGAGATCGGCACGCGCTGAGTCGCCACGGCCGGCACGCGCCGGTCCGATCCGGCTCGCCGGCGAGCTCACCCACCGTAACGGGGCGGCGCGAGGCCCGCCACCCCGTCACCGACGGGCGCCGCGAATCCCGTACGCCGGGCGGACCACGACGGGCGCCCCGTCCCGGAAGTAGACAATCTTAACATCGGAGGCGACGACCCGTCGACCATGCCTTGGTCCAACCAGGACGGGTGGCCCAACCTGTTGCGGCTGGACGTTCTGGACGACAACGCCCTGAACGCCAGTCCGTATGGCGAGGACTTCGACTACGCGGAGGAGTTCGGGAAACTCGATCACGAAGCGGTGAAAGCGGACATCGTGGAGGTGATGACGACCTCCCAGGACTGGTGGCCGGCCGACTACGGCCACTACGGCCCGCTGTTCATCCGGATGGCGTGGCACAGCGCCGGGACGTACCGAACCGCCGACGGCCGCGCCGGCGCGTCCGGCGGCCTCCAGCGCCTCCCGCCGGAGAGCAGCTGGCCGGACAACGTCAACCTCGACAAGGCCCGTCGCCTGCTCCAGCCCGTCAAGCGGAAGTACGGCCGGAAGCTCTCGTGGGGCGACCTGATCGTCCTCGCGGGGAACGTCGCCCTGGAGTCGATGGGCTTTGAGACCTACGGCTTCGCCGGCGGCCGCGAGGACGAGTTCAAGCCCAACGAGGCCGCCGAGTGGGGCCCCGAAACCGAGTTGGAGACGACCTCGCCCGATCGCTACCACGAGGGGGAGGTCGGCGACCTCAAGGACCCGCTCGCCAACACCGTGATGGGGCTCATCTACGTGAACCCCGAGGGGCCGTACGGCGAACCGGATCTCGACGGGTCGGCGAAGAACATCCGGAACGAGTTCGAGCGCATGGCGATGGACGACGAGGAGACGGTCGCGCTCATCGCCGGCGGCCACACCTTCGGGAAGGTCCACGGCGCGGACGACGTCGAAATCGGTCCCGAGCCGGAGGCGGCACCCATCGAGGAGCAGGGCCTCGGCTGGGACCAGGATCTCGACGACATCGGCGGGATGATCACCAGCGGTATCGAGGGCCCGTGGAACGACACGCCGATCCAGTGGGACATGGGCTACGTCGACAACCTACTCGACCACGAGTGGGAGCCCCACGAGGGCCCGGGCGGTGCGTGGCAGTGGCGACCGGTCGACGAGGACGAGATCGAGCACGCGCCGGGCACGCAGGACCCCTCGGAGACGGAGCGACCCATGATGCTGACGACGGACGTCGCCCTGAAGCAGGACCCCGACTACCGGGAGATCCTGGAGCGCTTCCAGGAGACCCCCGCCGAGTTCCAGAAGGCCTTCGCGAGGGCGTGGTTCAAGCTCCTCCACCGCGACATGGGCCCGCCGGAACGGTACCTCGGGCCGGAGGTGCCCGACGAGACGATGATCTGGCAGGACCCGATCCCCGACGTCGACCACGACCTCATCGGGGCCGAGGAGGCCGACGCGCTCAAGAGGGAGATCCTCGACTCGGAGCTGTCCGTCCCCCAGCTGGCCAAGACCGCCTGGGCGTCTGCGTCGACGTACCGCGACAGCGACAAGCGCGGCGGCGCGAACGGGGGCCGGATCCGGCTGGAACCCCAGCGGAGCTGGGAGGTCAACGAGCCCGAGGAGCTCGAGACGGTGCTCTCGACCTACGAGGCGATCCGGGAGGAGTTCAACGCCTCGCGCTCGGACGGCGTGCGGGTCTCGCTCGCGGACCTGATCGTCCTGGGCGGCAACGCGGCCGTCGAGCGGGCGGCGGCCGGGGCCGGCTACGACGTCGAGGTCCCGTTCGAACCGGGCCGAGCGGACGCCTCGCAGGAGGAGACCGACGTCGAGTCCTTCGAGGTGCTCGAGCCGAAGGTCGACGGCTTCCGGAACTACCTCGGCGGCGATTACGACGACCTGTACGGCTCGCTCGAGGAGCGACTGGTCGACAGGTCGGAGCTGCTGAACCTGACGGTACCCGAGATGACGGTGCTGGTCGGGGGCCTGCGCGCGCTGGGCGCGACCTACCGGGACACCGACCGCGGGGTCCTCACCGACCGGCCGGGGACGCTGACCAACGACGTCTTCGTGAACCTGCTCGACATGGAGTACGAGTGGGAGCCAGTCTCGGAGCGAGAGGAGATCTTCGAGGGCCGCGACCGCGACACGGGCGAGGTCGAGTGGGAGGCCACCCGGTTCGACCTCGTCTTCGGCTCGAACGCCCGGCTGCGTGCCGTCGCGGACGTCTACGGCGCCGACGACGCCGAGGAGAAGTTCGTGCACGACTTCGTGGAGGCGTGGCACAAGGTGATGACCCTCGACCGATTCGACCTCGAGTGAGCCGAACCGGGCGCCCGCGACGGGCGCCCCGGGAGTCGGTCCCATGAGCGGGCGTTTCGGCGGGGAAACCCTGCTGTCGCAACCGCTCTCCCGGGGACATCCCGGACACCCTAGATCCGCGCCGCGCCTACTCCTCGATGTCCTCGACGATCTCCTCGGGGTCGATGTCGGCCTCCTCGAGGGCCTCCTCCATGTCGACGTCGCCCCCGCCCGCACCGCCCGCACCGCCCGCACCGCCCATGCCGCCCATCACCCCGCCGGTGCCGTCGAGGACCTCCTCGACGACGATGCGGTCGATGCCGGTCTTGTCGATGATCTCCTGGGCGATCTGCTGTTTCTGGAACAGCCACTGCTGGTTCATCGAGAGCTGCGGCGTCGCCTCGACGTACAGCGTGCGCTTCTCGACGGTCTCGGTGACCGTCTCGGGCTCGGCGTCCTCTTCGTCGGGGTCGGGCTGTTCGACGCGGGTCTCCTCGACCTCCTCGTCCTCGATGCGCATCTCGAGGTCCATGTCGAGGAACATGTTCAGCAGCCCCTCCGCCCGCTCGAGCTGGTCGTCGACCACGCCGACGATCCCGTAGTCGTACTCGATGTCCTCGCCGGCCAGCGGGTGGTTGAAGTCGACGCGGGCGCGGCCCCCGACGATCGTCTCGAGGACCCCCTGTCGGCCGTCTACCTGGATCCGGGCGCCGGGGTAGCGGTCGTCCTCGTCGATCTTCGACGCGGAGACGGTCTCGACCTCCGACTCGTCGTACTCGCCGAACGCCTCGCCGGCGGGGACGGTGACGCTTCCCGAGTCGCCCGCCTCCTTGCCGACGATGTCCTCCTCGACGGCCTCGAACAGGTGGCCCGACCCGAGGACGATGACCCGGGGCTCGAACGTGCCCTGGTCCTCCACGCCCTCCTCCTCGGCCACCTCGGGGTCGGTGGTGTCGACGAGCTGGCCGCCCTCGACCGTGCGGGCCGTGTACTCCAGCCGGACGAAGTCCCCGTTCTGGAGCCCCGTCGCCCCCTCCCCGGCCGCCTCGGCCCCTCCGGCTTCGGTCCCGTCGGCCTCCACCTCCTCGGCGGCCGTCTCGGTTTCCTCCACGCCGGCTCCCGCGGCGGCGGCGTCGTCTGGCTCCGCCGCGTCGGGCTCCTCGACGTCCTCGGACTGGTCGCTCATAGCCCCACGGACTGCCGTGCCACTCTTAACAATCACGTTTCGTGCCCGGCGGTCGGGGTCGCCGGTCGGGGTGGCCGGTGCCGGTCGGTGACGACCAGCCTTTTGCCCGCTACCCTCCTCCGTGGGGGCGTGTACGAGGTGGAACTGAAACTCGAGGCCGACCACGGCCCGGTTCGCGAGCGGCTGGCGGACCTGGGCGCCGAGCAGCTGGGGCGTGTCCGGCAGGTCGACACCTACTACGACGCCCCGGACCGCTCGTTCGCCGAGACCGACGAGGCGCTCCGCGTGCGGGTGGAGGAGCGCGACGGCGGGGAGTCGGTCAGGCTCACGTACAAGGGGCCGCTGATCGAGGCCGAGTCGAAGACCCGCGAGGAGCACGAGACGGCCCTCGGCGACGGCCCCGAGATGCGGGCCATCCTCGACGGGCTCGGGTTCATCCCCGCCGCGACCGTCGAGAAGGAGCGCGAGCGGTTCGAGTACGAGGGGTACACGGTCACGCTCGACACCGTCGACGGGCTCGGCGAGTTCGTCGAGGTCGAGACCGAGGCCGAGGCCGAGGCCGTCGAGGAGGCCCGCGAGGGCGCCGTCGCCGTGCTCCGGGAGCTCGGACTCGACCCCGACCGGCAGGTCCGCACCTCCTATCTCGGGCTGCTCCTCGACGCCGTTGATGCCCGATAGTAATACGGCCGGTCGTGAAACTTTCCGTAAGTTATACGCCGCGAGCCGGCGTGGGTCCGTTAATGAGCCGACGGAACATCCGCGTCGAGCCCGTCGTGGGGCGCGCGGTGGAGGACCAGGAGGTCGAGATCGTCGAGCGGAAGGGGCTCGGCCACCCGGACTCCATCTGCGACGGCATCGCCGAGGCCGTGTCGCGTGCGCTCGCGAAGGCCTACATCGACCGGTTCGGGAAGGTCCTTCACTACAACACCGACGAGACCCAGCTGGTGGCGGGGTCGGCGGCGCCGGCCTACGGTGGCGGCGAGATCATCGAGCCGGTCTACATCCTCATCACGGGCCGCGCGACCAACCGCTACGACGGCCGCCGGGTCCCGACCGAGACCATCGCGCTGCGGGCCGCCCGGAAGTACCTGACGGAGAACTTCCCGCACCTGGAGTTCGGGACGGACGTCGTCACCGAGGCCCGGCTCGGGGAGGGGTCGGGCGACCTCCAGGAGGTGTTCGGCGAGGAGGGGAGCGTCCCGATGGCTAACGACACGTCCTTCGGCGTCGGCCACGCCCCGCTCACCGAGACCGAGCGGATCGTCCTGAACACCGAGCGGCGGCTCAACGGCGAGTACAAGGCCGAGAACCCCGAGGTCGGTCGGGACATCAAGGTGATGGGCAAGCGCGAGGGCGACCGCATCGACGTCACGGTGGCCGCGGCGATGGTCGATCGCTACCTCGAGGACCTGGAGGCGTACGACGAGGCGGTCCGAGGGGTCCGGGAGTTCGTCGAGGGGATGGCCCAGGAGTACACCGACCGCGGGGTCGCGGTCCACGTCAACACCGCCGACGACTACGAGGAGGGGGCGGTCTATCTGACCACTTCGGGGGTCAGCGCCGAGATGGGCGACGACGGCTCCGTGGGGCGGGGCAACCGCGCGAACGGGCTCATCACCCCGAACCGCTCGATGTCGATGGAGGCGACCTCGGGGAAGAACCCGGTCAACCACGTCGGGAAGATCTACAACCTCCTCTCGACGAAGATCGCCGAGGCCGTCGTCGAGGAGGTTGGCGGTATCCGGGAGGCGCGCATCCGGCTGCTCTCGCAGATCGGCCAGCCGATCGACCGCCCGCACGTCGCCGACGCCTCGCTCGTCACCGAGGACGGCGTGAGCGTCGCCGACATCGAGGCCGAGGTCGAGGCGGTCGTCGACCGCGAACTGGCGGACGTGACCGACGTGACCTGGCGGGTCATCGACGGCGACCTGACGACGTTCTGACCCCCGGTCCCTCGCCGAGAGCCGTTCCACGGTTTCCGCTCCCCTCCCTCCCTCGGGCGTCACCGTGCGCCCGGAACAGTCACTCCTCGCCGGCGGCCTCGAACCCCGCAGCGAGTCACGTAGCCCTTGCCGCAGACCCGTCCGAGCGGTTCCGGGTGACGCGTCGAAACCTCTTTTCCCGCGCCCCCGCTCGGTCACCCCATGACGCGGGTCTGTCTCGTCGGGAGCGAGGAGGTCAACCTCCGGTACGAACTCGTCTCCCGCGAGACCGCCCGCGAGGCGCTCGCGACATACGATCCCTCGGAGCCGTACGAGAACACCGTCGGCGTCGAGACCATCAGCCTGGGATCGGCAGTGGCGCTGCTGAACGACCTGGACTGGTACCTCGTCCGGTTTGCCGACGCGGCGTGGGTGCTCGAGCCGTCGGTGAGCGAGTCGGAGTGGCTCTCGCGGGACCTCGCGACGGCGATCCGCGACGACGACGTCGATCCCGACGAGTCGGGCCGCTACCTCCGGATGTACGGCGTCGTCGAGGCGGACGGGACGCGACGGCTCGTCGAGCCGATGTTCGTCGCCCGGACCGGTCGCTCGCTCCCCGAGTACGACCTCCGCGAGGTCGACGACACGCTCCTCGTCCGCGTGACCGAGGCGGAGTTCGGCGCGTAGATCCGGGCCGCTTTTCACCCTTCCGTCGGGTCGTCCACGCGTCCCTCCGATGGTCATACTGTCGGACATAACTACCTGAACATCATCGCCACCACGGTAGGGCGACGTTGTTCATCGGCTTATGTCCGACAGTACCAGCCTGCCCGCCCTCCTCTCGCGTGCCGGCGAGCGCCTCGGTTCGCTGCTACCGCTCGCCGTCGTCCCGTTCGCCATCGCCGTCGTCTCTGTCGAGCGGTTCCGCCGGATCGCCGAATCCGGTGCCGACGTGCGGTTCGGGATCTCCTTCGGCTTCCCGACCACCGTCACCACCGCCTGGGACCTCCTGAGCCTGCCGAGCGCCGGCCCCGGGCTGAACCTCCCGACGGAGCACCTCGGGACGACGGTTCTCGTCATGCTCGTCCTCGCCGCGGGCGCGGGCGCGCTCGCCGCCCTGCCGCTCGCGCTGGTCTTCGTCCTCGCGCTGTTCGCGTTCGCCTACCTGTTCTACGCGGCGCCGTACCTCGTGGTCGTCGAGGGGGTCGACCTCCCGACCGCGCTCCGGCGCTCGTACGGCTACGCGACCTCGGGGGGCGAGTCGCCTCGTTCTCCGTCCAGTACCTCGTCGCGGTCGCGGTCGTCCCCGTCGTCGCGACGCCGCCCTTCACGACTTCGGGCGCGGGCGCGGCGCTCGGGACCGTCGTCCTCGCGCCGGTCGCGCTGCTGTTCGATACCGTGACGATGCTGTTCGTCCGCGATCTGAGCGGCGCGACGGGGCGCGGGGAGGATACCGGTCCCGACGGGGCGGGCGATAGCACGGGGACGGAAGCGGGGACGGCAAGCGGGACGGGACGAACGGCCGCCGGTCAGTCGAACATGTCGGTCGAGACGTAGCGCTCGCCGGAGTCCCAGTAGATCGTGAGAACGAACGGACAGTCCGCGCCCTCGTCCCCGTCGGCGACGAGCACGCCGTCGCCCGCGCTCCCGCTCCCGAGGATGTCCGCGGTGTTGTCCGGTCGGGGACAGTCGGCCTGCGGTTCGGCGAGCCGCTCGGCGACGCGCTTCGCCGCGAGGTTCGACGCGCCGGACGACTGGCCCACGAGGATCCCCTCCTCGCGGGCGAGCCGGCGACACTCCGCTTCGGCGGCCTCGAGGGAGACGACCTCGACGTCGTCGATGAGGTCCGTGTCGGTGTTCGCCGAGACGAACCCCGGGCCCATCCCCTGGAAGTCGTCGTGCCCGCCCTCGCCGGTCTTGATCGGCGTGTTCCCCTCCGGCTCCACCGCGACGATCGTCATGTCGGGGAACTCCTCGCGGAGTCGCCGGGCGTTCCCCGAGAGCGTCCCGCCGGTGCCGACCCCTGCGACCAGCGCGTCCGGCTCGCGGTCGCCGGTCTGGCCGAGTATCTCTTCGGCTGTCGTCCGGTAGTGGGCCTCCGGGTTGGCGGGGTTCTCGAACTGACCCAACTGGACGGCGCCCTCCTCGCGCTCGATCTCGTCGGCGCGGTCCTTCGCGTCGGAGATGTCCCCCTCGACGAGCTCGAGGTCGGCCCCGTAGGCCCGCATGATGGCCCGGCGCTCGGGGGACTTGTCCGACGGCATGACGATGGTGACGTCGTACCCCTTCGCCGCGCCGACCAGCGAGATGCCGATGCCCGTGTTCCCGGAGGTGGGCTCGACGATGGTGTCGCCCGGCGAGAGCAGGCCGTCCCGCTCGGCGGCCTCGACCATCGCCACGGCCGGCCGATCCTTCGCGGACCCGCCGGGGTTCTTCGACTCGATCTTCGCCGCGATCACCGACCCGGGCGGCGACTCGACCTGGACCAGCGGCGACCCGATCGTCCCGAGGATACCCCTGTGCATGGCCCGGGGTTCGGGGCTTCGGATTAAACACGTGTCGGACGTGCGCGGTCGCGGAGTGCGATAGGATACGGGTTCTCGATATATCGGGGTCGGGGAGCCAGATATATTGATTTCGATCACCGTACGTTCGGCCCGTGAACGTCGAGTTCGAGTGCGTGATCTGCGGTGAAACGGCGGTCGGGGCAGTGGACGAAGAGGAGGCGTCTTCCATCGACGGACCCCTGGAAACGTTGCGTGATTGTCCCAACTGTGACGTGGAAACGATCTGGATGGAGTCCTGAGGTGGCTACGCCGCCCCTCCGTTCGGTCCGGGCGCCGATCCGGAACGGGCGGATCGACGAGTAGGCCGTTTCGTCCCTCGCTTCGGAAGCGTCCACCCTCCGCCCCGAGAGGGAAGGCGACGTGATGCCCGGACCGGATCCGACCGGGACGGGCGAGGTAACGGTGTGGTAACGTTTTCACGCCGAGGGTTCGACTAATACGGTCGTGCGTCACGATGTACCGGCGATAACCCGGACAGGGTCGGGTACCGACGGTAAAGAACTACGCACGACCGTATGAAGGTATGGCTCGTGGCACCGTCGGCGAGACGTACGCCGCCGCGCTCCAGCACGACCTCGCGGGCATCGGGGACGCGACGCTCGTGGGTGTCGTCCGCAGACCGACGGGCTGGTTCCGGGGGCTCCTCGAGGAGAACCACCCGGATCTCGGCCCGCCCGAGGCGCTCCTCTCGGAGGTGAACGAGCGTCACGAGTCCCTCGCGGCCCGCGGGATGTGCGACGAGGGGGCGCACAACGCCGCCTGGGCGGAGACCGACTTCGCCCGGCGGTACCGCGAGTACCTCCAGGGGTCCGACGAGGCGGAGGCGGCGGTCGAAGAAGGCCTCGTCGGTCGGATCACGAACGGCGAGGACGTCGTCCTCGTCCGCTTCGAGGGCGAGAACACGCGCTGTCACCGGCACCTGCTGGTGGACCACCTCCGGGACCGGCTCGGACGCTGATCCTTCGCCCGTCCGGTCCCCACCCCGCTCGATTCGGGGGGCTTATGCCGCGAGCAGGCCTGGGGCGGGACATGAGCGAACCCGAGGGGCGACTCGAGACGATGCGACCGAACCCGGTGTTCACCGCCGACGCCTACGAGGAGGAGATCGCGGTTCTCCGCGAACACGGCGACGGCGTCGTGTTCAGGGTGTGGGGCGGGGACTGGTGCCCGGACTGCCGGGGGCAGCTCCCGGACTTCGGCGCCGCGCTGGAGGCCGCCGGCGTCCCCGAGGATCGGGTCGTCCACTACCCCGTCCAGAAGGCCGACGACGGGAGCAAGGTGGGTCCGGGCGTCGAGGAGTACGGCATCGAACTCATCCCGACGGTCGTGGTCGAGACGGACGACGGGGAGGAGCTCGCCCGGTTCGTCGAGAAGGCCGACCGACCGATCGCCGTCTCCCTGGCCGACGCGCTCTCGGCGTAGGGGGGCGTCGGGCACCCTCCGGAACCGAGACCCCACGCCGGTCGGCGCGTCCGTCGGCCGGAGGGCCGTCCGACCGGCCGGATACCACGGACACGCCCGAATACGAATCCGTTAAGGGACCCGGAGTGAGTTCGGACCGACATGGAGCGCCGAGAACGGCGATTCGCCTTCACGATAAGCGGAGCTCACGGGGTGGACCACCTGTTGAAGCGGGTGTTCCCGCCGCTGATCCCGATCTGGGCGGTCGCGTTCGGCCTCCCGCTGTGGAAACTGGGGGTGCTCCTCGGAGCCCAGACGTTCGGATCCGCCATCGGACAGACGCCGATGGGACACCTCTCGGACCGGTACGACCGGCGGCTCATGCTGCCGACGGGGATCGCTCTCATGGGGGCGAGCTTCGTCGTCTTCCCGGCCATTCCGGGTGCCGGTCTCCTCGCGTTCGAGGTCACGGTGGGCGGAGCGGCGCTCGAGGGGGGGTTCCTCGGCATGCTTGCCGCGATGTTCGTCGTCGGGATCGGATCGAGCACGCTCCACCCCACCGGCTACCCGCTCATCAGCCAGAACGTCCCCGAGGATCGGAAGGGGACCGTCCTCGGGATGTGGGGGTCGGCCCGAGCGTTCGGCGACGGCACCGCGCCCGCGCTCGTCGGCCTCGGCCTGCTGTTCGCCGGCTGGCAGTGGATCCTGGTCGCCTTCGGCGCCCTCGGTCTGCTGTACGCGGTGTACCTCTTCGTCGCGCTCGGCCCGTTCGAGACCCGTCCCGCCGAACGCGTCGCGGCCGCGGTCGGGGGAGGGGACGCCGACGAGTCCGGTTCCGGAACCGGGGACGGCGACGGGGAGCCCGCCGGCGGACCGTCGGTCCTCGGGGGCGACCGCCGGGCGTTCCTGTATCCGGTTCTGGCCGTGTTCGTCGCGTTCGTCCTCCAGATCGTGGCGACGACGGGGACGACCGTCTTCCTCCCCGAGTTCGTCACCAGCGAGTACGGCTACGCCTTCTCGGTCGCGGGGTTCGAGGTCACGCCGGAGTCCACGGCGAGCTTCTACTACTCCGCGCTGCTGCTCACGGCGGGATTCGTCCAGATCGGGACCGGCCGGCTCGTCGACCGGTACGACCACCGGAAGGTCCTCCTCGGGTTCCTGGCCGTCGGGACGGCCACGCTGGTCGTCCTCGCCGAACTCGTCTTCTCGCCGCTCGCGCTGCTGCCGGTCCTCCTCCTGCTCGGCGCGAGCCTCTGGGGGCTCAACCCGGCGCGGGACGCCATCGTCTCCGACATCGCGCCGGCCGACCGGGAGGGCCGCACGTTCGGCTATCTCTGGACCGGGGCGCTCGTGGCCTCCTCGGCGGCACCGGCGGTCGTCGGGCGGATCGGGGACGTCGCGGGACTCCGGCCGGCGTTCCTGCTGGTCGCCGGCCTCCTCGTGGCGTCGGCGGTCCCCATCGCGCTCCTCCTGTCCGAGCGGGTGTACGTCGACGCGCCGGACTCCGGGGGGGTCCGCGCCGACTGATCCGGGGCCGGCCCGTCAGAACGGTCCCGGGCCGTCCCCTTCGGAGGTGACGTCGGGGTCCGGGCCGTTCCCGTCCCCGCCGCCGGGGGCCAGCCGTTCGGCCCACTCCAGCGCCTCCTCGACGTCGTCGGTCGGCGGCGAGCAGGTGAACGACCGGCAGGCGTACAGCGTCGGTCCGTCCCTGGCTTCCCGGCCCGCCCAGATCGGCGGCGCCTCATCGAGTCCGAGCGCCTCGAGCCACTCGTCCAGGCCCGCCTCGGTCGGCGGGCGCACCGTCAGCAGCCGGTCGGGGAGGTACGTCTCCGCGAGCCGTCCGCGCCAGGGGCCCGGGAGCGAGTCGGCGGCGACGGTGAGTTCGAGCGACCCCACGGCGCGGGTGTCGGCGGCGAGCGCGAGCGTCGCGTGCTGGAGCGGGTCGGTCTCGACCGTCTTCGCGTGCGTGTCGAGGACGCCCTCGGCCACCTCGCGGAAGCGGTCGCCGGGGTCGAAGTGTGCGAGGTCCAGCAGGAGCGACGCGGCGACGCCCGTGCTCGATGGGGTGGAGCGGTCGCCGAGTTCCTGGGGTCGGGCGACCAGCGACTCCCCGCTCTCGGGCGTGAAGTAGAGGGTGCCCGCCTCGGCGTCCCAGAACTCCTCGGTGACGGTCCGTGCGAGGGCCATCGCGAACGCGAGGTGTTCGACCTCGCCCGTGGCTTGGTAGAGATCGAGTGCCCCCCGGCCGAGGAACGCGTAGTCCTCGAGGTAGCCGGTGACCTTGGCGTCCCCGTCCTTCCAGCGGCGGGTGAGTCGTCGTTCCCCGGGGTTCCAGAGCCGCTCGCGGACGAACGACAGCGCCCGCTCGCCCGTCCCGGCGAGGTCGGTGTCGAGCACGAGCGCGCCCTCCGCGAACGCCGAGATCATCAGCCCGTTCCACCCCGCGAGCACCTTCTCGTCGCGGGCCGGCCGGGGCCGGGTTTCGCGGTACTCGGTAGCCCATTCGACCGCGCGTTCGAGCCGCTCGCGGACCGTCGACTCGTCAATCCCGTGCTCGTCGGCCAGGGACTCGACGGGTTCGGCGCGCGTCAGGACGGTCTTCCCGCCCTCGAAGTTCCCCGACCGGGTGACGCCGAACCGGTCGCGGAACAGGTCGGCGTCGAGGTCGTCCTCGATGGCCGTCTCGACGTCCGCGGGCGTCCAGACGAAGAACGCGCCCTCCTCGCGCTCGCCCGTCTCGGGGTCCTCGCTCTGTGCGTCGAGCGTCGAGAAGAACCCGCCCCCGGGGTGCTGCATCTCCCGCTCGACGAACGCGAACGTCTCGCGGGCCACCTCGGCGTAGCGCTCCTCGCCTGTGACCTGGTAGCCCTCGAGGTAGGCCGGCGCGAGCGTCGCCTGGTCGTAGAGCATCTTCTCGAAGTGCGGGACGGTCCACGAGCGGTCGGTGGCGTACCTGTGAAAGCCGCCGCCGAGGTGGTCGTACATCCCGCCGTTCGCCATCGCCGTCAGCGTCTCGTCGACCACCTCGCGGTAGTCCTCGCGGCCGGCGCGGTCGTGGGCACGGAGGAGGAGGTGGAGGCGACCGGGGTTGGGGAACTTCGGGCCCGACCGGCCGAACCCGCCGTACTCGCGGTCGGCGGCCCGGAGCGCCGAGCTCGCCGCCGAGTCGAGAAGGCCCGCGTCCGGTGGTTCACGCGCCTCGTCGTCCGGGGTCGGGGTCCCCTCGAGCTCGTCCTCGGCCGCGGCGGTCCACTGGTCGGCGCGGTTCTCCATCTCCCCGCGCTGCTCGGGATCGTTCCAGGAGTCCGCGATCCGCTCACAGAGGTCGAGGAAGCCGGGCGTGTTCCCCTTCGGGTCCCGGGGGAAGTACGTCCCCACGTAGAACGGTCGACCGTCCGGGGTGAGGAACGCCGAGAGCGGCCAGCCGCCCCGCCCGGTGACGAGCTGGCAGACGGTCATGTACACCGAGTCGACGTCCGGGCGCTCCTCGCGGTCGACCTTGATCGGGACGAAGTGCTCGTTGAGCACCTCGGCGACCGCCCCGTCCGCGAACGACTCCTCCTCCATGACGTGACACCAGTGACACGCGGAGTAGCCGATCGAGAGGAAGATCGGCCGGTCGGTCTCTCGCGCCGCCCCGAGGGCGGCCTCGTCCCAGGGCTGCCAGTTGACGGGGTTGTCGGCGTGCTGGCGGAGGTACGGGGAGGCCTCCTCGTCGAGGCGGTTGCGGGAGAGGGGGTCGTCGGGGTCGCGCTCCGCGTCGGTGCTCATGTCGGCCCCTACGTCCGGGGGACGTAAGTAGCGACGGCTCGGAGTCAGTCCTCGGGCCGGTCGCGCCGGCGAACGCGGCGTACCGGTCGGCGGCGGTCCCGCACTCGATCGGGCCGAGGGAGGCGACCGCCGAGACGGCCTCCTCGACGCTCATCCCGACGTCCGTGACCCGCGACTCCGGGACCTGGACCAGGAGGCCGGCCATCACCGGGTTGGGAACGAAGGGGACGAACAGCGTCCACATGGGCTCCTCGCCGACGGCCCGCCGGACCGTCGCGGGGAACTCGACTGTGGTGAACCCCGGGACTCATACGGTCGTGCGTCGTCCGTTACCGATGATCGCCGATCCCGGCCGGGCGATCGCCGGCACATCGTTACGCACGACCGTATCAGACGTGTCGGCCGGGAGTTCGATGAGCTTCACCGACCGGAACGGTCGGGCCTCCTCGGCGAGCACCGCGTCGCCCATCCGGCGGGCGCCCTCGTAGACGGTGCCGACGAGGGGGACCCGCATCGCGGCACGGTCGACCCGCTCGATGACTCGCCGTCCGGTGCTGTACCGCGCGAGGAACCCCACGACCGCCGTCAGGACCACCGCGACGAGGGCGACCGCGGCGTCGACGGCGAGCGGGCTGACGGTGGCGTCCGTCACCAGCAGTGCCCGTGCCACCGGCGTCGTGAAACCGGCGAAGAACTCCACGGCCAGCTTCAGCACGTACAGGGTGAGCAGCGTCGGGACGACCACGACCGCACCGGTCACGAGCGACTCGCGTACGACCCGGCGGAACGGGCCGGGAAATCGGGGACGACCCGCGTCGAACCAGTCAGACGTGTCGTCGTTTGGTGACTCCGACGGATGTGGCCTTCGCCGGGAGGAGTGGACCGACGTGGCCCCGAGCCGGCGGCAATGGTCGCGACTGACGCCGCATTTATGCCCGACTGTGGAGAGGCATGATAGCAGGGATGACCGACGCGCCACGACTCGACGCGTACCACTTCTACGAGGCGGAGTGGGAGGACTACGACGCCCTTCGGGAGGCGTTCGACTGGGAGGTACCGGAGCGGTTCAACATGGCGGCGTACGTCTGTGACCGGTGGGCCGAGAAACGGGGCCGCGTCGCGCTGTTCTACGAGGACGGCGGGGGACACACGGAGACGTACACGTTCTGGCAGCTCCGGAACGCGGCCAACCGGCTCCCCGGGGGTCGGGCGCGGCGACCGGGTCGGCGTGAACGCGCCACAGCGCCCGGAGACGGTCGTCTCGCACCTCGCGGCGTGGAAGCTCGGCGCGACCTCGATCCCGCTGTCGACGCTGTTCGGGCCCGACGGCCTGCGCTACCGTCTCGACGACGCCTCGGCGGTCGCGGCCGTCGTCGACGAGTCGAACGTGGGGCCGTTCCGGGAGGCCCGCGCGGACCTCCCGGACCTGCACACGGCGCTCACGCTCGACGCCGACCCCGGGGCCGGCGAGACGGACTTCCACGACGCTCTCCGGGGGTCGAGCCGCGAGTTCGACACCGTCGACACCGACGCGGAGGACGAGGGACTGCTCATCTACACCTCCGGGACGACCGGCGACCCGAAGGGCGTCCGACACGTCCAGCGGGTCCTCCTGGGCCACCTCCCGCTCTTTCTCACCACCTTCGGGAACATGGAGCTCACCGACCGGGACGTGTTCTGGACGCCGAGCGAGTGGGCGTGGATCGCCTCGCTGTTCGACGTCGTCTTCCCGGCGATGTACTACGGCCGGCCGGTGCTGGCGTACCGCGGGGGCCAGTTCGACCCGGAGACAGCGTTCGAGCTGATCGAGCGCTACGGCGTGACGAACTTCTTCGCGCCGCCGACGGCGCTCCGGATGATGCAGCAGGTCGAGGACCCGGGCCGGTTCGACGTCGACTCGATGCGGACCATCGCCTCGGGCGGCGAGTCGCTCGGACAGACGATCACCGAGTGGGCCGACGACGTCTTCCCCGGCGCGGCCGTCCACGAGGGGTACGGTCAGACCGAGGCGAACATGCTCGTCGGGGACTGCACGGCCCTGACGGAGTCCCGGGAGGGAAAGATCGGCCGCGCCGGGCCGGGCCACGAGGTCGAGATCATCGACCCCGATACCGCCGAGGCGACCGTCCCGCGGGGCGAAACCGGCGAGATAGCCGTCCGCTACGAGGGGAATCCGGTCTGCTTCACCGAGTACTGGAATCAGCCGGAGAAGACCGACGCGAAGGTTACCGATGGCTGGCTGCTCACCGAGGACCTCGGGGTGATGGACGAGGACGGCTACGTCGGCTTCGTCGGCCGGAAGGACGACGTCATCATCTCCGCGGGCTACCGCATCGGCCCGGAGGAGGTCGAGGACTCGCTGGCCTCCCACCCCGCGGTCGCCGACGCCGCCGTCATCGGCGTCCCCGACGAGGAACGCGGGGAGGTTCCCAAGGCGTTCGTCGTCGTCGCGTCGGGCCACGAGCCGAGCGAGGAACTGGCCGAGGCGCTCCAGGACCACGTCAAGGACCGACTGGCGAAGTACGAGTACCCCCGGGAGATCGAGCTCGTCGAGGAGATGCCGATGACGACGACGGGGAAGGTCCGGCGGGCGGACCTCCGCGAGCGCGAGGGGCTGGAGTAGACGACGGCCTCCCGTTCCCCGGTACCGGTCTTCCCCCGGCCGGCGGAACAGGAACTATCACCGGTGGCCGTCCACGGGAACGAATGACGAACAGCACGGGAAACGACCTCTCGTTCGGCGTCGTACTGCTCACCGAACACCCGGCGGACGGCTCGGCGACCCGACACCGGGACGAAGTCGCCGAGACGGCTCGGCTCGCGGAGTCGCTCGGCTACGACTCGATCCGGGTCGGCGAGCACCGCTTCACCGACC
The DNA here is from genome assembly GCA_003022005.1 of Halobacteriales archaeon QS_5_70_15. The sequence goes on from PXRQ01000068.1 coordinate 27,111, forward strand.
GGATCTACTTCGACAACTTCGGGATCCTCTCGTACCTCGCGGCGGTCACGACTCGGTCCGCCTCGGGACGTCGATCTGCCTCGCCCCTCTCCACGATCCCGCCATGCTCGCGGAGCGGACGGCCAACCTGGACGTGCTCAGCGGCGGGCGGTTCACGTTCGGGGTCGCCGCCGGCTACCGCGAGGCGGAGTTCGAGGCCGTCGGCGTCGACCACGCGAAGCGGGGCGACCGGCTGGACGAGGCGCTCGACGCCATCGAGGCGCTCTGGGAGCGCGACGGCGTGGACTACGACGGCGAGGAGTTCCGGTACGAGGGCGTCTCGATCAACCCCAAACCCGTGCAGGAGGGCGGGCCGCCGGTCTGGGTCGGCGGGACGGCCCCACGGCCGGTGCGCCGGGCCGCCACGCGGGGCGACGCGTGGTTCGTCGACCCGCGCATCTCGATGCGGAAACTCGAGCGGCCCGCGGCGTACTACGACGAACAGCTCGCGGAGCACGGCCGAGCTCCGGCGGAACGCCCCGTCTGGCGGGAGGTCTTCGTCGCCGAGACGACCGAGGAGGCCGTCGAGACGGCCCGGCCGTACCTGATCGAGAAGTACGAGACGTACCTCTCCTGGGGTGCGGAGGGGGGCGTGGGCGGGGACAGCGTCGACGCGGCGTTCGAGGAGCTCGCGGCCGACCGGTTCCTGCTCGGCTCGCCCGAGGAAGTCGCCGAGGGGATAGAGCGCTACCGGCGGGAGTTCGGCACGGACCACCTCGTGGTCCGCTCGCGGTGGCCGGGGATGCCCGTCGAGACGGCGCGGGACTCCCTCCGGCTGTTCGCCGAGGACGTGATGCCGCGGTTCGAGTGAGAACGGTCCTCCCGGTCTGTCCTCCCGGTCCGAGCGTCGAGAGTCGTCGCCCGGGACCGGTCGGACTACCCGCCGCCGGCGAGCCGCTCGCGGTGTTCCTCGAGCAGTCGCTCGGCGTGCTCGCGGTTGTTGGCGACCTGCCAGCGGACCTTCGGCGCGTCGCGGTAGGCCAACGCCTCCTTCAGTTCGTCCCGGAGCGGGCCGGCGTCGACGGCGACGACCTCGCCGTCCTCGTCGCCGAGTTCGTACACGCCGTAGCGGTCCGGGAGGGTCCCGACCGTCGCGCGTTCGAGCGGTTCCCAGGGCTTCGAGAGCGGCATCGTTCAGGTCCTCTCCGACCCGCCGAACGCCGCGCCGTCCCCGGGCGTCTCGGCCTCCACTCTCTCGTCCTCTTCTCCCCCGTCGTCCGCGTCACCCGCCTTCGCTTCCGGCGTGACGATCTCGTAGGAGGCCTCGCCCGTTTCGTCCTCGACGAAGACGAAGACGCGGCCCATCGCCGTCTCCGGGTCGGCGCGAACCTCGACGCGGTACCCCTCGTTCGTCGCCTCCACCCCCGGAAAGAGGCTCTCGGTCTCGCCCCGCTCGATGATGACCCGCCCGACCCCGGAGTCCCGGAGGATGTCGTCGTGGGTCTTGCGGTCGTTGACGTACACCATCACGCCCTCCGTCTCGGTGGGGTCGGTGACGAGTACGTGGACGTCCTTGCCGGGGGCAGAGGTGACCGACCCCTCGGCCTTCCGGGGAACGCCGTGGTAGAACACCGATCGCCCGTCCGAGTACTCGACGCGGACGCCGTCGGGGTCGAGCTCCATCGGGACGGTGTCCGGGGCGACGTCGTTCCGGAGGTTCTCGCTCATGGCCGGCGGTTGCGCCCGGGCGGGCAAAAGCGCGCCGTTCGGGCGAGCGGGGGGGTCGGCGCGACCCCGCAACCGCCACCGCTATGTAGCGCCCTGTCAGAGGACCACCCGATGCACGGCCGCGCAGCGGCACCCGCCGCGGGAACCGTCCTGAACGCGCTCGCCACCGGCTTCGGGAGCGCCTTCGCCATCGACGCACACACCACGGCGACGGTCGAACTCGACGACTCGGGGACCGCGACCGGCGAGGTGGCCGGCGACCCGGACGCCGACACCCGTCTCGTCGAGCGTTGTGTCGAACTCGCGCTCGAGGAGCACGGCGACGGCGCGGCCACGGGCGGACACGTCCGGACCGAGAGCCAGGTGCCGATGGCCGCGGGCCTGAAGTCCTCCTCGGCGGCGGCGAACGCGACGGTCCTCGCGGCGCTCGACGCGCTCGACCTGCCGGTCGTCGACGACCCGAACGGGAACGACGGGACACGAGGGACCGACACCACGGACGAGGCGGGCGTCGAGCGCGTCGACGCCTGTCGGCTCGGCGTCCGGGCGGCACGCGACGCGGGCGTCACCGTGACGGGGGCGTTCGACGACGCCTCCGCGTCGATGCTCGGGGGCGTCACCGTCACGGACAACGCCGAGGACGAACTCCTCGCCCGCGACGCGATCGACTGGGACGTCCTCGTCTGGACGCCGGACGAGCGGTCCTACACCGCCGACGCCGACGTCTCGCGGTGCGAGCGGGTCGCGCCCGTCGCGGACGTGGTTCGCGACGCGGCGCTGGCCGGCGACTACGCGCGGGCGATGACCGTCAACGGGTTGGCGTTCTGTGCGGCACTGGGGTTCCCCGCCGAACCCATCGTCGAGGCGCTCCCCGACGCGGCGGGGGCCTCCCTCTCGGGAACGGGGCCGTCGTTCACCGCGGTCGGGGACCGCGAGGTGCTGGAGCGGGTGCGGAGCGACTGGAGCCAACGGGATGGGCACACATGGCTGACGACGACACACAACGAGGGAGCACGGACGGAATGAGCGAGAGACCGGAGGCCGGCGTCGAGGAGATGAGCCTCGACGAACTCCGCGACGAGATACGGACGATCGACCGCGAGATCGTCGAGCTCATCGCCCAGCGGACCTACGTGGCCGAAACCATCGCCGCGGTCAAGCGCGAACAGGGCCTCCCGACGACCGACGAACAGCAGGAGCAGGCGGTCATGGACCGGGCGGGCGAGAACGCTCGCCAGTTCGACGTCGACGACAACCTCGTGAAGGCCATCTTCCGGCTGCTCATCGAGCTGAACAAAGTGGAGCAGCGGGAGAACCGGTAGCCGAAAATAAAGCACACAGTGCCTGCCTCGCAGGTTTAGCTTGCAGATTCCCTTTCGATTGTTGCTCAATTAGTCGCGGGTGGGAGCAAAACAGACTCCCAAAGCCACAGGTGTCTTGGTACCTGATCACAAATAACGTAATATGATAGACGAGTCTTACATGAGTGACTGGCGACGGCTCGACGGTTGCTCGGCCCCCGACGGACAGGCGGATTTGACGCTTGCGCATCTCACGGACCTGCATGGACAACTCGGGTCTTCCAATCAGGTGTACTACAACAATCCTCATTCTCGACCTGATATCGAATTTGACGGCGACCATTCGGTTCGCCCAGTCGGTGGACTGGGGACCCACGTCGCGAAGCTATCAGAACTTCAGTCGGGCGGCGACGGCGACCTCCTGACAGTCGTGAGTGGTGATACGTTCCACGGTACTGCCGAGACGACGTACACGAACGGTGAGGTGATGCTTGGTCCGCTCAACGAACACGTCGAGCCGGATGTATACGTCCCCGGAAACTGGGATTTCGGTCACGAGGGGGCTGCTGACGGAAGTGCCCGCGAACTGTTCGATGCGATCGATGCGCCGGTTCTTGCGTGTAACCTCCGCAACGACGACGGGGAACTCCTCTACGATCGGACTTCGTCGTCGCAGTGACCGAAATCGGTCTGCCGTGGATGGTACAAGCCGCCAAAGACTTCGAGAGCATCGACCTGATGCTCAGTGCCCATACCCACGAGTACACCCACGATCCCATTGTCGTCGAGCAGACCGGTACCGTCGTCGTCGAATCAGGCATGGGAGAGGCTCTGGGTCGAATCGACGTTCGGTTCGACCCGGAGGGCGCGGCGTTCCGGCACGTTCTCTACTGTTTCGTCGAGAACCACGAGTACACGCCCGATCCCGACCCGGAAACCCGCGAGACGATCGAACGGGTTCGTGCTCCCTTTTTTGATGATAATACCGAACACGAACGCGGCGATGTCTCGCTCGACCGACCACTCGATACGGTCGTCGGCGAGACTAATCGCCCGCTTTTCCGGCAATCGTTCCTCGAGAGTGCGTGGAACACGCTGTTCAACGACGCGCTCCGAGAGTATTTCGAGGCTGATCTCGCAGTGGCGCACGGGTTCAGATACGGACAGGCGATTCCCGCTGGCGAGATCACACTCGGAGATCTCTACACCTTCTTTCCGATGACGGCACCAGTCGCTGTCGGCGACGCGTGGGGGCAACAGCTCCGGTCACACATGGAGGGATACCTCGTCAACAACTTCACACCCCACGTCTATGGCCAAGAGGATGGCCGCGTCCGCAGCTATTCTTCGAACGTCGAGTGCGTCCTCGACCCGACTGCCAAGCGCGGGCGACGACTAGTCGAGATGCGTGTGGATGGCGATTCGATCGATCCCGGCGAGACGTATCGTGTAGCGACGTTCCGGCGACCCGGAGATCCCGATCGGGATCTCGGTGGCTGTGGATTTCCGTTCCGTAACGTTCGGGTCGAGCATGGAACAGTCCCCGTAGATGTCATCGAGGAATACCTTGACGCCCATTCACCAGTCGAGTACGACGTAATGGGCCTCGTGGAAACGGTCAATGATCGCGACCAGAACACCCCTGCTGATGGGCCGTATCCGTATATCCAACCCGGCGTTGATTACGCAGATGGGACGGAGTATATCCAGACCAGTATGGTACCACGACGATTCGACCACCCGGTAACCCATCGAGCCGAGGAGTACCGGCCCGGTACGGAAACACGCGAATAGTGCCCGTTGATTGTCCATTCTATCACAGTGGTCGCGGTCTGGCCTCTGTGATGCAACCAGAACGAGCAGATGTCGATGCTGTTTCCCCGAGACAGGTTTTTTCCGTGGTCTGGCAGTATAATTAGTGTGATCGAGGCGAGAAAGAGTTCTCAACAGTTGGAGCGCCATCGATCTGACGTCGAGGGAGTCACACTCTCGATCGTCCCCGACCCCGTTTTGCTGTACATCTGTCTCTTCCATCGAGCACGCACTCGGTACATCCGCCTAGCGAATCGGGGGAGAACTTACTCGTGCCCAAACGACCACCAGAAACGCCACCTCGCTATCACCGTCTTCCAATGATTCCAGTGCCCGACGTCGCTGCGCTGGTCATCCGCGTGTTAGCGGTCATCTGCCTCGGGTTGGCCGTCCGGATCTTCGCAGTGCGGAGCAAGCAGGTCGTCTATCCCGTCGCGCTCGTTCTCGTCTGTCTTCTCGTTGCCATCACGCCGTACGAACTCGGCATCCGGCTCTCCCGAGACATCATCATGATCGGGCTGTTGCCGATCATCCTGTTTCAGGGCGCCGCCGAACTCGACATCGATCAGCTCCGCGAGAACGCGTTTCCGCCGCTCCTTCTGGTGATTCCGGGATTACCCTTGACCGCCGCAATCCTCGGCGGCTCGGTCGCGTATCTGCTCGGATTGCCGCTGCTCGTCGGCCTCCTCTTTGGGGCGATCATCGTCCCGACCGATCCGGCCGCTGTCCTAGCTATCTTCCAGCAACTCGACGCGCCGGAAGACCTCGAATCGATCATCAAAAGCGAGAGCGTCTTCAACGACTTCGTCGCCATCGTCCTCTTCGCCGTCCTGTTGGATCTCGTGGAATCGCAGGAAGGGACGGGTTAGACGTTCGCAGAGCTGACGGGGCTGGCGACGATCCAACGACTTCTCGTCGAGATGATCGTCGTCGGTGGCGGTGGTTTGCTTGTCGGTGTCCTCGTCGGATTTGCTGGGAACGCCGCGATCCGATGGGTGCGTGACCGACAAGCGACGCTGTTGATCACGGTCATCGCCGCATACGGCAGCTACCTCGTCGCCTCGCAGGTGATCGGAATCAGTGGTGTCCTTGCAGCGGTGACGGCGGGCCTGGTCATCGGGCATACGGGCGGCTGGGACGAGGAGCCGACGCGGACGGTCGAGTTCATGAAGGAGGTCTGGCAGACCGCGGTCTTCCTGGTCAACACCCTTCTGTACATCTTGATCGGTGAACTCGTCGCGCCTGGTCTCCTGCTGGATAACGCTGTACTCGTGGGCGGTGCAGTCGTACTCGTTCTCGTAGCGCGAGGGGTCGTGGTGTATCCCCTGATGAGCGCTGCGAACCGAGTGCTCACGAGGCCGGTACCGAGGAGGTATCAGCACGTCATCGTCTGGGGGAGTCTCCATACGGTCATCCCTGTTGCGCTCGCGTTGAGCCTCTCCGACGCCATGCAGTTCAGCGAGGAGATTCGAGCGATGGTGTTCGGTGTCGCCGTCCTGAGCGTCGGGATTCAGGGATTACTGATGCCAACGGTTCTGAGATACACTGGAACAGCGTCGTAGCCACCGAGAGAATCGTTCTATCGATTCCTGTATTTAGCAAATCGAAGGAGCAAAGCACTGATATGAAACTCATTGAATTCCCCCCTCAAAGAACTCCTCAATATCCACCGTCGTCCCGCCTTTACATGTGGCTGTGTTTTGGGGACTATATCGGCTGATATCGACACCCATGAACCCGAAACACCTCTTGTTTTCAAGATATTCCAACACGGATTTCAGCCACCTGAACAAGGTGGAGCAGCGGGAGCGAAGGTAGGAGAATTCAGGCATCTCGAGCGTCTATACCGGCTGGTCGTGCGGATATTCCCCCGAGATGGTTCATTCCTCTACCGAAAGACGAATCGGGCGGCAGTATAGGGGGATTTTGACGCCGACTCCCGTGGAGTGAGAATAGGTTCAGTCGGACGCAGTCCGCCATCGTTCGGGCATCCACCGGCGTCGGAGGAGATACACGGCCACGAGGAGGACGGCGACGACGCCCAGGACCGCGTAGAGTTCGACCTCGGTCAGCGAGCGGGCCGCATCGCCGAGAACCAGTACCAGGACGGCCTCGAGGAAGTACCTCCCCCCTCGACCGAGTACCGAGGCCACCAGGTACGTACGGAGGTCGAGTCCGAGAACGCCCGACACGACGGAAAGCAGTTCGTATCCCTCGGGGATGGGCGCGAACGCACCGACGGTGACCGTGGCGAGCCCCGAGCGCTCGAAGTAGGCCTCCGCGCGCTCGACTCGCTCGTCCGAGAACTGCGAGTCCAGGACGGGCCTGCCACCTTTCCGTCCGACGAAGTACCCCACGAGGCCGGCGAGCACCGATCCGGCAGTGGCGGTGGCGGCGTACACCGGCGCTAGTACCGGGTGGCTCAGCACGAGCGGTATCAACACCAGGTCGGGCGGGATCGGCAGGAGGAAGAACTCGAGGAACGCCACCGCGAACAGCCCGGGGATGCCGAACGAGACGAACAGCTCCCGCGAGAGTTCGACCGACTCCAGGAATCCCCCTACGGGCATATACGGCGACAACGATAGCGGGTACAATAGTTCCTGAGGGGGTCACCAGCGCGATACGGCGCGGATACTGAACCGTGCGACCGTGAGCCCGTCACCGATAGAAACAGCAGAGCCCGCCCGGTAACGATTCGAGGTGAGGAAGCGAGCAGTGAGTATCGATGACGCTCCCGGGGGACTGCACGGAAGTCGGTTTACGAGCCGATCCGTGGCCCGTTTCGCGCGGGCATCGTATTCGAGCAACCGTACCGCCTCCGAGGTCGTTCCGTATCCCGTGCGGAGCAAACGACGGAAGACCCCGATCATGTCTCCGGACCGCTTCGGTCGTTCGTGACGGAGAGGTACGCGAGTAGTCCGACGAGCATGAGTTGAACACCCTTGTCGACGATCCCGATCGTCGTGTATTCGCCGGCGTTAACGATCGTCCAGATAACGATCCGGATGAGAACGTAGACGATACCCACGACGTAGAGCGGGCGACGACGGTATCCGTTGAGAAAGAGGCCGATACCGCCGAAGAACCCCAGTCCCGCGAGGAGTAGAGAGGGACGGCCACGGACCGCACCGACGTAGACGTGGATGACTCCCGCGAGTACCGCCAGTGCGACCGCGACCCAGTGGACCGACGTGACCGATTCCGTGCTGAGATGCGGATGCCCGCCCCCGACCATACCTCCGGGTCACTGCCCGATTCATTAAAACCCGCCGTCCGTTTCTCCCCGGAACCGCTCCCGGATCCCGAAGACGAGGGTCTCCGCGAGGAATAATAGAGGAGCGGAGATACGCGATCCACCACCGGTTTTCCGTCCTCCTGGAGCGGTTCCGGCGGGCCCGAGTACCTGTCCTGTGAGAGGATAACTATTCACCTGACGAACAGTACCCGCGTCGAGACGGGGTCTTCTCCATAGTAGTGTTTGGAACCGATGACACGCTCCGGAGGGGGACCTGTCCACCGTCTTTAGGTAAAACTTCCGGGCGCCACTACAGCCGTGGCCGTATTGCGCAAGCTATTTGCCGATCAAGTATAATATGATGACTGGCATGATCCGGAGAGTCAGCCCGCCCGCCAGTGAACGTGAGAGAGATCCGTGCACGACCGATCGTTCGTAGAACCGAGGAACCACTCGCCATGACATCGGAGAACCGAGAGGATCTGGTGGTGCTCCTGCGCGACGTCGTCGAGGAGTTCGACTGTACCTCGGGTACCCTCCATCGGGCGGAGGGGGACGAGCTTCACCTCGTTGCGCACGAAGGCATCCCCGACCCCGTCCTCGCCAGGATCGAGACGGTCCCGGTCGGAAAGGGCATGGCGGGTATTGCGGCGGACCGCCGGGAACCGGTACAGGTATGCAACCTGCAGATCGACGACTCCGGCGTCGTCGAGTCAGGTGCGCGCGAGACGATGATGGAGGGGGCGATCGCCGCCCCGATCATCGGACCGGACGGCGCTTTCGAAGGGGTGATCGGGGTTGCCAAACCCGAGTCGTATGAATTCACGACCGCGGAACGCGAACAACTACTGCGTGCTGGCACCCGGATCGCACGGCGGCTTCGATGACGAAACGCGCCGATTTCGCCTCGAACGCCCCGCCCCCTTCGGTTGACCGGCGGGCTGTATCCGTCAGAGCGGCCGGAGGTAACCACGTTTCCACGCTTTGACACCACTCTTCACCGCGAGTTCACGGAACTAACCCGCCGACATCCGTATATGGTATCGAACGAACGCCTGCATCGAACGTTTCCGGGGATCCGGGTTTGTCCGAACGAGTCGGGTTCGTAGGATCAGTGCCGGATTTCAGCTACCCGAACGGGGTCGAACGGCGAAACGAACGGTAGCCCGACCTGCGGCGACCCGTCGGATCCGGAGCAGGACGCGCATCCGGGACGGGACCCGAACGGTGATCGCGGCCGCGCGCCCCGCCGTACGACATGCGCCCGTACCTGCTCCTGGCAGGCGCGATGGCCGCCGAAGTGTTCGGGACGTCGGCCCTGAACGTCTCGCAGGGGTTCACGAGACCGCTCCCGACCGTCGGGGTGTTCGTCGGGTACGCGCTCTCGTTCTACCTCCTGAGCCTCGTGCTGGAGGAGTTCCCGGTCGGGCTCGTCTACGCGACGTGGTCCGCGGTCGGTATCGTCGGCATCACGCTCGTCGGGGTCGTCGCCTTCGACGAGGGAGTGGACGTCGCGGGCGTGCTCGGGATAGGGCCCGTGGTGGCCGGCGTCTACGTGCTGAACGTCGTCTCCGGCATGTCCCCCCAGTAGTACGTCGAGCACGTGGCTTCTGATACACGTGGCGGCGGGATCGGTCCGACCGGTCACCGAACCGGACCGGACGGGAGGCCGGCGGGGACCGAGGCGTCGCGCCCGGCCGGCACCGAGGACCCGGGGTCGTCGGGCCGTCAGTATGCCTACAGGCGGTCGATCCGGGACCCGACCTCGGGGTGTCCCTCGCGCAACGTTTCGACGTCGGTTTCGCCGTCGACGTTGATCACGTGGATCTCCCCTCGCCGTCCGCCGTAGACGTCCTGGAAGTCGTAGACGGCCCCGGCGACGGTGACCCGGTCGGGGACGTCCTCGCTGTCGAGGAGGAACTCGACCTGCCGATCGACGTTGTACTCGACGAGCCGGTTCACCGCCCCCGCCCGGTCGACGTCGTCGGGGATCGCCTCGACCCCCGGCTCGAGGCGGGGCTTCAGCAGGCCGATGCAGTGCTCGATCCCCGGGGGTTCGGAGCTCCCGTCCGTGAGGTGGTCGTACGTGGTGGTGACCGCGCCACAGCCCGTGTGCCCCACGACGACGACGAGTTCGGTCCCCGTGTGCTCGACCGGATAGAGGACGTCGCCCGAGACGGCCTCGCCGGCGGCCGTCCGCTGGACGACGCGGTTGCCGATGTTCGAACAGGTGAACACCCGGCCCGGGTCGTCGTTCCCCCACATGTGGTCCTGGAGGACCCGCGAGTCCGAGCAGGAGACGGTGACGGCATCCGGGTGCTGCGAGGTCTGGAGGCCGTCGAACCGGGCCTGGAACCCGGTCGCGTGCTCGGCGTTGCCCCGAAGCAGTTCGACGAGAGTCGGGTTCATCTCCGTCCGACCCGAGCAGTCGAGGGGTGTTCGGTCTTTCCACTGGGATCGAGGGCCAACGGCCGGCCCGGCTCTCGGTCGAACGCCGCCGGGGCGAGTAGACATATACCCGCGCCGCGCGTACGGGAGGTATGCGCGTCCGGACCGCCACTCCCGCCGACGCGGATCGGATCGCGACCGTCGCCCGCGACGCCTGCGAGGCTGCCTACGAGGGGATCGTGGACGACCCGGCACTCCTGGAGACGGTTCGGGCGGACGGTTACGCCGACGGGATACGAACGTTCCTCCGGTCGGTCCCCGGGACCGACGGCCTTCGGTACGACGTGGCGGAGGCCGACGGCCGCGTCGAGGGGTTCGCGTACTACCGGCTCCCGCCCGCGGAGACCGAGTCGTTCGTCGGCCCGGAGGAGTGTCTGCTCCACTCGCTGTACGTCGCTCCCGACCGTTGGGGGGAGGGGCTCGGCTCGGTGCTGGTCGATACGGGGGACGAGGGACTCCCCGACCGCCTCCCGGCGATCGTGCTCGGCGTGCTCCGGGGCAACGACGTCGGGATCTCCTTCTACGAATCGGCCGGTTTCGAGCGACGCGGGGCGGCCGTCCTCGAGACGGGCGGGGCCGAGTACGACTGCTGGGTGTACGCCCGGCCCCGGTAGCCGGCAGGAGGGTCCGGGCCTCTCGTCCGCGGCCCGTCATTCGGTCGTGCGTGACGAGTTACCGCCGATCCAGCCGGACGGGGTCGGTCATCTTCGGCAAGAGACCACGCAAGACCACATCAGTCGACCGTGCTCCGGTAGGCCTCGGCGAGGCCGTCGAGTGCCTCGTGGTGTTGCGTGGTGTGGGGCGCGGTGAGCGGCGAGACGCTCACCCGTCCCTCGACGACCGCGCGCCGGTCCGAACCCTCCGGGTCGGCGATGTCGCCGGTAGCCATGCGCTCCCAGATGCGGTCGACGATGCGGACGCCGCCGTCGCCGTCCACTTCGGCGCCCATGTCGTAGACGTGCGAGGGGCGGGTGGTCTCCATCTCCGCGTGGCCGTCGTCCTCGGGGAGGAGCGGGGCGTTCACGTTGAGGTAGTCGGCGTCCTGGAAGACGCCGGCGCCGAAAGCGTGGTCCGCGAGGTACCGCGCCGCGCGGGCTGCCTCGGCGTAGTCCCCGACGTCGGGTTCGAACTCCTCGTATGCGACGTCGGTCCCGGGGAAGTAGAGCGAGACGGCCATCGCCGGCAGGCCGAGGAACGCCGCCTCGACGGCCGCCGAGACGGTCCCCGAGCGCCCGAGGACGTAGTGGCCGAGGTTCGCCCCCCGGTTGCAGCCCGCGACCACGAGGTCAGGATCGAGCGAGAGCGCCCCGACCCCGGCGATGACGCAGTCGGTCGGCGTCCCGTCGACGACGTATCCGAGCTCGTGTTCCTCGACGGTGACCCGCCGGGAGAGCTGTCGACCGACCGCGCTCTGGTCCTCTTTCGGGGCCACGACCGTGACGTCGGCGAGCGTCGAGAGTGTCTCGTAGAGGGCGTGGATACCCGACGCGGATATCCCGTCGTCGTTGGTGAGGAGGACGTCCATGCGGTCAGGTGGGGCGGCCGGCGCAAAAGCCCACCGGGCGCCGTCCGTATCACCGACTGCACCGTGGTCAACCGTTTTAGTCGATAGACGCTACGCCCGGGCGGATGGAGGGTAGGGACGAGCTGTCGGGTGCGGTGTACCGCGAGGTGTTCGGCTGCGTCGACGACGGGCTCGTGCTCATAGACCCGGAGACGGGCCGGATCACCGATGCGAACGATGCGTTCGCCGGACTCGTGGGGGTGGACAGGGCCTCGCTCGTGGACGAGCCGCTCGTCTCGATCACCAACAACGAGAGCCACGCGGCGGTGGCCTACGCCGTCGCGATGGTCGAGCGCGCGGCAGCGGGCGAGCCCCAGTCGTTCGAGTGGACGGATCTCGACGCCGACGGGGAGGAGCTCGAACTCGAGGTCCGGTTCGCGCCGGTGGCGGTCGACGGGGCGGATCTCGTGCTCGGGGTGATACGGGACGTCACCGCCGGGCGAGAGCGCGAGCGTGCGCTCCTCCGGCGGAAGGAGCGACTCGAGGAGTTCGCGAGCGTCGTCTCCCACGACCTTCGCGGCCCGCTCAACGTCATCGAGGGGGAACTCCGAAGACACCGCGAGACGGGGGCGGACGAGCACCTCGACGCCGTCGAGGCGGCGTCCTACCACCTCGACCGGGTGGTGACCGACCTGCTCGACCTCGCGAGGGACGGACAGACCATCGCCGAGGCCGAGGAGACGTCGCTCGAGGCGGTGGCGCGGCGTGCCTGGTCGCTCGTCGATGGGCGAGGGGCGACCCTCGAGGTGACGGGCGATGCGACGCTCCGCGCCGACCCGGGCCGCCTCACGCGAGCGCTCGAGAACCTGTTCCGGAACAGCGTCGAACACGGTTCGACGGGCCCTCGCTCGCAGGCTCGCGAGGACAGCGTGGAACACGGTTCCACGAGCAGTCGGGCACAGCCCGACGAGAGTGTCGAGCACGGCTCCACCTACACCCGGGTGCAGTCGGGCGATAGCGGGGGCTGCGGCGACGGTGTCGTCGGGGGCGCCCGGGACTCGCCGGAGGTCGAGGTCGGACCGCTCCCCGACGGTCGGGGGTTCTACGTGGCGGACGACGGGCCGGGCATCCCGCCGGGGACCCGCGAGCGGGCGTTCGACCCGGGGTTCACCACCGACTCGGACGGGACCGGCCTCGGCCTGGCCATCGTCCACCGGATCTTCGAGGCCCACGGCTGGTCCGTCGAGGTCGGCGAGAGCGAGTCCGGGGGCGCGCGCTTCGTCGTCCGCGGCGTGACGACCGGGGCGACGGCCGAGTACTGACGGCCGTGACGGTTCCCCGGTTACGGACGATCCGTGCGGGCTACCGCCGGTAGGTGACGACGACCGTATCACGCGACGGCGACGCGGTCCACGACCGTCTCCCCGTCGACGACGAGGTTGTACGCCGACTCGTCGTCGTTCCAGAGCACGAGGACGTTCTCGAAGGCGAGCAGGTCGCCGTAACCGGCCCCGCGAAGTGCGTCGTTGAGCGCGGACTCGCGGGTCAGCACCGCGTAGTGGTCGGTCGACTCCGAGCCGTCGCTGATCCGGTATAGCGGGTTCTTCGCCGGATCGCCGCTCAGATCGTGGCTCAGCTTCAGCGCCACGAGGTCGACCCGCTTGGTGACGTGCCGTTCCGAGTCGGCCAGTTTCGCGTACCGGTCGGGGTCCGGGGTGAACTCGATCGCCCGCGCGCCGTCGCTCCGGACCGTCGCGTAGGCGTACTGGACGTCGACGTTGACGAAGGTGCTCTCCCCCCCGGCGGCCTCGTCGAGCCGGCGCTGGAATCCCGGCACCGCGAGGTCGGACCGGACCGCGAACGTCCACCCGCGATCGGTCGGGTGCTCGCCGGGCCAGAGCCGGAGCGTCGGTGCGTAGGTGTCGTACGGCCCGTCGTCGACGAGCGCCCGCTCGACCTCGCGGAGCCCGGTCGCCGTCTCGAGGTCCGCGGGCGCGAGCAGGAGGCACGTCCCGTCCTCGGCCAGGCACTCGCAGTAGCGTCGCGTCACGCCCACCGGGTCGTCCAGTTCGGAGAGGACGTTCCCGAACAGGAGGAGGTCGTACTCCCCCTCCGGTTCGAACGACTCCGCGGTCTCCCGGTGGAGCTCGGTACGGAACGACGGCCGGGCTCCCTCGAGCATCGATTCGAACACCCCGGCGGCGGCGCTCGGCTCGACGGCGTGGTACTCCACCAGCGACGCCCCGGGAAGCAGGTCGTGGATACCGAGCGCCGGCCCGCCCACGCCCGCGCCGACGTCAAGCACCCGGAGCCTGCGGGAAAGGAGGTCGTCCTCGGCGAGGTCAGCCAGGGGGTACTGCACCGCCGCGTAGTAGTCCGGGAGGTGGTAGACGGCGTAGGCGTGGGCCGTCTCGCGGTCGTACTCCACGGGACGGTCGCGGTAGTAGTCCTCCTTCAAGCGGCGGATCCGATCGCGGAGCGCGTCCCCGTCTCCTCGCGGGCCGCGAAACGGCATTGCCGTCTCGTTCGAGGCGGTTTCACCACCTCGCCGCCCGCTCGAACGGTCCGCGGAGCTTCGCTCCGCGCTACTCCCGCCCTCGTGCCAGTCCGGGCCGTAGGCCTCCGCGAGGAGGTCCTCCAGGCGGTTCGCGTACGCCTCGGGGAAGGCCTCGACGCCCCGGAAGTCCACGTCCGCGGGTCCCTCCTCGACGGGGACGAACGTGCCGTCCGCCCGTTCGCGCATCCCGAGATCGAAGGCGGCCTCGCGGAGTACCCCCCGGACGACCGCCGGGTGGGGCCGGCCGGGGACGTACTCGTGTATCTCCTCGGGGTCGACCGGCCGGACGTTCCTGAGATAGCGGGCGTTGTCGAGGATCGCCTGGCGGGCCTCGCGGTCGGTCACGGTCCGTCCCCTCCCGTTCCCTCGGTCGCATCGCGGTAGAGCCGCTCGAACGCTCCCGTGTCCGCGTCGGCGACCCGCCGCGCGGCGTCGGCCACGTCCCCCGCGCCCTCGAACGTTCCCTGTATCTCCGCGTAGACCGACGGCTCGTTGCCGGTCACCCGCTCGGCGACCGCCTCGAGATCCGCCGAAACCGGCGTGTGGAACCGATCGTCGACGTCCTCGGCCGCGAGCGCGTAGGCGAGGACCGCCGTGTGTGCCCTGGCCTGGACCGTCCGCATCGCCTCGTCGTGCTCCTCGGGAGTGGTCTCGAACAGATCGTTGCCCCGGTCGGCGAGGACCTTCCGGACCGTCTCCAGCACCGGGCCGTCGGATCCGGCGACGACGGCGACGTTCCCGGGTTCGCTCGACGGGGCGAAAAGCGG
Source organism: Halobacteriales archaeon QS_5_70_15 (assembly GCA_003022005.1). Next base: position 42,445 of record PXRQ01000068.1, read on the forward strand.
GTGGAGGCTGGCCCGCTCGCGGTCGGGCGCGTGCTCCGCCATCGCTCTCACGGGACCGGTCATTACCCCCGAGACGTCGAGGATCGCTCGCTCCGCCCGCGGGACGTGCTCGGCGATGGCGGCCTCGGTCGCGGAGATGGGGACGGCAACACAGACCAGGTCGAACCCCTCCCCACCGTCGAGATCGGCCGTCCGGCCCCCTTCGACGTCGGCCGCCGCAATCTCCGCCGCGTCCGGGTCCCTGTCGGCGAACGCCACCTCCCAGTCGGTCCCCTCGGCGAGACGTCGGCCGAGCCACCGGCCCATTTCCCCCGCGCCGACCACCAGTACGTCCATCGCTCCGGGGTAGCCGGCGGTGGCGCAAAAAGAGACGGGTTCGTCTCGGCGGTAGCGGTGTGGTTCCGGCGAACCGACCGTTGGGAAGACCGGCGTATTTCGGCCGTATGTCTGGAGCGACTACGGGGAGCGACCGAGCGGACGATATGGTCACCGAAGTTCAAACTCACAGAATCGTTCCTCAAGGGGATCGGCGACACATGGCAGGGACGCGGATTCGACAGCCGGAGCGAGTTCATCCGCTGCGTGCTCCGCGACGCCGTCGAATTCCTGACCTTCGACCGTGACGAACTCGTCGCACGCATCGAAGGGGAAGCGGACATCCGCGAGGGGAGGACGAGGCCCGCGATCGGCTCGGCACGGGTGATGAGTGACGACGGGTGGCGGTGAGAACTCTCCGAACGAGCGGCAAACGGCCTCGAAGCACTCGATAGGGAGACCCAACAGCGGGTTCTCGACAAGTCGACGCAGTGGTCGGCGACGATTTCCGTGACCCACCGGACTCCGCCGAGCCGCTGACGGGTGCGAAGCCGTGGCAGTCGCTGCGGATCGGTGACTACCGCGCAATCGTCCGGTTCGACCGCGATGGGAAGGGTATGCAGGTCGGTGCGGTCGGCCACCCGTCCTCGACGACGAGTTCCCGTGAGTGGGCCGTGCGGTCCCAGTCAGCCTCGACGCTCAGACCACCAGGTCCCGACCGTAGCTCATCAGGTTCTCGTAGCCGCCCTCGCGGACGACGGCGATGTCCTCGATGCGGACCCCCCCGTGCTCGGGGTCGTACAGCCCGGGCTCTATGGTGACGACCATACCGTCCTCGAGTTCGTTCTCGGCCGTGCTGACCCGCGGGTACTCGTGGATGTCGAGGCCGACGCCGTGGCCGGTCGAGTGGATGAACCCCGTCTCCGCCGACTCGTCGGACCGGAGGGTGGGCCAGCCGGCGCCCTCGTAGACGTCACAGACCGCGTCGTGGACCGCCGATCCCGAGACGCCCGCCTCGAGGACCTCGAACGCGGCGTCCATCGCCTCCTCCGTGAGGCCGTACCACTCCCTGATCGTCTCCGAGGGCTCGCCCACGCAGAAGGTGCGCGTCATGTCCGCGAAGTAGCCGGTCTCCTTCGAGTGGGGGAAGATGTCGACGATGATCGGCTCGTCCTCGTAGAGCGGGCCGGAGCCCCGGTCGTGGGGGTCGGCGGCGTCGGCGCCGCAGGCGACGATGGTCTCGGCGAGCGCACAGCCGTTACGGAGCAGCGACACCTCGATCTCCTCGGTGACCCGCTCGCTGGTGAGCACCTCCCCATCGAGGTGGAGGACGCCGTCGACGTCCGGTTCGGCGTCCCGGAGCATCCGCTCGGCGGTCGCCATCGCCTTCTCGTTGGCCCGCTGTGACTCGCGCATCCAGTCGATCTCCGTTTCGGTCTTCGTCGCGCGGATGCGACCGACGGTGTCCTCGTGGTCGGCGTTCACCTCGACGTCGAGGTCGCGCAGGCCGTCCGCGAGACCGACCGGGAACGCCGAGGGCACGGCCACGCTCCCGACGTCGTGAGCTGCCAGGAACGCCGCGACGACCCGGTGGTGGCCCTCCGCGTCCCCGTACTCCTCGATCTTCGCCCTCGCGTCGTAGTCGGCGGTCCGCTCGACGCTCCCCCGCGCCTCCTTCCTCGCCCGGCCGTACTCCAGCCCGGAGACGAGGAGGTGTACCTCGTCGTCGTACAGGGTCGTGAACGGGTCGGGGGCGTCGAACCCCGAGAGGTATCGCTGATCGGCCAGCTCCGAGTCGTCGTGGAGGAGGTAGCCGTCGACCCCGCGCTCGTCCAGGAGGTCGTCGAGCCGGGAGAGGTCCGGTTCCATGCCCGACAGGTGGTCTGCCCGCCCTATAGGGGTTCCGGGTGGGGGTCGACCGGGAGCCCCGCCGTACCCGTCGCCGGTCCGAAGCCCTTTGGCCGTCGGACCGCCTCGACCGACCATGCCAGCCGACCTCGAGGAGAAGACCGACCGCTACGAGCGACTGCTCGCCGAGGCGCTCGACGCCGCGACCGTCGCCGTCCCCGGGGGGACGCCGCTCGCAGACGCCGCCGACGAGTGCGCGGATATGGCACGGTCGTACCTCGAAGACGGCCGGCACTTCCGGGAGCAGGAGGACCACGTCAACGCGCTCGCGGCGTTCTCCTACGGCCACGCCTGGCTCGACGCCGGCGCGCGCATCGGCCTGTTCGACGTCCCCGAGGAGGGGCACCTGTTCACGCAGTGAGACAGAGCGCGGACCGCCGGAGGTATGACCGGTCGACCGCTCCGGGCCACCATGAGCGACGACGACGGAACCGGGTCCGATGAGGTCGTCCGGGTGATCTCGGAGGAGGATCTCGAGGCCGCCCTCGGCCTCCGTCGCGAGGTGTTCATCGAGGAGCAGGACGTCCCGGAGGCGCTCGAGCTCGACGGTCTCGACACCGAGTCGACCCACTTCCTCGCCCGCCGGGGAGGCGAGCCCGTGGGCACGGCCCGGCTGCGGGACCACGGCGACGGGGTCGCGAAGGCCGAGCGGGTGGCCGTCCGGCAGTCCCGCCGCGGCGAGGGCTGGGGGAGGCGGATCATGATCGCCGTCGAGGAGCACGCGAGCGAGGCCGGCTACGAGCGGGTCCGTCTCGCCGCGCAGGTCCCGGTGGTCGGCTTCTACGAGCGACTGGGCTACGAGGTGGTGAGCGAGGAGTTCACGGACGCGGGCATCCCCCACCGATCGATGGAGAAGCCGCTCTGATACGGTCGTGCGTAGCCTTTTACCGCTGAGCGTCGGCCCCGGGTCGGGCGCTCGTCGGTAAACCGGTACGCACGACCGTACGAATCACTCCCGGGCCGCCAGCCCCCGGACGACCCGGTCGCCGAGGTCGAGCAGGTACTCCTCGACTTCGTGGAACTTCGGCTCCCAGGTGTCCGGTCCGAGGTAGTCGCTCGGGACGAACGCGGCCGCGGCCTCGACCCCGCAGTGGTCCGCGACAGCGACCCCGGCGGCGGCCTCCATCTCGACGGTCAGGACGCCCTCGGCGGCGTAGCGTTCGACCTCGACCCGGGTCTCCCTGAACGGCGCGTCGGTCGTCCACGTCGGCCCCGTCCGGACCGACCGCTCGCCGTCGTCCAGCCGGTCCGCGAGCCGATCGGTCAGATCGCCCGGCGGCCCGATAGACCGAGTCGCCGGCAGGTAGTGGTAGGAGGTGCCCTCGTCCCGGAGGGCCTCGGTCGCCACCAGCACGTCGGTCGAGTCGACGTCCGGATCGAGGACGCCGGCGTAGCCACGGAGGGTGAACGACTCGACGCCGCGGTATGCGAGCGACTCGACGGCCATCGCCGTCGCGGGCGCCCCGATGCCGAACCCGCCGACGACACCCACGCCGGGGTCCGGATCGGTGAGTCGGTGGATGCTGCCCCCGTAGAACGAGGAACGGAGCTGCCTGCTCGGGTGTTTCTCGACGAGGTGTGCGAGGAGCGACCCGCTGAAGCAGACGACCATCGACGCCGGGACGTCATCGACGCCGTGCCCCCGTTCGCGGGCGTAGGCCGCCTCCAGTTCGGCGGAGAGCACGGGGTCGCTCTCGTACTTCCCCTCGTGGAGCGGCACCGGCATGTCCCCGGAGAGGGTTCCGGCGGACGAGATACCGTCGGACGGAACGGTCGATAGTCCCGGCCGGGGTGCGCTACCGGCCGACCCTGCCGAGGCCTCTGCCCGGAGCGTATGGACCCCCTGGGTGGTCGTTCCGATCCCGTGAAGGTCCCGGGCCTGTCACCGGCCGGTCGGCGGCGCCGCAGGCTCCGACCGGCCGGTAAACGCTTATCGGACAGGCGGCGCGAGTCGGCCACATGCACCACGTACGCTTCGTCGACCCGGCCGGCAACGTCCGCCGCGGCGAGTGGCCGGACACCGAGCGCGAGGGGATCACGGCACACCCGACTCACGGCGCCAGGATCTCGCTGGAGGACGAGACGTTCGGGGCGGACGAGGTCGAGATCCTGCCGCCCTGCGAACCGTCGAAGGTGGTCTGTGTCGGGCGGAACTACGCCGACCACGCGGCCGAGCGGGACGCGGACGTCCCCGACCGGCCGCTCCTGTTCATCAAGCCCCCCTCCGCGGTCCCCTCGTCATCGGCGACCGGACGAAGGACGTCCCCCCGGAGCGGGCCGAGGAGGTGGTCGCCGGGTTCACCTGCGTCAACGACGTCTCGAACCGGGACGACCAGGACGTCGAGACCAACTGGGTCCGCGGGAAGGCGTTCGACGCCTCCTGCCCGCTCGGGCCGGCCATCGCCACCCCCGAGGAGGTGCCCCGCGACGCTCGGGTCTCCTGCCGACTCAACGGCCGCACCGTCCAGGCGGGGACCCGCGAACAGCTGATCTTCTCGGTCCGGGAGCTCGTCGAGGAGATCACGACGTACATGACCCTCGAACCCGGCGACGTCACCGCGACGGGGACCCCCGAGGGCGTCGGCCCGCTCTCGGACGGCGACACCGTCGAGGTGACCGTCGACGGCGTCGGCACGCTCCGGAACACGGTCGAACTGGGGTAGCGTCCCGGGGGTTTCGGGGCTCGCCGCCCTCGAACGGGCGTGGCCCGCCCGCAGAACCGTGTGGACGCGGTGGCGTACGCCGCTATCGCCCTGGCCGTCCTCGGGGGGCTGGTACCGTGACCACGACCACGGACGGACGCCTCCTCGACGCGCTCGTCGCCAGGGCCGAGGTGGTCTACCCGGACGAGGTTGCGGGCGTCCCCGGGTTCGTCGAGACGTACTCGCTCGGCAGGCTCGACGCGCGCGCCGCGTACCGCGAGGGGGTCCGCGACGCGGTCGGAGAACTCGAGGAGTGCGCCCGGACGTGGTACCGGGAACCCTCCCCGGCGCTCGACGAGGCCGCCCGCGACGACCTGCTCCGTGAGGTGGGTGTCGACACCGCCGAGGAGGACCCCGAGGGGACGACCGCCGAGCGCGCCCGGTTCTACGTCGTGAACGAACTGCTGTTCGCGCTGTACAGTTCGCCCGCCGGCGGCGAACTCGTCGGCATCGAGAACCCCCAGGGCCACCCCGGCGGAACCGGGAGCGACCGGCGAGGGCCCCGATGACGGGTCCCGACGGCGACGGCGGCGTCGCCGACGGCGTCGACCGAACGCCATGGGGCGGGTCGACGTCTGCGTCGTCGGCGCGGGACCGGCGGGTGCGCTCGTCGCGACCGACCTCGCGCGGGCGGGTCACGACGTCGTCGTGCTCGAGGCCGGACCGCGGTTCGACCCCGAGGACCGGGTCGAGCGGATGGAGCGGTCGATCCGACCCCACTACGACCGGCCGGACGTGTGGGGGATGGGCGGGGACCGTGACGCGTTCAGCGCCACCGGCGACCTGTACTACCCGCTGAACGCGGCCCGCGTCAAGGGCGTCGGCGGCTCCTCGCTCCACTGGCAGGGGGTGGTGATGCGGCTCCACGAGTCGGACTTCGAGCGGCGCTCGAGGGACGGCTACGGCGCCGACTGGCCCGTCGACTACGACGACCTGCGGCCGTACTACGCCCGGGCCGAGGAGCGTCTCGGCGTCGCGGGCGCGAGCGACAACCCCTTCGCGCCGCCGCGCGAGGTGCCCCACCCGCTCCCGGCGTTCCCGCCCTCCCACTCCGACTCGCTGTTCGCCCCCGCCTGCGAGCGCCTCGGCGTGGCCACCCACTCGGTGCCGAACGCCCGCAACAGCGAGGCGTTCGACGGCCGGTCGGCGTGTGTCGGCTACGGCACCTGTCAGCCGGTCTGTCCCTCGGGGGCGAAGTGGTCCGCCGACCACGAGGTCCGAAAGGCGGAGGCCGCCGGCGCCCGCGTCGTCGACCGGACGCCTGACCGGTCAGACGTATCCGGCGATCAGCAGTCCGGCGACGACGAGCAGCGCGAGCGAGACGACCGCGCCCGCCCGGTAGAACGGCCGGGCCCCGCGTGCCGGCGTCCGGACCTTCTCCGCGTCGAGGCCGTCGCGCATCCGCGAGCCCCCGACCTCCACGAGCGCGGCGAGCGCGAGCCACAGCGCCAGCATCCCGAGAACGAGGTAGCCGCGCGTGCTCCCGACCAGGGACCCGACCGTGTAGCGCGTCCCGGCCATGTGTCCGCCGGTGAGGAAGAGCACGAGCGCGCTCGCCCGCGAGAGCGTCGTGAGACGGGCCGTGACGGCCGCGAGCGGGTCGGGCCGGATCTCCCCCGAGACGCCCGAGGGGAGCACGCCGGTCGTGAACATGACGACCGCTCCGGTCCAGAGGGCGGCGAACAGCAGGTGTGCCGTGTAGACGACGGTGTCGACGGGACTCGCCATGCCCGACCGCGGACACCGACGGCACATGAATCCCGGCGGTTCCGGCAGTCACCTCGCACGGCTCCCCGCGGTTCCGGTAGCCCCCTCGTTCACCAACCCGGTGGGCTCTTTGTCCCCCGAACACACCGGGCGTGCATGGACGGAGAGGACGCGGCGGAGGGGTCCCTGGTGGAGGCGCTATCGGGTCGCGGTCTCGTCGCCGCCGTCGGGGCCGGCGGGAAGAAGACGACGCTCTGGCGGCTCGCCGAGGCACACGACCGGGCCGTCGTGACCGCCGCCACCAGGATCCCGCTCTTCGGGGAGCGGGTGCGCGAACTCGTCGTGACCGACGACCCCGTCGGTGCCGTCGAGTCGGCGCTCGGCCGCGACGTCGACGAGTCGCCGTGGCCGCTCGGACTCGTCCCCGGCCGGGCGGACGACGTCCGCTACGAGGGGTACGGGACGGAGGTGGTGTCCGGACTGGCGGACGCCGTCGGCGAGGACCTGGACGCGATACTGCTGAAGGCCGACGGCGCCCGCAACCGGCTGTTCAAGGCGCCCGACGAGCACGAACCCCAGGTCCCCGACCGGGCCGACACGGTCCTCCCCATCGCGAGCGCGACGGTCGTTGGCCAGCCCCTCGACGAGACGCACGTCCACCGGCCCGAACGCGTCGGCGACATCGCCGATCTCGACCCGGGCGGGGAGATCGAACCGGTCCACGTCGCCCGGGAGTTCGTGACCAAACAGGATTCGCTCACACTGACACTCCCCGTGGCCGTTTTCGGGCTGTTTTTTCTGGTTCAGGCATTGTTTCCTACGAGGGTCAGTAGTGCTGTTGACGCTACTACGAGCACTATCCTGCAGTCCGGCGGGCCGGTCTTTCTCGGCGTTATCTTTCTGGCGGTCTGTTACTGTCTGTTCCTGTTGCTCGGCCCGTGGGGCGACGTCAAACTCGGCGGACCCGACACCGAGCCCAGCTACACCTACCCGACCTACTTCACGCTCGTGTTCACCGC
>PXRQ01000069.1 GCA_003022005.1 Halobacteriales archaeon QS_5_70_15
GTTCTCAAATACGTTTTCGAACGCAGCACTGCCGACCGCAGAATCGTGGTTGCAAGCGTTCGCCGTCTGGTGGAATCGATGCTAAAGCTAACACGACCCGGTCGGGGCAGGATCCGTCGGTGGCCGCCCCGGCGATCACGCGACGCGAGCGCGCGGACGCGACGGCGCGGCTGGACGCACGCGCGGACGGCTCATCTCGGACATACCTACTCGAACGTCGTCGCCACCCCGGTGCGGTCACGTCGTTCAAGGGGTTTCGTTCGACAGTCTCAACCGAGGAGGAACGAGGCGAAGTACGCCACCGCCGAGGAGATCATCAGGAACGCGAAGAGCAGCGCGATGATCTGCTGTCGGTTCATACGACCGGGTTCGTCCGGACGGACTTAAGCCTCCGGTCGGAGTCTCCCGCTTCGAGGTCGGAGACGGCCCCTCGCGAACGGAGGAACGCTTTTGCCGTGCCTGTCCGACTCGCCGCCCGTTCATGCCACGCGCGACACTCGACGGATTCGAGGCGGCGCTCGAACGACGCCGGGGGGCCGCCGACCGGCCCGCCGGGACGCTCCGGTCGACCGACGGCACCGGGGACCTCCCCGACGGGCGATGACGGCGACCGATCTCGCGGGGCGGACGGCGGTCGTCACGGGTGGCGGACGGGGCATCGGCCGGAGCGTCGCGCGCGGGCTGGCGGCGGAGGGGATGCGGGTGGTGCTCGCCGCACGGAGCGAGGGGGAGATCGACGCGGTGGCCGAGGAGGTACGCGAGCGGGACGGCGAGGCCATCGCCGTCCCGACGGACGTCACGGACACCGACGACGTCACCCGGCTGTTCGAGCGCGCACGCGACCGGTTCGGACGGGTCGATCTCCTCGTCAACAACGCGGGGACGAACGCCGACGGGAGGCTCTGGGAGCTCGACGACGAGGCGTGGGAGACGGTGATCGACGTGAACCTCAACGGGGCGTTCCGGTGTGCCCGCGAGGCGCTCGCCGGCGGGATGGTGGCGCGGGGCGAGGGGACCATCGTGAACATGGGCTCGCTCACGGGGAAGGTCGGCTTCGCGGGGACGAGCGCCTACGGCGCCTCGAAACACGGTCTCCAGGGGCTGACGAACACGCTCGCGAAGGAGCTGAAGGACACCGACGTCCGGGTGAGCGCGGTCTGTCCCGGCCAGGTCGCGACCGATCTCACCGACAACATCGCCGAGGTCGACCGGCTCGGGACCGAGGACGTCACGGGGATCGTCGTGTTCCTCGCCACCCGTCCCCCGAACGTCTACGTGCCCGAGGTCGTGGCGGTGCCGCCCGACAGCATTCCCGTGGTGTCCCACTGACCGGCACCGGGATCTCCCTTCTCGGCTCCCGGGGGACGGGGACGCCCCGGCGTCAACAGTTAAACCGGCCCCCGCCGTCCCTCCGCGGCATGACCGGCGACGAGAGCTACCTCGACCGGCTCGTCGACGAGGCGGCGCTCCGGGCGTGCCTCGAGTCCGAACTCGGGCCGGCCGAGGCGTTCGCGGTCGAACACCACGGGGAGGGCCACTCCAACGAGACGCTGTTCGTGACCTGGGGTGACCGGGAGCTGGTGCTGCGCCGGCCGCCGGCGGGCGAGACGGCCGAGAGCGCCCACGACGTCCTCCGGGAGTACCGCGCCATCTCCGCGCTCGCGGACACCGAGGTCCCGGTGCCGGCCGCCGTCCTCGCCTGCGAGGACACGGACGTCATCGGCGGGGAGTTCTACCTGATGGACCGGCTCGAGGGGGACGTCGTCCGCGAGACGGAGCCCGAGCGGTTCGCGACGCCCCGGTACCGGCGGCGGATGGGCGAAGAGCTCGTGGACACGCTCGCCGCCATCCACACCGTCGAGTACGAGGCGGTCGGACTGGGTGATCTCGGGTACCCGGAGGGGTTCACCGAGCGCCAGATCGAGCGGTGGGGCGAGCAGTTCGAGTGGGCCGCCGAGACCACCCGCGAGTCCCGCGAGGTACCCCATGTCGACGAGATCGGCGAGTGGCTGGAGGCGAACATCCCGGGCGAGTACGAGCACACGCTCGTGCACGGGGACTTCAAGCTCGACAACGTCATGTTCGCGCCGGGGACGCCGCCGCGCATCAACGCCGTCATGGACTGGGAGATGGGGACGCTCGGCGACCCGCTCCGGGACATCGGCTGGTTGCTCGTCTACTGGGACACCGACCCGATCGTCCCCGAACTGATGCCGGGGTTCCTCGACCGATCGGGCTACCCCTCCCGCGAGGAACTGATAGCCCGCTACGAGCGGGCGTCGGGCATCGAGTTCGTCCACCGGGAGTTCTACGTGGTGCTCGCGCTCTACATGCTCGCCGCGGTCTGTGAGATGTTCTACGCCCGCTACCTGAACGGGAACTCCGACGACGAGCTCTACCCGAAGATGGAGGCGCTCGTTCCCGACATCGCCCGGCGGGCGAAGGAGCTCGTCGACGGCGATCGGTCGGTCTGAGACGAGAGCCCCTCGAACCGCCCGGGTCGGGGTTTCTCGATACGCCCCGGATATTCGTACTGGTCGGAGATAACTGATACCGATAGCGATAGCTCGACGGTACACTCTACTGGGGCCGCAGAACGGCGTTCCGGTGGCGACGTCTACTCCGGGAGCGGTGCCTCGACCTCGAGACGAGGAACGCCTCGCTCGCCAGGTTGGCGACGCCGAGCATCGTGTGACAGGGCAGCGGGTCCTCGAAGAAATCGGCGAAGACGGACTTGTAGCCGTCGTAGTCGCCGTGGATATCCACCAGGTAGCTCGTCACCTTGACGACATCCTCGAAGCCGGCGTCCACCTCCGCGAGGATACGACCGACGTTCTCGAACGCCTGCCGCGTCTGCGTCTCGACGTCGTCGCCGACCACGTTCCCGTCCGCGTCGGTCGCGACCTGGCCGGACATGTAGAGCGTTCCGTCGGCGACGACGGCGTGGACGTACTGCCGCTCGGTCGAGTCGTACAGCCCCTCGGGCATGACCTCGGTTCGGGTCATCTCGCCCGGGGTACGATCCGGCCGGGGATAGTCGTGTGGTGGGCGCCCCGGCCGGGAACACCTGTGCGGCGGGGAACGATCCCGGAACGCGCCGCGGTCGGTCCGGCTACCGTTCGTAGGAGAGCCGGTAGTCGTTCCCGCTCTCGGGGTCGTACTCGTGGGGGTCGCCGTGGAGGTGCTCGACCGCCTGCTCGTCGAGGTCGTACGGGTACTCGCCGTCGAGGAGTTCGCGCGCCGCCGTGATCTGCTGGATGGAGGGCGTCCCCTCCTCCAGCCAGTTCAGCCGTGCGTCGCGGTAGAACCGCTGGATCGGCACCTCGCGGTAGTAGCCCAGGCCGCCGAACACCAGCATGGCCCGGTCGGTGACCCGGCGGGTGACCTCGACCGCCAGCAGCTTGCAGAGGTCGGCCTCGATGCCCGCCCGCCCCCGCTCGTCGACCGTCCGGGCGGCGTCCTCGACGACCAGCCGGAGCGCGTACACGTCCCGTGCCATCTCCGCGAGGTACTCCTGGACCGCCTGCCGTTCGGCGATGGGTGTCCCGAAGGTCACCCGCCGTTTCGCCCAGTCGACGGCCTCCTCGAGACAGCGCTCGGCGATGCCGAGCGCGTTCGCGCCGATGTAGACCCGGCTCACCCGGAGGTGCCCGACGGCGTCGCGCATCCCGCCCTCCGGGTCGTCGCCGAGGAGGTTCCCCGCGGGGACCCGCACGCCGTCGAAGCGGAGGTAGGCGTGTTCGACGCCGTGGCTCCCCATCGTCTCGGGCATCTCCCGGACCGTGACGCCCGCCGCGTCCCGCGGGACGACGAGGATGCCGAACCCCTCGTCGGTGCGGGTGACGACGTTGAAGTAGTCCGCGAAGTCCGCGTTGGTGATGTGGTGTTTCGCCCCGTTCAGGACGTACTCGTCGCCGCGGCGCTCGGCGGTGGTCTCGATGTCGGTCCCCGACCCCGCGTGGGGTTCGGTGAGCGCGAGGGCGAACGACGCGCCGTCCTCGACGATCTCGGCGAGCCACCGGTCGCGCTGGTCGTCCGTGGCGGCGTGTGCGAGGAGTTCGGCGGCCGTGTTGTGGACGTGGAGTATCACCCGCAGCCCGCCGGAGACCTTCGCCCACTCCTTCTCCAGTTCGACGAACTCGCGGTGGGTCAGGTCCAGTCCCCCGTGGGTCTCGGGCACGGTCGCGGTGAGGAACCCCAGTTCGTGCCACTCCTCCCACCGTTCCTCGCGCGGGAGCTCCCCGGTCTCGTCCCACGCCTCGGCGCGTGGTTCGACCTCCGTCCAGAGGTAGTCGAGCACGGCCTCCCGGTACGCCCCGAAGTCGCGGTCGCTGCGCATGTCGAACGGGGTTCGCCGGCGGGTCGGATAACTCTACGGTGCCCCGTCACCTCCCGGGCGGCGGACGGGTACTCGGTCGAGAGCGTGGCGAGGTCCTCGTTCGAACGGGGTCGCGATCCGCACGGAGCGCACCCACAGAGACTTACCGACCAGCGCGGGACGTGACGGTATGTACACCTGTGACACCTGCGGGGAGGAGTTCGAGACGCTGTCGCGGCTCCGACTGGACCACGACCCGTGTCCGGTGGCGGAGCGACAGCGGCGACGCGAGGCGGCGGTCCGGCGACTGCGGGACGAGTGGGGGATCGAGGTGGGCGACCTGTGTCGGGTGATCGCGACGGGCGAGGAGGTGGAGGTCGTCGACGTCGAACCCGGAGTGGAAGACGAGGACGAACCCAGGGTCGTGTGGATCCCCGCGGGAGAAACGGACGAACCGGAGCGGCGACACCCGAGCCCGGCGGGCGAGCTCGTGTAGCTCCCCGGAACGCGGCGGCTCCGCCGACCGCGCCGTGTCGATGCACTACGGAACGACGCGCGCGGTACCTCGATGCCGAGGGCGTTCCCGAACCCGTCCCACTGCCCCCGGCGAGTCGGTCCGCGCCGGGTGGTCGAGCGACCCACCGGAGGCGTCCGACGCCGGGGAAAGACCTAACGTGGTCGGTGGTGATCCCGTCCGTACCGTAGATGACCTCTCCGGACACGACCGAGCGGGTGGCCGTCGTCGGTGTCGGGACGACCGGTCGCGGGATCGCCGGCGCGTTCGCGGCCGCCGGCTACGCCGTGACGCTGACCGACGCCGACGGGGACGCGCTCGCCGAGGCATCCGGGCGGCTGGCGGAGCGCCTCCCGAGCGGCGACGCCGAGGGTTCGGGGGGCGTCCCCGGGCGAATCGAGACGGCGACCGATCCCCGTACCGCGTTCGCGGCCGCCGACCTGGTCGTCGAGGCGGCCCTCGGGAACCCGGACCGCACGCGGGACGGCCTCGCCACGGCGGACGAGCTCGCACCCGAGGACGCCCTCCTCGCGGTCGAGGCCGGAGCGGTCCCGGTCGCGGACCTCGCCGCGGCGACCGACCGCCCGGGACGGGTCGTCGGGATGCGCTTCTCGCGCCCCGTCGATTCGACGAACGCAGTGGAGGTGGTCCGGGGCGAGCACACCGCCGACGGGGCCGTCGAGACCGCGCGGGCCGTCGTCGAGATCCTCGACAGGACGCCCGTCCTCGTCGAGCGGGACGTCCCGGGACTCGTCCTCGACCGGATCGGCCTGCGGTTCGGACTCGAGGCCGTCCGGCAGGTCGACGCGGGGGGGACGGACGTCCGAACGGTCGACGCCGCCGTCCGGCGCCTCGGGCTGCCGATGGGCCCGTTCGAGGCGCTCGACCGCGCCGGGCTCGACGTCGCGGCGGGGGTCGCCCGGTCGATGCGCGACCGCGGCGTGGACCTGCACCTCCCGGACCTGCTCGCGTCGAAGGTCGACGCCGGCGAGCACGGCGTGGCGACCGGGCGGGGGTTCTACGACTACCCCGCTCCCGGCGAGTACGCACGGCCCGACGTCCCCCGTGAGCGGCGGTACGAGTTCGACCCGAAGGCGCTGCTCGCACCCGCGGCGAACGAGGCCGCGTGGCTGCTCGCGGAGGGCGTCTCGACGGTCGACGGGATCGACACGGCGACCCGTGCCGGGATGGGCTGGCCGCGGGGGCTTCTCCAGTTTGCCGACGAGTACGGTCTCGACCGACTCGTGAACACGCTCGAACGGCTCCACGAACGGTCCGGGTGGGCGGCGTACGAACCCCATCCGCGGCTCCGCGGGATGGTCGAGGACGGCGACGTCGGGCTCGTGGGCGGGACGGGGTTCCACGACCACGAGTACGAGCGCGAGCGGTTCGAGACCGTCCGGTACGAGCGCCGCGAGCGGGTGGCGTGGATCACGCTCGACCGCCCGGACAGGCTGAACGCGCTGGACTCTGCGAGCTGGGCAGGTCTGGAGGCGGCGCTCGAACGCGCCGCCGGCGACGACGCCGTCCGCGCGACGGTCCTGCAGGGCGAGGGAAGAGCGTTTTGCGCGGGCGACGACATCGGGGAGATACGGGGCTGGGGGGACGAGACGGCGGCCGACGAGGCGCTCCATGAGACGCTCGGGGCGACCGTGGAGACGATGCGCGAGCATCCCAAACCCCTGGTCGCGGCCGTCGACGGCCCCGCCAACGGCGGCGGGTGCGAGCTGGTCCTCCTCGGCGACATCGCCGTCGCCAGCCCGGAGAGCGACTTCGCGCTCCCGGAGGGGCGCATCGGCGCGCTCCCGCCCATCGCGCTCACCTACGGCCGGACGAACCTCGGCAAGAAGGCCCTGATGGAACTCGCGCTCACGGGCGAACAGTTCCCCGCGAGCGAGGCCGAGTCGATGGGGATCGTCAACCACGTCGTCGACGGCGAGCAGGTGGTCGACGTGGCCCGCGAACTCGCCCGGTCGACGGCCTCGTCGGGGCCGGAGTCCGTCGCGGCGATCAAGGGGCTCTGGGCGTCGATGGAGGACGACCTGCTCGACCGATGGTTCGACGAGGCGCTGGGGACGCTCGCCGAACGGGTCAGTTCGGCGGAAGCCGAGGAAGGGCTGTCGGCGTTCCTCGAGAAGCGGTCGGCCGAGTGGGAGTAGCGAGGTCTGAGCGGAGCGAAGACCTCGGAGAAGCGAACGGCGAACGCAGTGAGCCGTGAACAGCGAGACGCGACCGGAGCGAGCGTCTCGGAACGGCGAGCGGTGACCGACGGGAACCGCGAGCAGCGAGGGCGCAGCGAACGGAGCGAGCGAGCCCTCGGAAACGCGAGCGGGGAGCGGAGCGACCCGCGAGCAGCGAGCAGCGAGGGCGCAGCGAACTCCCGACGACAGTGTGTCCGGATCAGCCGAACTCGAACGCCTCGCCGATGCCCTCGTGTATCCGGGCCGCGTTCGGGAGCTGGTAGTCCTCGAGTTCGTACAGCGGGTAGACGACGTCGTAGCCGGTGACCCGCTTCACCAGCGCCTCCTGGTACAGCGGCGCCTCCTCCTGGACGAGGCTGGTTATCTCGCCGGCCAGTCCCCCGGTCCGGGGCCCCCCTGGACGACCGTCGCGCGACCGGTCTTGTTGAACGACTCGACGATACCCCCGCCGTCGAGCGGGCACGGCGACCGGAGGTCGACCGGCTCGACGTCCACCTCCCCCGCGAGCTCCTCGGCGGCCGCGAGCGTTGGGCGGGTCGTCGCTCCCCGGGTGAACACCGAGGCGTCCGACGCCTCGCGGCGGACGGCCGCCTCGCCCATCGGCGCCTCGTAGGTCCCCGTCGGATCCGGGTCCGCGAACGCGCGGTAATCCGCTCGGGCTCGAGGAACACGACGGGGAGGTCCATGGGGTCAACGAAATTCATCCCGTCCGGACGTCGCCCTTGCTCGCGGCACCGTCGCCGAACACCGCGAGCGTCACGTCGTCCGCCCCTGGTACTTCCGACCCCGGGCGTGGCCGACCGCCTGCGGGACGGTCGTCCCGACGGCGACGGTGTGCGGGAGCCGGCGGAGGTGCGCCGTCGGGCCGACGTGCGCGGCCTCCTCGCCGCGGCACTCCATCCGGAAGGGGAGCTCGCTGCCGCGCTGGAGAGTCATCCTCCGTTCCTCGATGGCCCGCGAGCGGACCACCGTCCCGTAGATCGACCGGAGCGTGTCGTCGTCGAGGTCCATCGCCACCACCGCCTCCCCGTCGTAGCTCCCGTCCGCCGCGATGACCTGCTCGATCGCCTCGTAGTCCTCGGGTAGCGGGCCACCGTCTCGACCCCCGCCCGCGGACCGGTCGAGGGATCCGCGTCCGTGCGTGACATTCGCTACCGAGCGCCCCGTCGGACGTGGTAAATCGCGTCGACGCACCGTCCGGAACCGGTAGCCCGGAACGCCTACGGGAGGAACTCGACACCGGTGAACTCGATCCGGGCCCCGCCATCGTCCCCCTCCGTGATGGTGAACTGCCAGACGTGGGCCTCGGCGATCCACCCGACGATCAGTAGCCCGAGGCCGCCGGATCCGGTCCCGGTGCCCCCCCTGCCCGGTCCGGACGTCCGTTTGGGATCGACCAGCCGCTCCCGCCGGTCTACCGGGATCCCCGGGCCGTCGTCCTCGACGTAGAGCCCGTCCTCCCCGAACCGGCCGACCCGGACGGTCACGTCCTCGCCCCCGTACTCGATCGCGTTCCGGAACAGGTTCTCGAAGAGGTGTGACAGCCGGTCGGGATCGCCGCGGATCCGCATCTCGTCGACCACCGCCAGTGTCGCGTCCGCCGCCTCGACCATCCGCCAGCAGGAGGTCGCGAAGTCCGTCACCCGGATCGGCTCCGCGTCCGCCTCCGTCACCGTCTCGTCGAGGTTCGTGAGGGTCTCGGTGTCCTCGATGATCGACACAATACGGTCGATCGTCTCCTCGAGGGCCTCCAGGTGGTCGCTCTCGCACTCCTCCCGGACGAGTTCGAGCCGCCCCTGGGCGGCCGCGAGCGGGCTCCGGAGCTGGTGGGAGGTGACCCGCCTGATCTCGTTGAGCCGGGCGTTGCGGCGCTCGAGTTCCCGGGCCCGGGCTCTGCGCTCCGAGACGTCCCGGCAGATCAGCAGGACCGACGGCTCCCCGCGCCAGTCGATCGCGGCCGCGGTCAGCTCGACCGGCGTGACGAGACCGTCCAGGCCGACGATCGGCTGCTCGAGCCGATCGATCTGTCGTTCCCCGGCCCGGATCGCGGCCAACGTCTCGGCGGTGATCTCGTGCGTCTCCGGGGAGATCAGGGTCGCCGGTGACACCCCCTCGAGGGCGTCGCAGTCGTCGGCTCCCAAGAGGTCCAGCGCGGGCCCGTTGGCGTACACGATCGAATCTCCCTGGAGGACGGCCATCGCATCGGGGATCGCCTCGAGAATGACCGTCGTCCGGGTCTCGGGATCGTTCAGCGGGGCTCGGGTTCGATGGAAGTCGATCGCCCGAGTGATCAGCGAGGCGAGGCGAGCCCACCGCCCCTCGATCCGCTCCTTGATGAGGTAGTCGGTCACGTGGGCGTGGATGGCCCGACTCGCGACCCGTTCGTTGCCCTCGCTGGTGACGAGGATGAACGGCTGGTCGGGTCGCTGGGCCCGGACGGTTTCGAGGAAGGCGATCCCGTCGATGTCCGACAGGTCGTGGTCGCTGACGATGCAGACGACGTCGTTCCGCTCGCGGAGCGTCCGGAGGGCTTCCTCGACCGAGGCGGCGGAGATCACCTCGTAGGGGAGCTGTTTCGGGAGCTCCCGGGTGAAGGCCGCCTCGAACGCCGGATCAGCCGTGACCTGGAGGAGCGCCGGTGTCTCGGCCGCGACACGATTGTGCTCCACCCGAGTTCATAGGCGATGTCGAACATAAATAGATGCCGCCGTACCTCGACGTTCGGCGTGGCCGAGTCCGGTCCCGTGGACGACGGAGCGCACGATGCCGGGGAACCCGCGAGCGGGTCGATCGCCGCGAAAGGATGCCCCCGGCCGCCTACAGCCGCGAGAGCAGCACGTCCGAGTCCTCGAGGGCCTCGATGACGTACTCCATGAACTGGCCGGCGGTGACGCCGTCGATCAGCCGGTGATCGTACGACAGCGTCAGGGGGATGACCTTCCGGACCTCCATCTCCGTGTCGCTCACCGCGACCGGCTTGTTCCCGATCCGCCCGACGCCCCTGATGGCGCTCTCCGGGTGCCGGATGATCGGCGTTCAGGTCGACCGACCGCTCGCGGGTCCGCTCGACGAGGTCCCCGAGTTCGGCACCGAGCTCCTCGATCGACTTCTCGTCGACGTCCTCGACCACGGGGACCATCAGCCCGTCCTCGGTGTGCGTGGCGACGCCGACGTTGTAGTAGTGCTTCTCGACGATCTCGTCGCTCTCGTCGTCGATGCTCGCGTTGAGCAGCGGGAACTCCTGCAGGGCCGGCACGACCGCCTTCAGCACGAGCGCGGTGTAGGTGACCCGCGTCTCGAGCTTCTCGTCGAGCCGCTCCTTCAGCGCGACGAGGTCGCGGGCGTCCGCCTCGAACCCCGAAGTGACGTGCGGGATGGTCTGCTTCGACCGGACCATGTTCTCCGCGACGGTCTTGCGGAGCCCCCGGAGGGGCCGCCGGACGACCTCGCCCGACTCGTCGATCTCGACGCTCTCGACCGGTTCGGCCGCCGTCGTCGTTCCTCCGGCCCCGACGCCGTCGTCGGGCGTCACCGTGGCGGGTTCCGCCTCTACCGCTCCCTCCTCGGCTGACTGCCGCTCGACGTAGGCGTCGACGTCCTCGCGGAGCACGCGCCCGCCGGGACCGCTCCCCTCGATGCTGGCGAGGTCGACCCCCTGCTCGCGGGCGTACCGGCGGGTGCTCGGCGCGGCGAACGCCCGGCCGTCACCACCGTCGTCGGCCGCCCCCGTGCCGTCGTCGGCCGCCTCGTCGGCCTCGGGGGTCGCCCGGCTGACGGCCGAACGGACCTCGCCGCTACCCGCCGACTCCGCCGCGGCGGCAGGCCCGGGTTCGGCTCCCGGTTCGGCCTCGGACTCGGCGTCCCCGGATACCGGGGTCGTCTTCGCGCCCCGCGGCGGGTTGTCCGTCTCGAACACGGCGATGATCTCGCCGACCTCGACGACGTCACCGGGGTCGGCCCGGAGTTCGACGACCAGCCCCGGACACGGGACGGGTATCTCGACGAGCGCCTTGTCGGTCTCGATCTCGCAGAGCGGACCGTCCTCGTCCACCTCCTGTCCTTCCTCGACGAACCACTGGTCGATCTCGGCCTCCGTCAGCCCCTCGCCGGGGTCGGGGAGCGGGAACTCGTAGCGTTGTCGTTCAGAACTCATAGCTCATCACCGCCTCGATCGCGTGCTGCGCCCGGTCCGCGTCGGGGAGGTACTCGTCCTCGATGACGTTGCCGGGGAAGTGGACGTCGAAGCCGGTCGCCCGCCGGATGGGGGCGTGGAGCCGGTCGAACGCGTACTCGTTTATCAGCGCCGCGAGCTCGGCGCCGAGCCCGAGCGTCCGCCGGGCCTCGTGGAACACCACGCACCGGCCGGTCTTCCTCACCGACTCGAGAACCGTTTCGACGTCGAGCGGCGAGAGCGTCCGCAGGTCGACGATCTCGACGTCGGCGTCGACCCGGTCGGCGGCCGTCTCGGCGTGCCGGACCATCCCGCCCCACGAGAGCACGGTCAGGTCCTCGCCCTCGCGGGCGATACGGGCCTCGTCGAGCGGGAGCGTGTACGCCGCCTCGGGGACGGGTTCGCGGTGGGTCCGGTAGAGCTTCTTGTGCTCCATGAACACCACTGGGTCGTCGTGGCGGATGCTCGCGGCGAGCAGGCCCTTGGCCTCGGCGGGACCGCTCGGGTAGACGACCCGCACGCCCGGAGTGTGGACGAGGAAGGTCTCGGTGGACTCGGAGTGGTACTCGCTGGCCTTCACGCCGCCACCACAGACCATTCGCACCGTGAGTGGAACGTCGAGCGCCCCGCCCGAGCGTTCGTGCATCTTCACGAACGTGTACATGAACTGGCCGAAGGCGGGGTAGAAGAAGCCCATGAACTGGATCTCGGGGACGACCCGCTCGCCGCGCATCGCCATCCCCACCGCGGTGCCCAGGATACCGTTCTCCGAGAGCGGCGTGTCGATGACGCGCTCCTCGCCGAACTCCTCGAGCAGGCCCTCGGTCGTCCGGTAGACCCCGCCGATGGGGCCGATGTCGTAGCCCATCAGCCGGACCGACTCGTCGTTCCGCATCTCCTGGCCGAGCGTGCGGTTGATCGTCTCGACGAGGTTGCGCTCGGTCGCCTCGTCGGTCACCGCGTCGCTCACTGGAACCCCTCCCCCGTCCAGTCGGTGAACGGGTTCTCGCCGTCGAGTTCGCGCCGGAGTTCGGCCCGCTGGTGGCGGTCGTTCCAGGACTCCCCCCGGAGGTGGTTCGCGAACATCGTCTCGGGGTCGGAGTCGGGGACCGTCCGGGCGGAGGCGACGGCCGCGTCGACCATCTCCTCGACCTCCGTCTCGATCCCCTCGATCTCCGCCCGGTCGATGATCCCCTCGGAGAGGAGGTAGGTCTCGAACCGGTCGACCGGGTCGCGCTCGAGCCAGTACTCCCGCTGCTCCTCGTCGCGGTAGACGCTGGGCTCGTCGGCGGTGTTGTGCTCGACGATGCGGTACGTGACACACTCGACGAACGTCGGCCCCTCGCCGGCGCGGGCACGATCGACCGCCTCCTTGCACGTCTCGTAGACGGCGAAGATATCGTTCCCGTCGACGCGCTCGTTGGGGACCCCGTAGGCGTCGCCCTTCTGGGCGAACGTCTCGCTCGCGGTCTGCCGGTGGGCCGGGACCGAGATGGCCCACTGGTTGTTCTGGCAGACGAAGACGGCGGGGACGTCGAAGACACCGGCGAAGTTGAGCGCCTCGTGGAAGTCGCCCTCGCTGGTCGACCCGTCGCCGACGAACGTCAGCGACACCGTGTCCCGGCCGTTGAGCTTGTCGGCCAGCGCCGAGCCGACGGTGTTGGGCAGGTTCGCCCCCAGCGGGACGTAGACCGGCGTGAAGTTCACCGCCGGTTCCGCATCCTCGTCGACCGGGAGGTGCTCGTCGATGGTCTCGGGTTCGAGGCCCATCAGCCCGGCGAGCGCCCGGTCCATCCGGACGCCCCAGTAGAACATCCCGGGGATCTGCCGGTACAGCGGGAGGCACCAGTCGCCCCGCGAGAGCGCCGCACACGCGCCCAGCGGCGTCGCCTCCTCGCCCCGCGAGCGGGAGATGATGCTCACCTCGCCGCTGCGCTGGAGCCGCAGCGCCCGCTCCTCGTACCCCCGGGTCTGCTTCATCGTCCAGTAGAGCTCACGGAGCTCGTCGTCGTCGAGCTCCGGCGGCTCGCCCACGAGGCTCCCGTCGGGTGCCAGCACCCGGTAGAAGTCCTCGGACGGCTTCTCTTCGGACCAGAGTACCATATGGCCGTGACCCATGACGGGGGGTAACTTAATGATACGCCAGCGCCGCCGTCCCGCCCACTCGCCGTTCGTCTCCGGTCGGTCGGCCCGGTCACCCGTCCCCGGCCGGTCGGCCCGGTCGCCCGCTCCCATCTGATCCCCGTCGGAGCCCCCGGTTCGTGGAGAAGCCGGTTCCCGACCCACGGAAGAAGCCGGTTCCCGACCCGCGCGGTCCCGCCGTCGCCACACCGCCGCCCTCCCGAGGGTATTTTGGGGACGGCGGCCTCCCGTCGAGTCATGATACCGAGGAACGGACGGGGATCCGGCGTGGTGATCGACCGATGACCGGACTGGTCGAGACCTTCGAGACGTCGCTGGACGCGCTCGACGTGACCCGGGCGCGGACCGCCCCGGACGGCCTCGCGGACGCGCTCGGCGACGCGACCGTCGAGCCGGTCGTCGGCGCGCCGCTCCCCTACGAGGGGTTCTCGCTACCGGAGTGGATACCGACCCACCCGACGCCGGGGGAGCTACGGGAGGCCCGGACGGGCGTCACCGGCGTCGGCGGGGCCATCGCCGAGTACGGGACGCTCATCGTCCAGTCCCGGCCGGGCGGCGACGAGCCGGTGAGCCTCTACCCCGAGCGGCACGTCGCGGTCCTCCGCGCGACGGACCTCGTCGCGGGCGTCCCGGAGGCGCTCGCGTTCCTCGGCGAGGAGTTCGACGCGGGGCGCGACTCCGCCGTGTTCGCCACGGGGATGAGCGCCACCGCCGACATGGGCGAATCCGTCCGCGGGGTCCACGGCCCGCGGGAGGTCCACGTCGTCATCGTCGAGGACGGGGACGGGTCCGGCGAGGGGACCGGACGTGTCGACGACGGCTCCGGGGGTGACGGCGACCGATGAGCCGGTCGACCCGCCGGAAGGCCGCCGAGATCCGTCACCTCCTCGAGACCGAGGGGGAGGCCATGTACGACAACACGCGGGTGCTCAACGAGGGCCGGTACGAGGCCATCGAGAGCTTCGACCGGTTCGAGGAGCTCCGCGAGGAGGCCCGCTCGATCAAGGAGGCCGCCATCGCGGACCTCGACGGGTTGATCGAACGGGTCCGCGAGAGCGTCGAGGAGAACGGCGGCCACGTCCACCTCGCCGAGGACGCCGCGGATGCCAGGGCCTACGTCGAGGAGGTGTGTGGCGAGGCGGACGCCGAGACCGTCGTGAAGTCGAAGTCGATGACGACCGAGGAGATCGAGCTGAACGAGGGTCTCGAATCCCGCGGCGTCGACGTCTACGAGACCGACCTCGGGGAGTTCGTCATCCAGCTGGCCGACGAGGCGCCGAGCCACATCGTCGCGCCGGGCTTCCACAAGTCCCGCGAGGAGATCGCCCGGCTGTTGAACGAGGCCTACGAGCCCGAGGAGCCCCTCGAGACCGCCGAGGAGCTGACCCGGTTCGCCCGGGACGTCCTCGGCGAGCACATCCGCGACGCGGACGTCGGCGTGACGGGCGCGAACTTCGTCCTCGCCGGGTCCGGAACGATCGTGCTCGTCACGAACGAGGGCAACGCCCGGAAGACCGCGGTCACGCCGGACACGCACGTCGCGGTCGCGGGCGTCGAGAAGCTCATCCCCTCGATCGACGACCTCTCGCCGTTCGTGGAGATCATCGCCCGCGCGGCGACGGGTCAGAGCATCGCCCAGTACGTGACGATGCTCTCCCCGCCCACCGACTCGCCGACGCTCGACTTCGAGAACCCGCACGGGTCGATCGAGGGCGGGAGCGAGGACCGCGAGTTCCACCTCGTCCTCCTCGACAACGGCCGGACGGCGATGCGCGAGGACGAGGACCTGCGCGAGACGCTCTACTGCATCCGGTGTGGGGCCTGCTCGAACTCGTGTGCGAACTTCCAGCAGGTCGGCGGCCACGCCTTCGGCGGGGAGACCTACTCGGGGGGCATCGGGACCGGGTGGGAGGCGGGCGTGGAGGGGCTCGACTCGGCCGCGGAGTTCAACGACCTCTGTACCGGCTGTTCGCGCTGTGTGAACGCCTGCCCGGTGAAGATCGACATCCCGTGGATCAATACGGTCGTCCGCGAGCGGGTCAAACGCGGCGAGGACCCCGACGCGTTCGACCACCTCGTCGACGGGCTCGTCCCGGACGAGGAGGAGCCGGGGTTCGACCCCCGGAACCGCTTCTTCGGGAACCTCGAGACGGTGGCGAAGGTCGGAAGCGCGCTCGCGCCGGCGTCGAACTGGCTCGCCGACGCGGGACCGGTCCGGGCGGCGATGGACCGTTGGCTCGGGATCGACCGCCGGCGGGACCTCCCGGAGTTCCGGCGGGAGACCCTGCGGAAGTGGTTCGAGCGGCGCGAGTCGGACGGTCGGGCCGGTCGGGCTCCGTCGAACGCGAGCGCGGACCGCGAGGTCGTCCTCTACCCTGACGTCTACACGAACCACGTCCAGGTCGAGCGGGGGAAGGCGGCGGTGCGGGTCCTCGAGGCGCTCGGGGCCGACGTCCGGATCCCCGACGCCGGCGAGAGCGGTCGGGCGCCGCTCTCACAGGGGATGGTCTCGACCGCCGGCCGGGCGGCCGAGGGGACGTACGACGCGCTCGCGAGACACCTCGACGCCGGGCGCGACGTCGTCGTCGTCGAGCCATCGGACCTCGCCATGTTCCGCCGGGAGTACGAGCGGTTCCTCCCGGAGGCCTCCCACGAGCGGCTCGCGGAGAGCAGCTACGAGGTGATGGAGTACGTCTACGGCCTGCTGGAGAACGGCGCCGACGCCGACGCGCTCGCGGCGGGCGACGGGAACCGGAACGGGAACGGCGAGAAGCTCGCCTACCACAGCCACTGCCAGCAGCGGACGCTCGGCCTCGAGACGTACACCGAGGCCGTGTTCGACCGCCTCGGCTACGACGTCACCACCTCGGAGGCGGAGTGCTGCGGGATGGCCGGCTCGTTCGGCTACAAGTCCGAGTACTACGAGCTCTCGACGAGCGTCGGCGAGTCGCTCCTCGAGGAGTTCGACACCCGGGGACGGTGGGTCGTCGCAAGCGGGACGTCCTGTCTCGACCAGCTCGAGGGGCTCCTCGACCGGCCGACCGCACACCCGGTCCAGGTCCTCGACCCAGTCCGGACCGAACGCTGAACCGGTCGGCGGTCCCTGCCGACGTGTACTCCCGTCCCGCCGGTACTCCCGTTCGGTGGGGATTCCCGTCCGGTCGGCGCTCCCGGTCCGTCCCCGTGGTCGCCGCGGGCGTCCCTTCCGCCGCCCGCCGTCCCGGCCGTGAGAAACGTATTTGCCCCTGCTCCCGGCACGTCGTGCCATGACGTGGTACGTCACTCTCGATGCGGACTCCTACGAGGCGGCGCGCGAGGGGTTCGAGTGGGACCTGCCCGAGGGGTACGACGCCGTCTGGAACGTCCTCGGCAAGCACGAGAACCCCGACGAGCGGGTCGCCCTCTACCAGGCGTACCCGGACGGCCGCCGGGAGACGTACACGTTCGCGGACCTCGACGCCGAATCGAGCCGGATGGCGAACGCGCTGGCCGAGCGCGGCGTCGGCTTCGGCGACCGGGTGGGCATCGTCCTGCCGCAGAAGCCGGCGAACCCCGTCACGCACCTCGCCTGCTGGAAGCTCGGCGCCGTCTCCATCCCCCTCTCCGTGCTGTTCGGCGAGGACGGCCTCGGCTACCGCCTCCGGAACGGCGGCGCGAGCGTCGTCGTCTGCGACGCGAGCATGACCGGAACCGTCGAACGTGTCCGGGGGGACTGCCCGGCCCTCGAGCACGTCGTCGAGGTCGACGGCGGGGACGCCCCCGACGGCGACGTCGAGCCGTACGGCGCGGTGCTCGACGGTCAGCCGGCGACCCACGAGCGTGCGGACGTCGGCGCGGACACGCCGGCGACCATCGTCTACACGAGCGGGAGCACGGGCGACCCGAAGGGGGTGCTCCACACCCAGGGGAGCTGGGTCGGCCACTGCCCGGGCTACCAGATGTACTTCGAGCGGGACGTGCTGGAGAAGTCCGTTGTCTGGACCCCCGCCGACTGGGCGTGGCTCGGCGCGCTCGCCGACGCGGTGTTCACTACCTGGCACTACGGACGTCCCATCGTCGGCTACCCGGCGGGGAAGTTCGACCCCGAAACCGCCCTCTCGCTCATGGACGAGTTCGGGGTGACCGACACGTTCCTCCCCCCCACCGCGATACGGATGATGATGGACGTCGAGGCGCCGGCCGAGCGGTACGACCTCGAACTGGACGCGATCTGCTCGGGCGGGGAGCCGCTCACCTCGGACATCCTCGAGTGGGCCGACGCCGAGCTGGAGGGGGTCGTCGTCAACGAGTTCTACGGACAGACCGAGGCGAACATGCTCTGTGTCAACTGCCAGGGCTGGTTCGAGGCCCGCCCGGGGAGCATGGGGAAGGTCCCGCCGGGCCGGGAGGTCGCTGTCGTCGACGGCGAGACGGGCGAGGAGCTCCCCGCGGGCGAGGTCGGCGAGATCGCCGTCGACCACACCACCGACGACCCGATCGTCTTCGAGGAGTACTGGCGGATGCCCGACGAGACCGGGGCGACCCGGGTCGGCCGGTGGCACCTGACCGGCGATCTGGGGTACCGCGACGGGGACGGCTACTTCTGGTACAAGGCCCGCGCGGACGACGTCATCATCACGAGCGGCTACCGCGTCGGGCCGGGCGAGGTCGAGGACGCGGTCCTCGAGCACCCGGCGGTCGCACAGGTCGGGGTCATCGGCGTCCCGGACGACACCCGCGGCGAGGTGATCAAGGCGTTCGTCGAACTCCGGCGAGGGGCCGACCCCTCCGACGCGCTCCGCGAGGAGATACGCGACGTCGTCCGCGACCGCCTCGCGAAGTACGAGTACCCCCGCGAGATCGAGTTCATGGACGAGCTCCCGCAGACGACGACCGGGAAGATCCGACGGGTGGCGCTGCGCGAGTACGAGGGACTGAACTGAGCCGCGGTCGGGGTCCGGGTCCCGCCGGCGGTCCTGCGTCGGCCCGGGTGGGGGGCCCTCTGCCGGTCCCGTACCCGGCCCGGCGAGGGGTCCTACGACGGGTCGAGCGGCCGGAACTTCGGGAGGACGACCTCCTCGGTGATCCGGTCGAAGACCACCTCGACGGCCATCCCGTTCTCGACGTCCCCTGGGTCACGGTCCACGAGGGCCGTGAACATCCGCGGCCCCTCCGCGAGGTCGACGTACGCGAGGACGTAGGGTATCTCCTCGGCGAAGGCGGGCTCCTGCACCACCCGACGGACGACCGTGTGCGCGTAGACGCGGCCCTCGCCGGACGCGACCCGCCACTCCAGGTCCGCACGCCCACAGAACCGACACCACGGTCGCGGGAAGAACTGCGCCTCGCCGCAGTCGGAACACCACTGGAGGCGGAGTTCGCCCTCGCGGGTCCCGGCCCAGAACGGCTCGGCGTAGGGCTCGTCCGCGAGCGCCGGCAGTGGCCGGGCGGCCGCTCCCCCCGTGTCGGGTCCGCCGGCGGTCATCCGTCCACCCCTCGCCGCAGGACGATGGTCGTCGTGTGCTGGTAGTTCCTGTCGTAGGAGAGCCCCCCGAGCCCGGTGAGCAGGCCCACGGAGGCACCGGGGACCTGCCGGTCGCCCCCGCGGCCGGTGAGCTGTCTGACCGCCTCGTTGACGCCCGTGAACCCGCCCGCCCGCCCCGTCTGCCCGGAGGAGTGCTGGCCGCCGCCCGTGTTCAGCGGGACGTCGCCGTCGAACGAGAGGTCGGTCCGCTCGACGAACGCGCCGCCCTCGCCCTTCGCACAGAGGCCGATGTCCTCCAGCTGGAGGACGACCGAGATCGGATAGTTATCGTACAGCTGGTAGAAGTCCATCCCCTCGACGGTGCGTTCGGAGCCCGCGAACGCCTCCTCGGTGGCCCGGGCGATGCCCGTGGTCGTGACGTCCGGGCGCTGGCTCGTGTCGGCGTTGACCATCCGCTTGCCGTACGTCTCGATCCGTACCGGCGGGCCCTCGAACCGGTCGGCGTTCCCCGCCCGCGTGAGGAGGACCCCGTAGCCGGCGTTCACCGGGATGACGGCGTCGAGAAGCCGGATCGGGTCCGAGAGGACCGGGGAGTCGAGGTAGTCGTCCATCGTGATCGGTTCGTCCTGGTACGCGAGCGGGTTGCGCGTCGCGTGCTCGCGGGAGGTGATCGCGATCTTCCCCAGCTGTTCGGGCTCGATGCCGTGCTCGTGTTCGTAGCGGTTCTGAACGAGCGCCACCCGGGAGTTCGGCCCCTGGTAGCCGAACGGCGCCATGTAGTTGGTCTCGAAGCCGTGCTCGGGCGCCGGGATGGGGAGCGTCTCGGCGCTGCCGGGGGGTCTGGGCGTGTCCGCGCCGAGACAGAGCATCGTCTCGGTGACCCCCTGCTGGACGGCCAGCGCGCCCTGGAGGAGGAGTTCGGTGGGGCTGGCGCCGCCGTGTTCGGCCACCGTCAGCCAGTCGATGTCCTCGAACCCGAGGAGTTCGGCGAGGTTGTCGGCGTAGCGGGCGGTTTCGCGCTGGTTCGGTATCACGATACCGAGCCCGTCGACGTCGTTCTTCGCGAAGTCCGTCCCCTCGAGGGTCAGGCTCGCCGCCTCGCGGAAGTACTCCTCGACGCTGCTCGTCGACTCGCCGCGGTCGGCCCTCGCCCGGCTCTTCGCCGTCTCGCCGACGGCGCCGACGACGACGTCGGGGGCGAACGTCATCCGGACGTCACCGGGCGACGGGGGCGACGGATGGCGAACGGTGCGTCCGGGGGACGAGCGGCCGACATACGCGCCACCACTCCACGGTAGGCGCTTAGAGGTTCCCCTTCGGCGGGCGCGGGGGAGCCGACGGGGATCGGACGGCGACCGCCCGGACCGGCGGGCGGGCGGCGCCGCCGACCCGAAGCGACATACCGGCCGGACGAGAGGGGTCGGTCATGAGCGAACTCGACGGCGAGGTGATCGTCGTGACGGGCGCGAACCGCGGACTGGGACGGGAGATGAGCCTGCGGTTCGCCCGGGAGGGCGCGCGGGTCGTGCTCGTCGGTCGCACGGCGTCCGAACTCGAGGCGGTGGCCGAGGAGGCCGACGCGGAGGGGGCGGGCGGGACGCTGGTCGCGCCCGCGGACGTGACCGAGTCGACCGCGGTCGAGTCGATGATCGAGTCGACGCGCGACGCGTTCGGCCGGGTGGACACCCTCGTCAACAACGCCGGCATCGGTCTGCTGAGCCTCGAGGACGGCGGCCGGCCGACCCACGATGTTCCCGAGGAGCGGTGGCGGCGGATCGTCGACGTGAACCTGACCGGGGTGTTCCTCTGCTCGAAGGCGGCCCTGCCGGGGATGCTCGAGCGGGGCCGGGGGAACGTCATCAACATCTCCTCGGGGCTGGGCCGCTACGCGGCGCCGGGGTACGCCCCGTACAACGCCTCGAAGCACGGGCTCGAGGGGCTGACGAAGACGATGGCGCTCGACTACGAGGAGGCGGGTGTCAACGTGAACGCGCTCGACCCCGGCGGACGGGTGAACACCGCCTTCTGGGACCACCTCCCCGACGACGAGCGGGCGGAGATACTCGGGCCCGAGGTGATGAACGACGCCGCGGTGCTGCTGGCCGCACAGGGGCCGGGCGGCGTGATCGGGGAGTCGATGAACGCCGAGGACTGGGAGGCACGGCTGGGCTGAGCGGCCGCGATCCGCCCGGCGTCGGTCGGTTGCAACGGAGTGAAACAGTCCGAAACGACCGCCATGGTACAACTGTCCGGGGCCGGAAACGGGGAGAAACGATGCGAACCGACCGAACCCCCGATCCGGACCGAACCGTCGCCCGCCTGCAGGGCGAGCGGGCGCTGGAGGGGGAGTACCTGGGAACGGCGACCCGGTTCGAGCGGCTGGCCGACGCCGTCGAGGACTGTGCGATGTTCCTGCTCGACGGGACCGGTCGCGTCCGGACGTGGAACACCGGCGCCGAGCGGACCACCGGGTACGCGAGCGGCGAGGCGGTCGGGGAACACGTCTCCGTCCTCTACCGCGAGGAGGACGTCCGGAGTGGCGTCCCGGACCACGAGCTCCGCGAGGCAGCCGCCGAGGGACACATAAGCGAGGAGGGCTGGCGGGTTCGGGAGGACGGGTCGGCGTTCCGCGCGGACGTGACGATCACAGCACTCCGCGACGAGGGCAAGCTCGTGGGCTACACGACGGTCATGCGGGACCGCACGCGCCGCCGCCGTGAGCAGGAACTGCTCGAACAGCAGGAGCACCTGGAGGACCTCGTCGCGACCATCTCACACGACCTGCGGAACCCCATCTCCGTCGCGCAGGGGCACGCCGAGCTGGCCGCCGAGACGGGCGACCTCGACCGTCTCGAGTCGACCACACGGGCGCTCGAGCGGGCGACCGAGCTGCTCGACTACCTCGCGAAGCTGGCGGAGGAGGGGAGCCGGACCACGGAGCTCGAGCCGGTCGGGCTGCCCGAGGCGGCCGAGGCGGCGTGGCGCGGCGTCGAGACCGACGGGGCCACGCTGGAGGTCGCGGGGTCCACGACGCTCGTGGCGGACCGACAGCGGCTCCGCCAGCTGCTCGAGAACCTGTTCGGGAACAGCGTGGAACACGGTTCCACACGCAATCGGCCGTCCCCCGACGACAGCGCCGAACGCGGCGGCTCGGACGTGACGGTCAGGGTCGGCCCGCTCGAGACGGAGCGGGAGCGTGGGTTCTTCGTCGCGGACGACGGCCCCGGCATCCCCGAGGCCGAGCGAACGGAGGTGTTCGAGATGGGATACACGACCGACCCCGAGGGGACGGGCTTCGGGCTGGCGATCTGCGAACGGATCGCCGACGCGCACGGGTGGTTCCTCGACGTGACCGACGCGGCCGGGGGCGGGGCCCGCCTCGAGGTGTCGGACGTCGAAACCGGGTAGCCGTCCCGTCGGGGCCGGCACGACGACCACGCCGAGGGGTCGACACCCGGGCCACGGATGCCGACCCCGACCCCGGGTGTCGACCGGCCACGTTCGAACGGCGATGGTCCGGCCGTGGTCGCACGAGGGCGGGGTCGCCGCCGCCCGATCGGCCACCGGATCGCGGACGGGTTCGCGTCCCGGGAACGACAGGATAGTGTGTCTCGGGCCGGAAGGGGGCGTATGGCAGACAGCGGGGAGCCCGACGGGTCGCCCCGGAGGCGGTACGACGTGTGGCGCTGTCCGGAGTGCGGTCACGAGCACCCCAAGAACAACCCGCCTTGCGACCGGTGTGGCGCGATGCGGCTCGACCGGGTGGAGGTCACGGAGGACGACTTCGACGCCGAACTGGACGCCCCGAGCTTCCTCGATCTGCTGGCGGAGAACCCGCTTCCGGCCGTCGTCGCGGTCGCGGTCGTCGCGGTCGCGGTCGTCGCGGTGCTCGCCGGGTCGGGCGTGTTCGTCGTGAGCGATCCGTTCGGGCTGGGCTACCGGTACGGCGCGGTCGACGCGGTCGAACCTGACGACGACGGGACGTTCACCGCCGGGGAGTTCCGCGCCGCGGTCGAGGAGGAGTACGAGGTCGAGACGGTCCGGTACAGCGGCCGGCGGCTCGAACTCGTCTACGAGACCGGCGCGGGTTCGAACGAGGCGTTCACCGGGGAGGTCGCGACGGTCGCGGAGCTCTACGCCCGCTACGCCGCATCGGGCGGTGACGCCGAACGGCTGCGGATCGTGGCGACCGCCGACGGGGACCGGGTCGGCCGGCTCACCGTCGAGTCCTCCTGGGCCCGCGAGTTCGCCGCGGGGGACCTCTCCCGGGAGGAGTACCTCTCCCGGATCGCCTCGACGGCCGGTCGCTGACGGGGACCGCGGTCGGCCGGCGGATCCGACCCCTCGCCGGGGCCGGTCGACCGTTTCACGGGCCCTGCCGGTCCGACCGTGGGGGGACCGACACTCGTCCCGCGAGGAGCAGGCCCGCCCGCCGGACCGGGGGCATCCCGGCGCAGGCTGCCGTCCTGTACCGGTCAGATGGCCGCGCGGCGGGTACGGTTCTCGGGTGACAGCGCCCCGACCTGGCGGGCGGCCCGTCGACCGGCCGTGTCGTCGTTTCGCCCGACAGTTACGGCCGTGGACGTGTGGAGAATGCGTCTCGTGACGGCTCCGCTGGTAACGGTGGTCCCCGCGAAACCGCTCCGCCGACGACGGCGACGGGCCGTGGCGCCGGTCAGCCCTCGACCCGCTCGTAGACGGCCGTCGCCGCCTTCATCGCCAGTACCGGGAGGCTGACCGCGAACGCGAACGCCGCGGTCCACCCGAGGACGAGCCCGGCGATGCCGCCGTTCGACACCGCGACCGCGAGGGCGTACGCGGCCGCGCCGACCACCACGAGCGCCAGCCCGAGGAGGACGCCCGCGACGAGCGCGTCCCGGCCGAGCCGGGCCAGCCGGCGTCGGACCGCGCGTCGGCGTCCGGCGGCCGAGCCGAGCCACGTCCGGAGGCGCGAGACGACGCCCCCCGCGACGCCAATCAGGGTTCCTCCTCGCCGCCGGTGACCGACTCCGACGCGGTCGCCGCTCGGGCCGTCCCGTCGCTCTCGTCCCCGCCGGCCCTCCCGGAGTTCGGCCCGGCTCCGACCGGCCGCCGCTCGGTCGAGACGACCGCGAGATCGCCGTCCAGCGTCGCGACCAGTTCCTCCCCGTCGAGTTCGATGCTCACCCGGAGTCGCCAGGGGTCCTCGCTCGCCACCTCCGTGTGCTCGTCGGTGACACACCAGTCGAGCGTCCAGAACGGGACGGCGTTGAGATCGACCCCGTGGTCGCGGTAGAACGACACCACCTCGGCGTCGTCGAGCAGCGCGAGCCCGGTCGAGGAGCTCGTCGTGAGGTTACAGCGCACACACTCGTAGTCGACCCGGATCTCGAGGCCCATCGCGTCCGTCTCGGTCGCGTGCCGGACGTTGGTCTCCATCCGGCCGTTGCACTCCGGGCAGACGCCGTCCTTCGAGAGACAGGAGAGGTGTCGGGCGCGCTGGTTGAAGGCGTCGAGGGCCTCCTCCCGGGTGCGGTCCTCCAGCCCGCCGGGCGGGAACGGGTAGCCGCCGTGGGACCGGCCGCACTCCGAACACTCGATGTGGAAGTGCTCGTCCTCGTAGCGGGTCTGCAGCGTGCTCCCGCAGTCGACGCAGGTCCCCTCGACGGGGAACGGATCGAGTTCGGGGCTCTGGTTCAGCGTGCCCGCCAGCACCGACCGGATGACCGCGCGTCCGGCCTGCCGGAACTCGTATCCCTCCTGGGTCTTGCGGACGAACTGCCCCACCAGCTTGTCGAGGTGGTAGTTGAACTGCGCGGAGTCGCGCATTCCGACCCGGCGACGCAGGTCCGAGAACGCGGCCGGCCGGTCGGCCTCCCGGAGCGCCTCGAGTATCCGCAGTCGGGTCTCGTTGCCGACGACGGCGAACGCCTCCGCGGGCGGGAGACACTCCTCGCAGGTGAGGAGCGTGCTCTCCTCTCCGGACTCGCGTGATTCGCTCATGTACGACTGGTAGCGTACGAAGCGGCTAAAACCTTCGCTGAAACGCGCTTTTGAGCCATCCCCGTGTTTCTCGGGACGCGGCGGTCGTCTCCGACCGTCCGCTGTTCCTACCGGACGACAGCGAGCCGCCGGAACGAACGGCGACACTCGGAAGGGGCCACACCTCCCGCGGTATCGGAAATCGTCACACGGTCCTGTATACCGATGTATCGGTGATCGCCCGACCGGGTACCGGGTTTCGGCGATCACGAGCGACGACGCACGGCCGTATCAGAGCATCCGAGCGAGCGAAGCGAGCGAGGTTCACCGCCCCGAGGCCCGCGGGGCCGAGGGGCGGCCTCTTTCACCCATGTTTTTACGAGGAGTGGCTCCCGCAGCGGGCGCCGGAGGCGCGAGCGAGGAAGCCCGACGAGCAAAAAGATGGTTCGGTAGCCTTATACGCCGCAGGAGCCGATAGCCACTACATTACTGATGTCGGGAACACATCGACAACCGGAGGTGAACATCGGGCTGGTCGGCCACGTGGACCACGGGAAGACGACCCTGGTCCAGGCCCTCTCGGGCCAGTGGACCGACCAGCACTCCGAAGAGATGAAGCGGGGCATCTCCATCCGCCTGGGGTACGCCGACGCGACGTTCCGGCGGGTACCGGGCGTGGACCCGCCGGAGTGTTTCACGGTCGAGGCGGAGGTCGACGGCGAGGAGACGGAGTTCCTTCGTACCGTTTCCTTCCTCGACGCCCCGGGCCACGAGACGCTGATGGCGACGATGCTTTCGGGTGCTGCGATCATGGACGGCGCGGTCCTGGTGATCGGCGCGAACGAACCGGTGCCCCAGGCCCAGACGGAGGAGCACCTGATGGCGCTGGACATCATCGGCATCGAGAACATCGTCATCGCCCAGAACAAGATCGACCTCGTCGCCGACGCCGAGGAAGCCCGAGAGAACAAGCGGGAGATCGAATCGTTCATCGAGGGGACCGTCGCCGAGGGGGCACCGATCGTCCCGTTGTCGGCCCAGCAGGAGGTGAACATCGACCTGCTGATCGCCGCCATCGAGGAGGAGATCCCGACCCCCGAGCGCGACCCGGACGCCGACACGCGGCTCCAGGTCGCCCGCTCGTTCGACATCAACCGCCCGGGGACGACCCACGAGGACCTGAAGGGCGGGGTCGTCGGCGGGTCGCTCTCGCAGGGGGTCCTCGAGGTCGGGGACGACATCGAGGTCCGCCCCGGCCGCCAGAAGGAGGAGGACGGCCCCTACGAGGCGGTCTCGACGTCCGTCCGGTCGGTCCAGGCCGGCGGGCGGATGGTCGACTCCGTGCGGCCCGGCGGGCTCGTCGGCGTCGGGACCGGCCTTGACCCCTCGGTGACGAAGGGCGACGCGCTCGCCGGGCAGGTCGCCGGTCCCCCGGGGAC